>JBHIAG010000200.1:0-1518 GCA_046758465.1 Terriglobia bacterium | reverse complement strand
GCGTGGGCGTGGGGGCGTGCTCTCTGAGCGACCCGCCGTGAACTAGGATGCCCAACTTGGCGAACTTAAGGAAGCTCGCCAGCGCGGTCAGGTTCGCAATCAGCCAGCCCGGATAGCCATCGCGGAAGCCCTGCTTCAAGAAATAGGTGCGCAGCAACATCCACGGAGGGCTGACAAGCAAAGGGAGAAGCCACCGACGGCGGCCAGCGGCAAAGAGGTGCTCGGCGGCCAGGCTGGTGTAGGTGTTGACGCGCGCCACGTGGTCGCTGACTGTCGCAAAAGTGTGGTGGTAGAGGTCGCCCTGGAAGCGCCCCACGGGGCCGTCCACTTGAAGCGATTCGTGGAGCGGGCTGACGAAGCGAGCGCGCTCGCGGTGGTAGAGGCGCCGCTTGGGGTCCGGGTACCAACCGGAATGGTGGATCCAGCGGCCAAGGTAGCGGGCCTTGCGAGGCATGGCATAGGCGGCGGCCGCTGCCGGTTCCTCTTTCCAGTGGCGCAGCTCGGCGTGGAGCCCAGAACTCAATTCCTCGTCTGCGTCCAGGCTGAAAATCCAATCGTGGGTTGCCTGGGAGGCGGCGAAGTTCTTTTGGTCGCTGAAGTCCGTCCAGGCGCGCTCGACTACGCGGGCCCCGTGCTGCCGAGCGATCTCGCAGGTGCGATCGGTGCTGCCGGAATCCACTACCACGATTTCATCCGCGAGGCCGGCGAGCGAACCCAGAGCGCGGGGGAGGTTCCGCTCTTCGTCGCAGGTGATCAGAGTGACGGTCAGTCGGTTCATCCGCAAGAGTCGTTGCGCATTATCGCAAATCTTTCCTCTGCCAGCCAGCCGCCTTGACAGAGCGAGCCCCCACCGCAATAATCCCAGCTTGCTTGAATCAGATGCTGGGTCGCACGATTCATTTCCTGGAACGGGCCTTTTGGCGGCGGGAGACACGGCGGAAGACGCGCCCGTTCGCTTGGGGCATCGAGCACTTGGGCGGCGACCCGCAGCGGCACGAGCCCCGCGCGTTCCTGCGGCGCTACGCGGATGAAGCCCTGACGGCCAGCGACCGTTTCTTCGCCACCGGGCCGGCCGAGTGGTACCAGCTCCACGATGGGCGGCTGACCTTCCCCAGCGCCATTGCCTCGCCTTTCCCGGAGAACAACCTGGTGTCCGCTCGCTGGTTTCCTGCCACAGCCGACTCCCGCAATGGAGCCAGGGGCGGAGCAGAGGCCGGGGCCAATCGAGCCGTGGTCGTCCTGCCGCAGTGGAACGCCGACCCGGACGGGCACGTCAACATTTGTCGCCTGCTGAGCCGCTTTGGCATCAGCGCCCTGCGTTTGAGCCTGCCGTACCACGACGGACGAATGCCCGCAGGGCTGGAGCGTGCCGACTATATGGTGAGCCCGAATATCGGGCTTACCTTGCAGGCCTCGCGCCAAGCCGTGCTGGACGCGCGCCGGGCCGTGCGCTGGCTGGAGCAGCAGGGCTACACCCGGCTGGGAATCCTGGGCACCAGCGTCGGCTCTTCGGTGGCT
>JBHIAG010000199.1:0-1535 GCA_046758465.1 Terriglobia bacterium | reverse complement strand
AGGGGGCTGGAGGCGGAGGCGTAGAGTTTCTTGGGGATGCGGCCAGCCAGGTAGGCTTTACGGCCGGCTTCGAGGGCATGGCGCATCGCCTCAGCCATCAACACCGGGTCCTGGGCCTGGGCGATAGCGGTGTTCATCAGGATGCCATCAGCGCCGAGTTCCATTGCAATCGTGGCGTCGGAGGCCGTGCCGACGCCGGCGTCCACGATCAGCGGCACTTCCGTGATTTTTTCGCGCAGGATGCGCAGATTCGCTTCGTTCTGCACACCCATCCCGGAGCCGATGGGCGCTGCCAGAGGCATGATGGCAGCGGCGCCGGCGTCCACCAGCTTGCGCGCCACAATCAAATCGTCGTTGGTGTAGGGGAGCACGACAAAGCCTTCTTTGACCAGGACGCGGGTGGCTTCGAGCAACTGCTCGGTGTCAGGAAAGAGCGTTTGTTCCTCGCCGATTACCTCGAGCTTGACCCAGTGGGAGAGTCCCGCCTCGCGCGCCAGCCGCGCGGTACGGATGGCTTCGTCGGCGGTGTAGCAGCCGGCGGTGTTGGGCAGGATGAAAAATTTCTCGCGGTCGATGGAGTCAAGGAGTGACTCTTTCGTGCGGTCGGTGAGGTTGACGCGGCGCACGGCCACCGTGACCATCTCGGCGCCCGAAGCTTCGTGGGCGCGCACCATTTCCGGCAGCGAGCGGTACTTGCCAGTGCCGACAATCAGGCGCGAGCGGAACCGGCGGCCGGCAATGACCAAGCCGTCGTCACTGCTCATGGTTTGACCCTCACAATCATTTTACGCGCTGCTGACAACCTCCGCAACGTGCCAGTAGTGTTCCCCATTTCCGTTCAACCCAGCGGCTCCCGCCGCTGGGCCCCGTGGCAGGAGCCACGGGGTTGAACTTGCAGGCTGGCGGAACCCCCCCCAGTGGCGGGGGCCGCTGGGCTGGACGGCGAGGGCAATGCGGCCCCGACGCCCGAAGTTTCGGGATCGGGGCCCAGAAGCATTCCTCGCCGCTACCCTCGCCCCGTGGCAGGAGCCACGGGGTTGAACTCTTTTATTGCATCTAGCAAGTGCATAACCATCCCCCACTCAGGTGGGGCCGGGCTCTGCGACGTACAAGGTTTCAATCAAGTGGCGGTAGCGTTGCTCGACGCTACGCCGGCGGATCTTTTGCGTGTAGGTGAGTTCGCCGTCGTCGAAGTTGAAGTCGCGCGGAAGCAGGGCAAAGCGCTTGATGCGCTCGAACTGCGCCAGGTCGGCGTTGACCTTTGCCACTTCCGCGTCCAGGAGTTGGCGCACCAGCGGCGTGTTCAGCAGCGCCTCGGGACTGCTGCCGCTGCGGCCGTGTTCCCGCGCATAGCGTTTGAGTGTCACCAGGTCGGGCACCAGCAAGGCCACAGGGTATTTCCGGCGGTCGCCCACGACCACGGCATTTTGAATATAGGGGCTGGCTTTCAAGCGGTTCTCGATGGGCTGCGGGGCAATCATCTTGCCGCCTGCGGTCTTGATGATGTCGCGCTTGCGGTCGGTGATGACCAGGAA
>JBHIAG010000198.1:0-1577 GCA_046758465.1 Terriglobia bacterium | reverse complement strand
CCGAAAGTCGAGGGGTTGAAGGGCGCGCTCAGTTGTCTCACCCAGGCGCGCTATGGGATTGGGTGGGGCGGCCTGGGGGCGGCGATGGAGTGCTACGAAACCGCGCTCACCTACGCCAAGGAGCGGAAGCAGTTCGCCAACCGGCCCATCGCCTCCCATCAGTTGGTGCAGGAAAAACTGGTATGGATGCTTTCCGAGATCAGCAAAGGGCAGTTGCTGGCCCTGCAGGTGGGGCGCTTGAAAGATAAGGGCAAGGCCAGTCATGCTCACATCTCCCTGCTGAAGAAGAACAACGTCTGGCTGGCGCTGGAGTCGGCCCGGCGGGCGCGGGACATCCTGGGGGCGAACGGCATCACCGGCGACTACCCGGTCTTCCGCCATATGGTCAACCTGGAATCGGTCTACACCTACGAGGGCACGCACGACATTCATACGCTGATTCTCGGCCACCACATCACCGGCCTCCCGGCGTACGAGTAGCGATCCAGCGGGTGCGAAGCACCTCTTCCGAACTGGAAAGAAAATTCTTTTTGCGGTGAGGTGAGGATGGAACGCGACCTTTCGCTTGAATTCTTGCGGGTGGTGGAGCAGGCGGCCATCGCCGCCGCCCACACCATGGGTTTCGGCGACCGCCACAAGGCGGACGACGAGGCCGTGAAAGCGATGCGGGCGGAGCTAGGCGATGTCCCCATCCGCGGGCGGATTGTCATCGGGGAAGGCGAGCGCGACAAAGCCCCCATGCTTTACATCGGCGAGCAGCTCGGCCGCCAACCTGGCAGCGGGGATTCTTATCCCGAGGTGGATATCGCTGTGGATCCGCTCGAAGGCACGAACCTCTGCGCCACCGGCTCGCCCAACGCCCTGGCCGTGATCGCCGCCAGCGAGCCGAGCGGGTTGCTGCACGCCCCCGACATCTACATGGAAAAGCTGGCGGTGGGGCCGAGCTGCAAGGGAGCGGTGGATCTCGACGCCCCGGTGAAGGACAACCTCAAGGCCATCGCCAAGCGCCTGGAGCGCGACGTGGAAGACCTGGTGGTGGTGGTGCTCGACCGGCCGCGCCATAAGCAACTGATCAAAGACATTCGCGCCGCCGGAGCCCGCATCCGCTTGATCAGCGATGGCGACGTCTCGCCCGCGATTGCGGCCGCTGTGGTGGGCGCTGGCGTGCACGCGGTGATGGGTATCGGCGGAGCGCCGGAGGGGGTACTGGCCGCTGCTGCCTTGCGCTGCCTGAACGGAGAGATGTACGCCCGGCTTGTAACCACCAAGCCGGAACATAAGGAGCGCCTGGCGAAGATGGGCATCAGCGACCCCAAGCGTATCTACAGGACGGAGGAGCTGGCGCCGGGCAAGAACATCGTGTTCGCGTGCACGGGCGTCACCAGCGGCGACCTGCTGCGCGGCGTGCGTTTCTTCGGCGAAGGGGCACGCACCCATTCGCTGCTGCTGACACTGGAGCCGCACAACGTGCGCTTCGTCGACACCGTCCACCTCGAGCGCAAGGACGACCTCAAAGTGCGCTTTGCCTAGCCTGCTTGCGGAGTCAACCACGCGGAGAACTTTTGCCGTCCCGTTCT
>JBHIAG010000197.1:0-1581 GCA_046758465.1 Terriglobia bacterium | reverse complement strand
CGGCGGGCAGGCTGAACCCTCCCGCAAAGCGGGACGCGGCGCTGCGAGCGGGGCAGCTCGCAAGCCGCCAACTGAACTTGCCTTCAGTGAAGTGCGCTTGGAAGCGGATTTTTTGGCCGACCAGCAGCCGTTCATCGCCCAACTGGCGCTCACCATCGTCCACGCCGCCGAGGGCCAGCCGAAGTTGGCCGACCCGGAAATCCTGCTTGCGCTCGAACGCCTCGCGCAGACCTACCAGACGCTCGCGAGCGGCCTCTATTACGAGCAACCACCGGAAGGGGCTTGGGCGCGTGAGCTCTACGCCGCGCTGCAAAGCACGATTGCGCGCTACCAGCAGGAACACCAGCAGCGCACGGGAGCGAGCCTGCGCCCGGCCGACATCCTCAAGGCAGGGGTATTCCTGGTGCGGGTTGGCCGCGTGCACGCCAACGGCCGACCGCTCTCGCGCGCCTTCCTGGACTTTCTTAGGGCGCAGCTACCCGCCGCAGCCTCCGCGCAGACGCGATCCCCCCTCATCATCCCCGGCGCCTAGTGGCCCAGTGGCAGGAGCCACTGGGTTGAACAAAACGAAAGGCTCGGCACCGGCTTACCTCAAGTCGTTGCGGATGAGGTGGCCGCCTTTCATGACGAAGCCGACGTGTTCCAGCAGGGTGACGTCGGCGAGCGGGTCGCCATTGACGGCGATGAGGTCGGCGAACTTGCCGGGCTCGATGGCACCCACGCGCTCAGCCCAGCCGAAGAGTTCCGCCGCATGGATTGTCGCGGCGCGGATGGCCGCGAGCGGCGTCATCCCGTACTCAATCATGTAGGCAAACTGCTTGGCGTTGTCGCCGTGGGGATAGACGCCGCCGTCGGTGCCAAACACGACGCGGACGCCGGCTTCGACGGCGCGACGGAAGTTGTCGCGCTGGAGCTGGCCAATCTGGCGCTCTTTCTCCAACGATTCCGGCAGCATGCCCATCGCGGCGCCCTGCGCGAGGATGAAGGTGTCGCCATAGATGTCCATCACCAGCGCGGTGCCGTGCTCGCGGGCGAGGCGAATGCCTTCCGCGTCGAGCAGGCTGGCGTGCTCGACCGAGTCCACGCCAGCGCGAATCGCCAGCTGGATGCCTTCGGTGCCGTGGGCGTGGGCGGCGACTTTGCGGCCGAGCTTGTGGGCTTCCTCCACAATTGCCTGCATCTCTTCCAGGGTGTACTGCGTGGTGCCCGGCAGGTCGCCCTTCGAGAGCACGCCACCGGTGGCGCAGAATTTGATCAGGTCAGCGCCGTACTTGATGATTTCGCGCACCTTGGCGCGCACCGCCCAGGGGCCGTCGGCGACGCCGGCGGCGCGGTGGTTGTACTCGGCGGGCAGGAGGTTATTGTCGCAGTGGCCGCCGGTGATGCCGAGCGCGGGCCCGGAGACGAGCAGGCGCGGGCCGACGATGTCGCCGTCGTTGATGGCGTCGCGTAGGGCGACGTCGGCGTAGCCGCCGGCAGCGACGTTGCGCACGCTGGTGAAACCTGCTTCCAGCGTCCGGCGGGCATTGCGCACCCCGTAAAGGGCTTGCCGCGGCACGGAGACGCCCAGACCCCGGTAGC
>JBHIAG010000196.1:0-1645 GCA_046758465.1 Terriglobia bacterium | reverse complement strand
AGCCTGCCCCGCCGTTGGCGGGGCGTGCCGGCGGCAGGCAGGTGCAGCCCCGCATTCCTCGTCGGTTTGGGGGGAAAAAACCGACGACCCGTACGGGTCGTCGCTACTTGTCCCCCCACCGGAGTAGGAGGCAGCAAGCGAGCCGGCCGCGGGCCGGCGTCAGCAAGCTGGCGAAACGTGTCACCAAATCATGTGGACGAGTACACCGATTTGACAGCGGTGAGGCCCTCCGGTATTCTGCTTTAGGAAGGTTTTCCGAAGCACCGATGCGACGCATCTACATCGACTACAACGCGACCACACCGCTCGCCCCCGAAGTCCGCGCGGCCATGCTGCCCTATCTCGAGGAGGAGTTCGGCAACGCCAGCTCCATCCACAGCTTCGGTCAGCGGTGCCGTGCCGGCGTCGAGCGGGCGCGCGTCCAGGTGGCGTTGCTGATTGGTGCGCATGAGAAAGAGGTCGTCTTCACCAGCGGCGGCACCGAGGCCGACAATATGGCCATTCAGGGCGTGGTCGCCGCCAGCGAGCGCCCCAGAAAGCACATCATCACCAGCCAGATCGAGCACCATGCCGTGCTCAACACCTGCCAGGCGCTCGAGGCCTGCCTGCCGGCAGGCGAGGCCCAAGGTGTCGGAGTAGCCTATCTGCCTGTGGGGGCGGCGGGCGTGGTGGAGCCCGAGGATGTCCGCCGCGCCATCACCCCCGACACCATCCTCATCACTATCATGCACGCCAACAACGAGCTGGGCACCGTGCAGCCGATTGCCGAAATCGCCCGCATCGCCCGCGAGCATCACATTCCGTTCCACAGCGACGCGGTGCAGTCGGTGGGCAAGCTCCCGATTGACGTGCGCGCCCTGGGCGTGGATTTGCTGGCGCTCTCGGCGCATAAGATTTACGGTCCCAAGGGTGTGGGCGCGCTCTACATCCGCCGTGGCACCCGCCTGCGGCCGCTGCTGTTCGGCGGCCACCACGAGCGCGACCGCCGCCCGGGGACGGAAAACGTCGCCGGTATCGTCGGCCTGGGCGCCGCTGCCGAACTCGCCCGGACGCATCTGGAAGAGGAAGCTCGGCGGGTGAGCGTATTGCGGAATGAGCTGGAAGCGAGAATCCTCGCCGCCGTGCCCTTCTGCGGGGTCAACGGCGATCGCACCCGGCGCACCCCCAACACCACGAACATTTACTTCGACTACGTTGAAGGTGAGGCGCTGGTGATTGCGCTCGACCTGAAGGGCGTGGCCTGCTCGACGGGTGCGGCCTGCTCATCGGGCGCGGTCGAGCCTTCGCACGTGCTGACTGCGATCGGGCTTCCGCCCGAACGTGGCCGCGCCAGCCTGCGCTTCAGCCTCGGCCGCTTGACCTCCCGCGAAGACATTGAAGCCGTGGCCCCAGTCCTCTCCCAAACGGTCGAGCAACTGCGCGAACTTTCCCCCCTCTACGAGCCCAAGGCGCGTCCGCCTCGGGCGGACAAGCCCGCCGTCACCAGCACCCAATGAACAGCAACCACACGGTGGTCGTCGCGATGAGCGGCGGCGTGGACAGTTCCACTGCGGCCGCGTTGCTGGCTGAGTCTGGAACGCCGGTCGTCGGGCTCACCATGCAGCTCTGGGACCAGCGGCGGCTCAATACCCCAGTGGCAGGGGCC
>JBHIAG010000195.1:0-1710 GCA_046758465.1 Terriglobia bacterium | reverse complement strand
GGCTGAGACAGCGCACCTTAGCCGGGGGGATACCATGTGAGTAGGCTATTCCAACTGCTCTGCAGGGTTGACCCCACGCGCAGCCCCGGTCTATTCTGAGCCGCCCTTCCCCGGCGGTGTGTGCAGGCATACGCAAAGGCCGCAGGAGGAACCGCCATATGAAAATCCTGCAGCTACTCAAAGACCGGGCACGCGCGCATCCGCAGCACATCGTTCTCCCCGAAGGCGAAGACCCGCGCGTGCGGGAAGCCGCGGCCAAGATCAGCCGGGAAGGTTTTGCCCGCATCACCCTTCTGGGTCGGGTCGGGGAGCGCCCGGCGGGGGTGTCGGTGGTGGACCCCACGGCTGCCGACAAGCTGGCACGCTACGCCCGCATCTACTTCGAGCGCCGCCGGGCCAAGGGCATCACTGAAGAGGAAGCCCGCGCCGTGGCCGCGCGTCCGCTTTACTTCGCCGACCTGATGGTGGCGGCGGGCGACGCCGACGGTTCGGTGGGAGGCGCCGTGCACAGTTCGGCGGACACCGTGCGCGCCGCTTTGCATTGCCTCGGCCTGGCGCAGGGTTGGTCAACGGTGTCGAGTTTCTTCCTCATCGTGCTGCCGCGGGAAGAGTTGGGGGCCGGGGGCGCGCTGCTCTACGCCGACTGTGCCGTGCTCCCCGACCCTACGGCCCCGCAACTGGCAGACATCGCCCTGCAGACGGCGGAGAACACCCGCGTCTTTCTGGAAGTCGAAGCTCGCGTGGCCCTGCTCTCGTTTTCCACCAAGGGGAGCGCCACGCACCCGCACGTGGGGAAGGTGCAGGAGGCGCTGCGCATCGTCAAGACTCGCCGGCCGGAGCTGCTGGTGGACGGCGAGCTGCAAGTCGACGCGGCTCTCATCCCCCCTGTGGGGACTTCGAAAGCCCCGGGCAGCCTAGTAGCTGGGCGGGCCAACACCTTGATCTTTCCTGACCTCGATGCGGGCAACATCGGCTACAAACTCACCGAGCGTCTGGCCGGGGCGGCTGCCCTGGGACCCATCCTGCAAGGGCTGGAGAAGCCAGCCAATGATCTCTCCCGGGGCTGCTCGGCCGATGACATTGTCAACGTGGTGGCCATCACCGCTATTCAGGCCATCACCCGCAAACAGTG
This sequence comes from Terriglobia bacterium, assembly GCA_046758465.1. Classification (GTDB taxonomy): domain Bacteria; phylum Acidobacteriota; class Terriglobia; order Acidiferrales; family 2-02-FULL-67-57; genus JBHIAG01. The sequence continues at coordinate 578 of JBHIAG010000195.1, read as the reverse complement.
CCGGGGGGAGCTACCGGCGTAGCAAGGAAGCCAATGATGCAAATCACCCATAGTGTTCAATTGGCTGAGATGGAGCTAAGCCAGCGCTGCGGCGCAATACAGCACTTCTGCGCCACCGCATACCCGTTTTTCCAGGACGCGCTTGCAAGCGTTCAAGAACGCCGGGCGGAAGCTCGAAAGCAGGATATAGAAACGTTTGGTGAGATTGGAGAAAACGAAACTTACGACGCTGAAGAGGTCCAAGTTGCCTACGAAGAACGCCCGCTTGGTGAAGACCTTCGGCTCGTTCGGCTGTTCGCGCTGGTCTATCTGGTGTGCACTCTCGAAAAGTTTTTCCAGCGGGTCACAGAAAGCTGCGGTTGGAAAGTGCGGAAGGGGCCGGGGTCGAATTTCAACAAGTTCCGGTCGCTCATCGAAAAAGAAGCACAGTTCTCATTCAGCCGTGGCCCGATTGCTCTCGATTATCTGGAAGAACTCTTTCTGGCAAGAAACGAGTTTGTTCACAACAATGGATTAGTAAGTGAACACTATCAACAGAAGGCTCAGCGTCCTCGGTTCGCAAAGGACGACGAAATTGT
>JBHIAG010000194.1:0-1717 GCA_046758465.1 Terriglobia bacterium | reverse complement strand
GGTTGATATCAACTTTGAAGTGCAACACTGAGCCTCATCGGACATAGCATTCCTCCGGGGTGCGATAACCGAGCCGCTTTCGGGGCCGGCGGTTAAGCTTGCGGGCGATCGCACTGCAGTCGCGTTGCGTGAGCCTGGCCATGCTCTTGCGCTTGGGGAGATACTGTCGGAGGAGGCCGTTGGTGTTCTCGTTGGTCCCCCGTTCCCAAGCGTGGTGCGGGGTCGCGAAGTAGAAGCGTGCAGCGGTCGCCCGCTCGATGGCCGCGTAGTCGTGAAACTCCGTGCCGTTGTCCGCCGTGATCGTTCGCACCGGCCGTGGCTGGGCCCGAATCAACTGGATCGCCCGCTGAATCACCTCCGCGGTAGTCCGCGCCCGCAGTTTCCCGAGCATGACGTAGCCCGTCTTCCGTTCGACCAGGCTCAGCACGCACGGCCGTCCTGGCCCGAGCACGGTGTCGGTCTCCCAGTGGCCCACCTGGGTCCGCGCCTCCACCACCGCCGGCCGCGCGGTGATGGGTCGCTTCCCCGCCACCCGCCCGCGGCTGTCGTAGCTCCGGTAGCGCTTGCGCCGCTGCTTCCGCGCGCCGCGCAGGTGCGTGTACAGGGTGCCGCCTTGGCGTTTGTCCGCCCAGATGTAGCGGTAGATCGTCTCGTGGCTGATCTCCAGGAGTCCCTGACGCCGCAGCCAGCCCGCCACCTGCTCCGGGCTCCAGTCCTTCCGCAACAGCGCCTGCACGCGCTCCCAATCCGCCGCCGCGAACCGCCGATTGCGCCGGGAACGCGAGCGCCGGCCGCGGGCGTACCACTCGGCGAGCTGCGGGCGGTAGGTCCCGTCGCTCCTCGCGCGATTGCGTCGCACCTCGCGCAGGATGGTGCTCCGATGCCGCCCCAGAACCCGGGCGGTCGCGGCTGGCGAGAGCCCTCGCTGCCGCAGCAGCCCGAGGGTGTATCTTTCCTCGAAGGTGATCTGGCGATACGTCATCGTAGGCTTCCTTCTCTTGGCCGAGAACAGAAGACTACGGTATCCCAGGTCACCTTCCTCGTTGGCGGACGTGTTGCACTTACTTTATGAATCCGCGTTGCCTAACACGGCCATGAAGCTGTCACGCGCGTACGTGCCAGCGGAAGTCGCTGGTTTCTGCGCCTGGCAAGGGATCGTCGTCCGTGCGACGTCCCTTTGCCGATCAGGGATAGCGCGTGCAGCTTATGGCCGGAGCCGTTAGGCCGCGGGGGCGATTCTTGTGAGGTACTTCTATGCTCGATGACGCAGAATCGAAGGTGGCGAGGATCCTCACACTCATGGCCCGTCCGCCGAATCCCCGTACCGCCCCGCGAGACGGGGACCTGAAGGGTGACTTCGATCTGTGGTTTGACGGCGGTACTGCAAAGCACCACACCGGTATCAGCAAGTATTCCTTTCTCGATGGAACGGTCGCGACGACTGGCTCAAGTCTACATCTGCACATCCATCTCCAGTTTCCGAGTGGCCACGCGGTTTGCGTGCTGGAAGGAGAAAGGACCGGGTGGACCGCCGAAGCCTGTCAACTAATGCAGGGTTGGTGAAGTGGTCAACCCGACTTCGTGTTGGTCCTCTCATTGATCTCGACTAGTCCGCGGCCTAACAAGCGTTTGCTGCTGGTGGGCGCGAACATTTTGAAGGAACTTGTGTTTGTGCGCCGGCGGGCCGACACATTACGTGCGAGCGCGCGACTCGCCT
>JBHIAG010000193.1:0-1722 GCA_046758465.1 Terriglobia bacterium | reverse complement strand
CGTCGAGAAGCTGATCGGCAAGGCGAAGCGGCTGAAGCTGGGTAACGGCCTCAATAAAGACACGCGCCTGGGCCCGCTGCACACCGCCGCCCAGCGTGAGGAGATCGAAGCGCAGGTAGGCGATGCCGTCGAGCGCGGTGGCAAGGTGCTGATCGGCGGCAAGCGTCCCGAGGGGGCAGAGTACGAGAAAGGCTTTTTCTACCTGCCCACGCTGCTTGCCGACGTCCCCGAGGATGCGCGCATCGTGCAGGAGGAATCGTTTGGGCCGGCGCTGCCAATTTTCAAGGTCAAGGACCTCGACGAAGCCATCACCCGCGCCAACAACTCCGTCTACGGCCTGGGCTCTTCCATCTGGACGCGCGACCTCAGCAAAGCCCGCGCCGCCGCCGAGCGCTTGGAGGCGGGCAACGTCTGGATCAACTCGCTCCACATCGGCTACGACGAGTTGCCCTTCGGCGGGGTCAAGTACAGCGGCATCGGACGCGAGCACGGCCCCGAGGCGTTGGAGTATTATCTCGAACCCAAGGGTGTCGTAGTAGCAACTGGGTAGGGCCCGTACAGGCCGCGGCAGGGGTCAAGCCCCTGCCCTACCTGCTATCTGGAGCCCAAGGGCGTGGTCGTCGCCACCGGCTAGCTTTTGGGTTATTGGTTGATCGGTTTATGGGTTGATTGGAAAATGGGAGTGAGTTCGCTTCGCTTTCACTCAGCCGCTGAACCCATAAACCAATAAACTAATGAACCAATGAACCAGCCATGGCGAAGATGATTATTGGCGGGAAGGCGGCCGAGTCGGCGTCCGGCCAGTGGACGGAAGTGCGCAACCCCGCTCTGCGGGATGAGGTCGTTGGCAGGGTGCCGAAAGGCACGGTCGAGGACGTGCAGCGGGCGGTGGAAGCGGCGGCGAAGGCTTTGCCCGCGTGGTCGGCGCTGCCCTCGGCGCGCCGCGGCGAGGTGCTCCACAAAGCCGTTCACCTGATTCACGAGCACGCGGCCGAGCTGGCCGAGCTGCTAACGCGGGAGCAGGGCAAGCCCTTGAGCGAGTCGGTGCGCGAGCTGCGCCGCTTTGCCCACACGCTGGAGCACTACGCCGGCCTGGCCAAGAACATTCGCGGCGGCCACATCCCGCAGCTCGACGAGGGCAAATACGGGTTGATCCTGAAGCGCCCCATCGGCATTTGCGGTGCCATCGTGCCGTGGAACTTCCCCGTGTCGCTGATGGGGAATAAGCTGGGCCCGGCGCTGCTGGCGGGCAACGCCGTCATCGTCAAGCCCGCCAGTACCACGCCGCTCACCGCCATCCGCTGCGTTGAGTTGCTCTGCGAAGCCGGCGTTACGCCGGGCGCGCTCAACCTCGTCACCGGCCCGGGCGGCACGGTGGGCGAGGAGATTCTCAAACACCCCGCCATCCGCAAGATTGGCTTTACCGGCGAGACCCGCACCGGCAAGCACGTGATGGAAGTCGCTGCGCAGGAAATCAAACGGGTAACGCTGGAGCTGGGCGGCAGCGACCCGATGATCGTCGCCGACGATGCCGAGCTCGACGCCGCCGTGAGCGCGGCTTCGGTGGGCCGCTTCTATAACTGCGGCCAGGCCTGCCTGGCGATTAAACGGCTTTACCTCTTCGAGCGCATCCATGACGGGTTTGTCGAGAAGCTGATCGGCAAGGTGAAGCGGCTGAAGCTGGGTAACGGCCTCAATCAAGACACGCGCCTGGGCCCGCTG
>JBHIAG010000192.1:0-1755 GCA_046758465.1 Terriglobia bacterium | reverse complement strand
TCTCCGCTTCGGAGAGCTGGTTCTTTTGCACAAACCGGGTGAGGCTGCGCTCGATAGTTTTCATCCCGTTGTCGAGCAGCGCGTCGTTCACCTCGCGCACCACCACCGAGAAGCCCGCCTGGGCCGCCACCTGGGTGATGCCCGAGCCCATCAGGCCGCATCCGACCACACCCACTTTCTGAATGTCCATCGTGTATTTCCTCCTCCTATGGATCGCATAGATTAAAAGCAGATCCCTCGCTCCGCTCGGGATGACAGCGCGCGCGCGTCGGGAGCCTAGACCTCGACGATCATGGGGATGCCTAGCCGTCGCAAATGCAGCCGCTCATTCGCGCTTCGGCTTCATGCCGTGCTTCCGCATGATGTCAGCAAACTGCTCGGGCGTGAGCGACTTGAGCTCGGTGCCCGGCGGCGCCCCGGCCTCGCGAAAAAAGTCCTCCAGGCCCGCTGGGGTTACCACCCACATGATTTGTGCCGGCTTGTCGCCCGTGTTCTCGACGCCATGCCAGACCCCGAGCGGGATGTAGATGGTCGTTCCTGCCTCAACGGGCACGCGCTCATCGCCTACGATCCCAATCCCCTGGCCGGTGTGGACGAAGAGGAATTCATCCTGTTGCTCGTGCAGGTGGATCGGAATCTTCCCCTCTAGCACCTGGATGCCCATCGCCATGCGCATCGAACCGGTCTTGGTGGGGTCCGCTTTGATGATGACTTGTCCGCCGGGAGGCCCACCCAGGCGCAGCACCTCGCCCTCGCCCGGTTGCAGCACATACCCTTTCCCGACGCTCTCGGCTGCTTGCTGTGGCGCGGTTTTTTCTTCCCCGCTTTCTCCGCTCGTCACCTGTTCTCCCCGAGAGCAAGAAACGAGCAGGCCACCGAGTGTCAACAAAACGACAAAGCAGACAACAATTCTGGCTGGCTTCATAACCTCCTCCGACTTGTTTACCTTGGTCAGCTTGGCTTTCGTGGGCGCTGCTTGCGCGCCATAGTGTCAAGAATTAATTTCATTCAAAGAAAAGGTCAGTCGCGCGATTAGGCGTTCTCGGCTTCCACAATCATGGCGATGCCCTGGCCACCGCCAATGCAGGCGGTGGCCAAGCCGTAGCGAGCGCCGCGCCGGCGGAGCTCGTAGAGCAGAGTAAGCACCAAGCGTGTCCCGGTGGCGCCCAGGGGATGGCCGAGGGCGATGGCACCGCCGTTGACGTTGGTCTTCTCCCGGTCGAGCCCCAGCTCCTTTTCCACGGCAAGGTACTGGGGAGCGAAGGCTTCGTTGACTTCCACCAAGTCGATCTCTTCCAGCTTGAGCCCGGCACGGGCGAGCGCCTGGCGGCTGGCGGGCACCGGCCCGATGCCCATAATCTTGGGCTCAACCCCGGCCACCGCCCAGGAGACCAGCCGGCCCAGCGGCTCGAGCTTCTTGCTCTTGGCGATGGCTGCGGTGGTCACCACCACGGCGGCAGCGCCGTCCACGATGCCGCTGGCGTTGCCGGCGGTGATGATGCCCTGGGGGCGAAAGGCGGGCGGGAGCTTCGCCAATCCTTCCCGGGTGGTCTCCGGCCGCCGGTGGTCATCCTCACTGAAGAGCGTGGTTCCCTTTTTGCTTTTGAGCTCAACGGGGACAATCTCGTCCTTCAGGCGGCAGGCCTTGTAAGCGGCCTCGGCGGCCTGCTGGCTGCGGAGGGCGTAGTCGTCGGCGGCCGGGCGGGTGATGCCGCGCTGCTGGGCCAGGTTTTCGGCGGTGTCGGACATATAGCA
>JBHIAG010000191.1:0-1776 GCA_046758465.1 Terriglobia bacterium | reverse complement strand
TCCGGGTCGCATCTCGCGCTAGCGATGTGCCCGGTGTAGCCTTCCGCTCTGGTGAACGACGTCGGCACCCCAGAGTATTACCCAACTTTCGCGGTAAGACTTCAGCCGTGTGCAACGATTGGAGGGGGGAGTGGGGGTAGGATTCGGGTGGTGAGGTAGGTTCGCAATGCGTCGACGATGGTTTCGATGGGGTTGTAGCCGCGGAGTTTGAGGGTGCGATAGACGCTCATCAGAATGGCTTGTGTGGCGGCGCCTTTTTCGCTGCGGTTGGATTGGCTGTTCTTCCGCAAGATGACCGCTGGCCGGAGCATTCGCTCGGCCAGGTTGTTATCGAATGGGACCTCGGGATAGTCGAGGAACGTGAAGAGTTCGTTGCAGTGTCTCAGCAGACGCTTGGCGAGTCTGGCCGTATCGGCATCGGCGTAGCTGCCGCGCGCCAACTCCATCAGCCGCTGGTCGATCCGAACAATGCGCGAGGCATACTTCTGGGGCGTAAAGTCCGCGCGCTTGCGAAGCCGAATGCCATCCCGGATCAGTCGCCGCAGCTTCTTGGCGAACGCCTTCCACTCGGCCGACTCATTGGTCTGGTCCACTTTCTCCAGTTCGCGCAGGAGGTGGGCCAGGCAGCGCTGCCGCTCGTCGGCCCACACCGCATTGTAGGCCGCCCAGAAGTCGGTCACCAGCGTCCCACCAAACGCCTCGATGAAGAACTTCTTCAACGCGGGGCTGCCCCGGCAGCGGTCGATCAGGTAATAACAGTTGTATTCGTTGGCAAAACACCACAACCAATACGTCAGGCCGTTGACGCGCCAGCCGGTCTCGTCCGCGTGCAGTACCGCCGAGGTGCGGGCCGCCTCGGCAATCTCGTCGTACCAACCCGCCAGGAGGATCGCCAGCCGCTGCCACATCGACACGAGCCCGCCCGCCGTCAGACGCGTGTGCAAAACATAGCCAAGGATGTTCAAGATTTGATCAATCGTCACGCCCAGGCCGTAGTGCAACCAGGCCGTCAGAACCACCAGCCGGTGGCCGATCTTGGCCTGGGGCAGCGCGTCCGGCACGGTGGGCTCAACGTGCTTCTTGCACCGCGGACAGTAGTCGCGATGGATGGTATGTTCGGTCACTTCGGTCCGGACGCCTTCGGGGAGGTCCTCGATGGTGCGGGTGCGCGTGCGATGGCAGCGTTGCAGCGGCCCGCCGCAGTCGGGACAGCACGACAGACGATGCTCTTCGCAACGGTCGACGTGATCGGGCTTCGGTCGGCATCTGCCTCTATGACCGTGCTTTGCGCCTGGCTTGCCCTTTCGCTTGGGGGCAGGCGGTTTGGTGTACGGAGGCCTCTGCCCCGAGGGCGTCGATGGGTCGATCTTCGTCGGACCGGTGAGCTTCGACTGCAACTCGGCGATGCGCGCGTTCTGCTGGGCGATTCGCTCCGCCGCCGCCAACAGAACCAGCTTGGTCACCTCTGGCCCCAAAGCAGCCAGCCGCTCCGCCTGCTCCTCGCTGAGTTCGCCCCGCAAGGCCGCAGCGATGATCGCCTCTACGTCCGCATCCGTGCCTGCCTGCTGCTGCATGCACTGGGACAGTGCAATCTGCGTGCCCGCCCGCCAACAAACCACGCCGCCGCTTCCGCGTCCGCGCTGCTTCAGCGAAGCTGGCCCTGCCACAACGCCAAGGTCGCCAGCCTCAAGCCATCAGCGTTGCGGATCGCTGAAGTGTTACGCAGGGCGAAAGCACACGCCGATCGAGGACAAGGAGAGCTACCGCTGGATCGAG
>JBHIAG010000190.1:0-1783 GCA_046758465.1 Terriglobia bacterium | reverse complement strand
AAAAGGTTCACGGGTGGGTGCGGTGGGGCCGTGGCGCTTGGCGGGCGGCGCTGGGGGTGTTCTTTGCGGCCGTGCTCATGATTCCGCGAGTGGGGCGGCTGCGGCGACGGGTACGGCTGTGGACGATGATGCGAGCTGTCGCGCTTGCGGGCGGGGGATGGCTGGGCTGGCAGTTCATACAGGGGAAAGTAGGTGCAGGCGCGCTGGCGCTGAGCCTGGTGTTGCTGGTTTTCGGGCTGGCCGTGGGCGCGCAGCGGGAGAGGAAGTCGGTGGATGCGGAAGCGCGCGCGCGGGGTGCGCTGGTGGTGTTGCATGGCGGGACCTACGTTGCTGTGGGCGACAGCCGGCCGACGCGCGCGGTGCGCATTTTTGTGAACCCGGAACGGCTCGAGGTGCTGGACAGCCGGCAGCGGCCGCTGCTGGAAATTCCACTGAGTGGGGTTTGCTCGGTGAGAGTGGAGGCAACAAAGGCAGCACAGGCGGGGTGGCGGCTGCTGATTGAGTGGCACCACGGCCGCGCAGAGTTCCGCTACGAAGGTTATTTTGGCGAGCACCTGGCGCGGGTAGCGGAGGAGACGATTTGCGGCGTGTGGAAGAAGGAGTTGCCCGTGTGCAAGGCCTGAAAGGTCGTTCGACTTTGCTTGGCTAGGACAGGGCTTTCCCCTGACCGGCGAGGGAAACAACTCACCACAGAGGCACGGAGTACACGGAGAAGTCCACCGAAAAGGCGCAGAGTACGCGGAGGAGGCAGAGGGGACGGTGAGTACGGAGTACACAGTACGCAGATAACAGGCAAGAGCAGGGGGAGGGAAGGGGTCAGCGGATGGAGTCGCCGGCCACGCCCCAGAAGTCGTTCACATAATAAGACGAGAGGACGTTGCCGAACAGATGGCAAATGGCCTTACAGTCGGGGATGTCGCCGTAGAGTTTGCGTCCGCGCGCGAAGACTTTTTTGAACGAGCCTTCGCGCAACAAATTGCCGCCGATCTTCTTCAGCGGCTCGCAGGGGTAGAAAACGTCGCCGTTGGGATAGACGCGCGGGAACATGGTGGGGAAGCACTGGAAGTCGCCGAACTCGAGCAGGGTGCGGATGAGCTTGGGGGTGCCGTTGATGGCCTGGGCGCGCCGGCGGCGGCGTGCGATAATTTTTTCGACCAGCGCTTGGTAGCGCGGGTTGTGGCGCAGGCGCAGGTTGGGCATCTTGCCGTGGAGCGCGGTCTGGGTGGCGAAAACGAAGCCCTGCGCGCCGCAAAAGTCGAGGATGCGCTCGGTTTCGGCGATGTTCCAGTCCTCGATGACGGTGCTGACGGTAATGGCGCTTGGGTCCGGCATGCGCGAGCGGGCCAATTGCAGGTTCTCGAGCACTTTGGGCAGGACGGCGGGTTTCGACATCGGCATCCGGATGTCCACGGTCAGCGCGTCCAAGCTGACGATGAGGCCGGTGAGGGAGTCGAACAGCTTTTGCCGGCGGTGAAGCATAGTGCCATTGGTGATCAGGAGCACGGAGCGGAACTTGACGTCGTGGCGCGCGGCGTGTGCTAACTCTTCGATGTCGTTGCGCACCAAAGGCTCGCCGCCGGTGAACAGAACTGAGTCGGTTTCGCGCCGGATGAGGCGCAGCAGCTCGATGGTCTTGTCGGTGGACAGCTCATCGCTGAACACGTCGGGCTCTTTCTGGGTACAGTAGGTGCAAGCGAGGTTACACTTGTGGGTGACGTAGAGGACAGCGGCGTAGGGTGCGACTACGTTCGTCCGGCGCAGCTTGCGCCGGTAGAAGGTCTGG
>JBHIAG010000189.1:0-1795 GCA_046758465.1 Terriglobia bacterium | reverse complement strand
CCGCGCTGTTCGTAGCGGGTGCGGGCGGGCAGCAGCAGGACGGCGTCGGAGTCGAGCAGCATAGAGGAGTTTAGGGTGATGTCCTGGTGGACGCGGAACTTGAGTCGGGTGAAGGCGGCGCGGATGAAGTCGGGCTCGGGCATGGTTTCGAGGAAGTTGCCCCCCAGGCAGTAGAGGAGGTCGAGCTGGCCGCGCGCCGCCGCTTCCAGCATCTGGGGGGCATCGAGACCTTTGGTAGTGGGCGGCTGAAACCCCCAGAGTTGCGTGAAGCGCCGGGCGTTTTCTTCGTTGGCAGGAAAGCCGGCGGCGTACTGGCTGGGGACAGAGCCGCACTCGGCCGCGCCTTGCACGCCGCTGTGGCCGCGGATGGGCACCAGGCCGCAGTGCTTCCGGCCGAGCATGCCGCGCGCCAGCGCCAGGTTGACCACCGCCTTCACGTTTTCCACCCCGAAGCGGTGCTGGGTGAGGCCCATCGACCAGATGAAGACGGTGGTACGGGCGCGGGCGTAGGTTTCGGCGAACGCGGCCATCTGCTGGCGGCTGAGCCCGCTCGAAGCCTCGAGCGCCTCCCAGGACTGGGCGGCGAGTTTCTGTTTCAGCTCCTCGAAGCCCGTGGTGTGGGCGGCGATAAAGCGGGGGTCGAGCCAGTCGCGCTCGATGAGGATTTTCAGCACGCCGCCCAAGAAGGCGATGTCGCCCCCGACGCGCACGGGATAGAAGTCGTCCATCAGCCGCGTGCCGAACAGGGCGCTCTTGGGGATGGACGGCACCCAGTAGTTGTCCAGGCCGGGTTCGCGGAAGGGATTGACGCCGATGATGCGCGTGCCCCGCTGTTTGGCGTAATAGAAATACTTCGTCGTGACCGGCTGGTTGTTGGCCACGTCGGTGCCGAGCAAAACGATGAGGTCCGAGCCGAGCCAGTCGGTGTAGGAACAGGTAGCGGCGGCCACGCCCAGGGTCTGCTTCATGGCCGTGGTGGAGGCGGCGTGGCAGAGGCGGGCGGCGTTGTCAATGTTATTCGTGCCCAGGCAGCGGGCGAGCTTCTGCGCCACGTAGTAGACCTCGTTGGTGAGGCCGCGGGAGGTGGTGTAGAAGGCGAGCCGTGGGGGCGCGGTTTCACGAATGGCGTCGGCGGCGAGTTCCAGGGCGCGGTCCCAGGAGAGCCGGCGGAAGCCCCGCTCTGCGGGGTAGCGAATCATAGGATAGGCGAGGCGGCCGAGACGGCGCAGCTCGCGGTTGGAGAGCCCGCGTAGGGAGGAGAGGTTTTCCAGGCGGCGCGGGTCGAGCGCGGCCATGGTGTTCAGATGCAGCAGCTTCAGCCGCACCATGCAGAGGTGGATGCCGTCCATGGTGTTGTCGCGCAGGCCGTAGGGGCCGAGCGAGCAGCCGTCACAGACGCCGTGGCGGAGGATGCGCCAAGCGTAGAGCGGCCGGTGGCGGTTCTCCCAGACGACGCGCAGGATATCGCGGTAGTGGTGCGGCTTGGTCAACCCCAGGCCAAACGGCCGCCAGGATGCAATCCGAGTAGGCATAGAAACGTTCGACGTGCGCCCCCGCGTGGACGGAGTCGTTTCTAGCTTATGGGGCGGGGCGAGTCAAGCCGCGGACGGGCAGACCCTTCGACTCCGCTCCCCGCAGAAAGCGCGGGGTCTCCGCTTCGCTCCGACAGGGCAGGCTCGGAGCGTATGCAGGGCGGGTTCCGGAGCCAGGTAAGCGAGACGCGTTTAGTGGCCCAGTGCAGCCCAACCTCTTTCTTTGCTCTGGCATCTACTTAGTCGTGGGTGTAGGATTTCTC
>JBHIAG010000188.1:0-1802 GCA_046758465.1 Terriglobia bacterium | reverse complement strand
CCTCGTCTCACATGTCTTGACCCAGTACAGTGCCTTGACGGTGGGAAAAGCGCGCCGCTATAATCGCGCGAGCCCGCTTTGCGGGACGCACGGCTAGGCGAGCCCGTGTAGCATACAGTGGGCACCCAGTGGCGGGAGCCACTGGGTTGAACTCCATCCGATACAGGGCAAGGCACACAGCAGTTGTTTGAACCCCACGACCAATACCTGCAGCGGAAAAAAAAGCTGGCAGAGATTCAAAAGCTGCAGCGCGACGTTTATCCCCACCGCTTCGAGTTCACGCACACGATTGCGGAGGTGGTGGCGCGCTATGGCGAAGCTGACGCCACGCGGTTGAGCGCTGAGCGGCCGCGGGTGGTGACCGGAGGGCGGATTCGGGCGCTGCGGCTGCACGGCAAGACCGGCTTCGCCGACTTGCACGGCACCGGTGAGCGACTCCAGGCTTACTTCCGGCGCGACACATTGGGTGCGGCGGGCTTTCAATTGTTCCACCTGTTTGACCTGGGCGACATCGTTGGGGTCGAGGGCAGCGTGTTTCGCACCAAGACGGGCGAGCTGACCGTGCAGGTTGAGAAGGCGACGTTGCTGGCGAAGGCGCTGTTGCCGCTGCCGGAGAAGTGGCACGGGCTGGCGGACGTGGAGGCACGCTACCGGCAGCGGTATTTGGATTTGATTGTCAACCCGGGGGTGCGGCAAGTTTTCTTGGCGCGGGCGGGCATTGTGAGTTGGCTGGGGGAGTTTCTGGCCGGGCGCGGCTTTGTGGAAGTTGAGACGCCGATGATGCAATTGATTGCCGGCGGGGCGGCTGCGCGGCCCTTCCGCACTCACCACCATGCGCTCGACCTTGATCTTTATTTGCGCATCGCTCCCGAGCTTTTTCTGAAGCGGCTGGTGGTGGGCGGGCTCGAGCGCGTGTTTGAAATCAATCGCAACTTTCGCAACGAGGGCATCTCCAGCCAGCACAATCCGGAATTCACCATGCTGGAGTTCTATCAGGCCTACGCCGATTATCGCGACTTGATGCAACTGAGCGAAGAGATGTTGACGGGCCTGGCGCGGCAGATTACGGGCGGCACGCGCGTGGACTATCAAGGCCACACGATTGACTTCAGTCGCTGGCAGCGCCTTACGCTGCGCGAAGCCACCTGCCAGCACTGGCCGACGCCTGACAAACCCACGCCCGCCGAACTTGACCTGCATCAGCCCGACCGCATCCTGGAACGCGTCCGCCAATACAACGCGTGGGCTGAGCGCGCCGGCCGCGCCGGCCTGGCGGCTCCGACGGCGCAGGTCACCGGGATGACTTACGAGCCCGGTGTGTACCTGATGCGATTGTTCGAAGAAGTAACCGACGGCAAGCTGATGCAACCGACCATCGTCTATGATTTTCCGGCTGCGGTCTCGCCGCTTTCCAAGACCTGCGACGCCGATGCGCAGTGGGCGGAGCGGTTTGAAATTTTTGCTGGCGGGCTCGAACTCGGCAATGCTTATAGCGAGATCAACGATCCCGAGGAGCAGCAGCAACGGTTCCTCGAACAGGTGCGCCTGCGCGCGGCCGGCGTGGAGGAAGCACAGGCGGTGGACGAAGACTTCGTGCGCGCGCTTGCCTATGGCATGCCGCCAACGGCGGGCGAAGGTATCGGCATTGACCGCCTCACCATGTTGCTCACCAACTCCCGGTCCATCCGCGAGGTGATTCTTTTCCCCCTGCTGCGGCCCTTACCGGCGGACGAGGGCGGGACACCGGCGGAACTAGGCGGAACTAGGCGGAACAAGACGGGAACCGGCGGGAAACGGCGGGA
>JBHIAG010000187.1:0-1853 GCA_046758465.1 Terriglobia bacterium | reverse complement strand
CCTCCGGGAAGTTCATGCGGCGTAGCAAGTCTTGGAAGCGCGGGTCGTCGCGCAGGCTGTCCCAAACCGGATGTGCACCGAGATATACCATCATCTGGTCGCGCTCCTGGTAGGCTTTCTCCGGCCAGTCCAGGGCCCGGTCTTTCTGCCCGGCGTGCGCATAAAGTGCCGCGACCTGCGTGGACAGAATATAGGTTCGCTTGGAACGCGCCGCCAGCGTCTCCGCCGCCAGCCTCATGGCACCTCTGTAGCCAGCCTCCGCGTAGCCGCGCGCCAGGGCTTCCACGATTTCACTGTGGCCCAGCACCCCAAAATACTTCTTCGCTTCGCCCACAGCCTCCTCATACATTCGCTTTTGATGAAAGGCGACCCAGAGGGCATATACGTGCGAGTGCGGTTCCGTTCCGTGGGCCTTGCGGACCTGTGCGATGGCGTCGTCATACTGGCGCACCAACATCAACTGCCAACCATAAACACCCTGGAAGAAGGAATTGAGTGGGTCCAATTCCAGAGCTCGCTCAATCTGCGCCCTCGCTTCCTGCGGACGTCTCATCACGGTCAACAACAAAAGCGAGTAAAAGACGCGCGTATCCGCATTGTTGGGGTTGAGCTCGATGGCCCGCTGGAATTCCGCCTCGGCACCAGCCCAGTCCCATTCTCCCCATGTTCTGTATTTCGCCAACGCGTTATGAGCTTCCGCGAGCGTGTCATCGAGTTCAAGCGCCTTCAACATGGCCGCCTTCGCTCTTGGCAATGCCTCGCGATTTGGCACGACCCCCAGGATTCCGCGGGCGCCCCAGACGTGGCCGATACCCACGTAGGCCAGGGCGTAATCCGGATCTTTCTCCCGCGCTAACTCGAAGTAGCGCGCCGCGGTCTCGATATCCTGTGGACTAAGCTTGTACCAGTGAACGCGGCCTTTGAGATAGGCCTCGTAGGCCTCGGGGTTGACCGAGCGGGTGCGGGCGAGCCGGGCTTCTTCCTCCGGCGTCACCGCGATTTTGATCTCCCGGGCAATCGCCCGCGCTACCTCGCTGTGCAAAGCCAGGACATTCCGTAAATCGCGGTCGTAGCTCTGCGCCCACAGGTGGCGTTCCGGCATCGCCCCGATCAACTGTGTCGTGATTCGCACCTGGTCGCCGATCTGCAGCACCGAACCTTCTACCACCGCATCCACGTTCAACTCCCGCGCAATTTCCGGTAGCGGCTTGCGCGCTCCCTTGTACTGCATTACCGAAGTCCGGGAAATCACCCGCAGGGCACTGATCTTGCCCAATTCGGCAATCAGCGCTTCGGTCATGCCGTCGGCGAAGTAGTCCTGCTCGGGGTCGCCCGAGAGGTTTTCCAGCGGCAGCACCGCCAGCGATTCAATTGGCGCCGGGCCTCTACCGAACAGCCGCTCCCGCCACCCGCCGACATTTAGCCCCACCAGCACCGCCAGCAGCAGCACCACCACGGCGACCCCCACGCCACCGAGGCGCAAAAGTAAACGCGCCGAGCCCGCAGGCACCCGCCTGCGGGGCACCTCCACAGCCGGCGCCGTCAGCCGTCGGAAGTCCGCTAGCAACTCGCGCGCTGATTGGTAGCGGTGCTCAGGGTCTTTCTCCAGGCACTTCAGGATGATTTCTTCCAGCCGGGAGGAAATCTTTGGGTTGAGGTGGCTAGGCGCTTGCGGTGGCTTGTGCTGCATGTCAGCGGCCAGTGCCGTCGCCAGCTTGGCCTCAAATGGGCGCCGTCCCGTGGCCATTTCATACAGCACTGCCCCCGCGGCCCAGAGGTCGCTGCGGGCGTCCACCGGCTCGCCCCGCAACTGCTCCGGTGCCATGTAGGGCAGCGTCCCCGTTATCCCCCGC
>JBHIAG010000186.1:0-1902 GCA_046758465.1 Terriglobia bacterium | reverse complement strand
TGTAGCCCAACCGGCAACTGCCCGTTGTGGATCTACCACAAGGCCGCGTCCGGCTACAGGCTTCTTCTACGTGCTGATGACGTGCAGACATTCGAACTGAAGACCAGTTCTACCAATGGATTTCGCGACTTAGAGACCAGGATGCACGGCTCGGCCTATGATTCAGAAGTTCACCTGTACAAGTTCACAGGAAGCATATATGAGCCGAAAGAATGCTTCGAGGTAAGCTACAGCTATCTGGACTCTAGCGGCCGGCTGCACGTAAGAAAACGTCCAAAGAAAAATCCTTGCCGCTACACTCCGGAATGACCAGTCTTTTTCTTGGGCGTCAGCGGCCCGGCGGGGCTGGCCTGCGCGGAGTGGGATGTACCTCACTGCCGTAGGGCGTCGCGCAGGTCGCAGACCGGAGCAACACGAAAGAACAACGGTGCTCCGCCTTGCGGCTCCGCGCCAGCCTGCGGCAGCAAGGAAGCAGGGCTTCAGGGTTGTCTTGATGTCACGGCTAAAGCCGTGACCCGCCCAAACCCACTGCCGCTTCAGCGTTGACTTCTAGTAAACTCGCAAGCTAATGGGCGACGCACCCATCCAGCGGGAACAGCTTGAGGCCGACGTGGTGATTGTCGGAGCCGGCCCCGCCGGGCTGGCCTGCGGGCTGCGGCTGGCAGAACTGATCGCCGACCACAACCGCAAGGGCGGCGATTCTTCCCTTACCGCGGAAAACATCTACGTCCTCGAGAAGGCGGACGAGCTGGGGATGCACAGCCTCTCGGGGGCGGTGCTCGACCCGCGGGGCTTGCGGGAGCTGGTGCCGGACTTCGAGAAGGAAGGGGCACCGCTCGATAGTCCGGTCCGCGACGATGCCGCCTACTTCTTCACCGAGAAGCGCGCCCTGCGTTTTCCTATCACCCCGCCGCCGCTGCGCAACCACGGCAACTACGTTATCTCCCTGGCCCGCTTGGTGCAGTGGCTGGGGCAACGGGCCGAAAAAGCGGGCCTCAACGTCTTCACCGGCTTTGCCGGTTCCGCGCTGCTGACTGAGGACAACCGCGTGGTCGGCGTCCAGACCGACGACAAGGGAGTGGACAAGGACGGGAAGCGCAAGTCGAACTTCCAACCCGGCTATGAGTTGCGGGCCAAGGTAACCGTGTTGGCCGAAGGCCCGCGGGGTTCGCTGACCAAACAGCTTGTCCAGAAGTTCAACCTTGACGCCGGCCGCAACCCGCAGGTTTATGCCATCGGGGTGAAGGAAATTTGGGAGGTACCCACGGGGCGAGTCAAGCCCGGCACGGTCTGGCACACGATGGGCTACCCGTTGGGCTCGGATATGTATGGCGGCGGCTGGGTCTACGGGATGCAAGACAATCGCCTCTCTTTGGGTTTGGTCTCCGGGCTCCACTACGCCGACCCCAGCTTCGACCCGCACGTTGCCTTTCAGCGGTTCAAGCTGCATCCCTTCGTCCACCGGCTGATCGAAGGCGGCAAGCTGGTGCGCTACGGGGCCAAGACCATCCCTGAGGGTGGCTACTGGGCCATCCCCAAGAGCTACGTTCCGGGAGCGCTGGTCATCGGCGACGGCGCCGGCTTTCTCAATTCGCAGCGCCTGAAGGGCATCCACATGGCGCTGAAGACCGGGCTGCTGGCCGCTGAGACTATTTTTGAAGCGTTGCGCACCGGCGACGCTTCGGAAAAAACGCTGAAGACGTTTGCCGACAAAGTGGAGCAAAGCTGGGTGAAGAAAGAGTTGTGGGGGGTGCGGAACTTCCACCAGGGCTTCGAGCGCGGCCTGTGGCGGGGACTCCTGCACGCGGCCTTGCAGTTCGTCACCGGCGGGCGGGGCCTTTACGCCCGCTACTCCAACCGCGCCGGGCACCAGCACTACAAGCAGCTCCAGGAATTGCCGGG
>JBHIAG010000185.1:0-1926 GCA_046758465.1 Terriglobia bacterium | reverse complement strand
GGTGGCCAACCGCATCCTGGACGAAGTGGTGCGCCTGCAGAGCGCCCGCGGATGAAGCATGAATGACGAGCCGCAGTCGGAAAGCCGCCGGCAGCGCCTGCGGGCTTGGCTGGACTTCTACGAAGAGTTGGGCCTGACTCCCTTCTATCGCCGACGCCAGCGGCCCGCCCCCAAACTTGCGGCGGGAGAAGCGGCTCAGCCGGTCGCGGCGCCTGCGGAGCCGCCGACAACGCCTTCGCCGGCACCGGTCGCCATTGCGTCGCCGACCCTCTCGCTCTTCGGGGAAACGCCCGGTCGGTTGGAGGACGACACCCTGGAGCGGATCCGCGCCGACATCGGCGACTGCCAGCGCTGCAAGCTGGGGCCCCACCGGACCAAGATCGTTTTTGGTCAGGGCAGTCCCCGGGCGCGACTGGTGTTCGTTGGGGAAGCGCCGGGCGCTGAAGAAGATCGGCAAGGGCTGCCCTTCGTGGGCCGCGCCGGACAGTTGCTGGCGCATTGGATCGAATCCCTGGGCCTGAAGCGAAACGATGTCTACATCTGCAACGTGATCAAGTGCCGCCCCCCGGGAAACCGCAGCCCGGAGAAGGACGAGATTCAAACCTGCTCGCAGTTTCTGCTCCGACAGCTTGACGTCATCCACCCCAAGCTGATTTGTTGTTTGGGGGGCGTGGCGCTGCAGACGCTGCTGGGCAAAAATGTTTCCATCACCCGGGTGCGGGGAAAGTTTTTCGACTACCGCAGCACGAAACTGTTTGCCACTTTCCACCCGGCTTATTTGCTTCGCAACCCCAACGCCAATCGCCAGGTGCAGGAAGACCTGCGCACGATCCGGCGCTTTCTCACCTGATCGGTTCTTATGGCAGCGGCGGCCTACTGTGACGTAGCGGTTCCCGTCCCCCTCCCTCAGACATTCACCTACCGCTTGCCGCTGGAGTTCCAGCCGCAGGTGTGCGTGGGGGGTCGGGTGGTGGTGCCCTTCCGGCAGCGGAAATTGCTGGGAGTGGTGACCGGGCTCGCCGAGACCCCGCGGGTCACCCAGGGGCTCAAAGACGTTTTGCAGGTGGTCGACAGCGAGCCGGTGCTGCCCGCGCGACTGCGGGAACTGGCGCGCTGGGTAACGGAGTATTACTCGGCGCCGCCGGGCGAAGTGTTTCGCGTCATGCTGCCCCTGCACAGCGAATTTGCTCAGCGGGAGCGGGCGCGCCTCGGGCCGCGGGGCATCGAGCGACTCGCCAAGCTGGAAGCGATGGAGAGGCGCAGCGAAAGCGAGCAGACCGAGTACGGGCTGCTGCGCCGGCTCCGGGAGGGAAAAACCCGCAGCGTGGCCCAACTGGCGCGCCAGGTCGCCGGCGGGCGGCGCTGGCTGGCACGGCTGCGCCGGCAGCGATTGCTGGAAGTGGTCCGCGAGGTGGAGCGCCGCCAGCCGCGCGGCACACCGTTAGCCCCGGCGCTCTTCGAGGGTGACTGGGGCGGCGGTGCCGTGCCCGTGCTGACGGGTGAGCAGGAAAAGGCACTGGAGGAGATCGAGCGGCGGCTGGCCGCCGGGCGCTTCGCCCCCGTGCTCCTGCAAGGGGTGACCGGCAGCGGCAAAACGGAAGTCTACCTGCGCGCCATTCAGGCCTGCTTGGCGCGCCAGCGCACCGCGCTGCTCTTGGTGCCGGAGATTGCGCTGACGCCCGCAGTGGCCGAGTGCTTCACCGCCCGCTTCGGCGATCAAGTGGCGGTGCTGCACAGCGGCCTGGGGGCGCGGGAGCGTTCGAGGGAGTGGTGGCGGCTGCGGCGCGGAGAGGCGCGGATTGCGGTGGGAACGCGCTCGGCGGTGTTTGCGCCGGTGGAGAACCTGGGCGTAGTGATTGTGGATGAGGAGCAGGACTCCAGTTACAAGCAGGAGGAAACGCCGCGCTACCACGGGCGGGACACCGC
>JBHIAG010000184.1:0-2019 GCA_046758465.1 Terriglobia bacterium | reverse complement strand
CTCCCCCGTCGTCCAGGTGGTCAAGTCCACCGCCGCTTCCAGACAAGCGTGAAAGGACATGTCGCCCTGCCCCAACTGAAAAGCCAGCACCCGGCCCGGCTGGCTGGCGCTCACCACCCGCAGCTTCACCAGAGCCTTGACCACCCGTTGCTGGATGCCGTGTTTGGTTCGCGCGATGGGCTGGGCCGTGTACAGGGCGATGACGTGGGGGTCCAAGTAGATGGCCCGACCGGCCCCCGGCTGGGCGGCGCGGGCCACCACCTGCTGAGCCTGGCGGATGAACCGCTCCACCAGGCGTTCCTCTTCAGGCAGTTCCTGCTCGACTTGCACCTGATCTTGGGCCACGATGTGGTCAAAGTAGGCGTGCAGGTCGCTGCTCTGGGGATAACGGGCCTCGCCCAACAGCCGCGCAAATTCGTCTTCCACCAACTCGCCCGTGTGGTACAAGCGCGTCTTGCCGCTGCTGAGGGCCAGGAGCACGGTGTGACAACGCAGCAGGTGCGAGTAGTAGGTCCGAGGACCGGTGACATCCAGCAGGGGCGCCACCTGGTAGAACCCCAACTGCTCCAGGGCCGGTACTTGCAGCAGATGCGCGGCGTAACGGCTGAATCGATCCTCGACCACTTTGACCACCGGCAAGGCCGCCTGACGATAGGCACTGCCCCTGTAGTCCGCCAACTGGACCTGAGCCAGGTAGTCGGCCACTTCTTCAGCACTGACCCGCGTGCCATCCTGCTGGACCAACCGTCGACTGACCTCCTCCGGGCTGATCCCCGGCTGACCAACAACTATTTCCACGATACGGCCCGCTACAGCGTCATCCATGGTTGCGGCCCGCCGCCCGTTGTGCTGCCGCCCATCGGCAAAGACCTGCGGCAGACGAGCCAAGGCTTGTTCCAGGCGATAGTAGAACCCCGACCGCCCCACGGGTATCTCGGCGATGACCTCCTCCACCTCAGCGCCCCAACACCAGCGCATCAGCGCTTCCAGAGTGCGGTAGGTCTCCTCACCGATGACCTCCTTGACTTGCTTCTGACGCCGGCGGGCCCAACCGGCATGCCCCTGGGTCATCACTCGCACCGGCGCCGCGCTGGGCAGGCTGGCGCTGTCCCCAGGCTCGTCACTTCGCGCCGATTGTGCCCCGCCAGGGACACAATCGGCGCGCTCAGGCCTGCACTGAGCAGGGCCGAAGTGACAGGCCTGAGTCCCGTCGATGGCTTGTCCAAGGGTGGGTTCGCCTCCCGCCCGGCCGTGGGTCAGCCAGGCCCTCAGGCCCTTCAGCCCCCACATCAAACCCAGACCTATCCCCATGGGGATACTAGCCCTGACAATGCTCATCGCCGCCTCCTCGATTTGGTATGGCCCTATTATGCATCAGGTCGGCGGCATACGCCAGTCGAAAGTGTCCAGAAATCAAAACCCGTTTTTGCCCTTCTGGAGCCCACTTTGGAAATCTCAGTGTCTGGTATAGCTTCACGAACACCTCAGGCGAGCCGATGCACGTCCGCGTATCAACTGGTGAGTTGTTCTACTATAGCCACCTGCGGGCGGTCTACCGCGTTGACGGGGCCGAGTGCGACTTCGCCAGCTTTGTCCAAGTCGCCTGCAACAAGAATCTACCATGTGATGAATCGGTAGACCCATTGTGGCTTGACTTTGCGGCGGAGCCCAACGTTATGTACAAGATCCAAGTAGCCGGCGTTATGCCTCGCTGGGAGTACTGCGCTCCTTACGGCTCCTTGGAGATATCGATAGATCAGCTCATTCCGCCGCCCAACGACGACTGCTCGAATGCGATCTATGTGACGGATGCGGACATTCCATTTAGACATAGGCAGAACACCCCGCTTGTGACTGACGAAGCCGGCGAACCGGATCCATCTTGCCCCTCAAATCCATCTTACCCCAACGAGTACAACGAGGGGAGCATCTGGTACGACTTCGTGAATACCTCCGACGTGCCGGTGGACGTCACCGTGTCCACCGATGGCGCGATTTGGTACTACGAATCCATAGTGA
>JBHIAG010000183.1:0-2072 GCA_046758465.1 Terriglobia bacterium | reverse complement strand
CTAGTGCCCGTCGGGAAAATGGTGATTCAGCGGCGTGGGGCGGGTGGAACGGCGGCGGAGACGGTGCGAAGATGTACCAGATGCTCACACGGGAGTTGGATCACGGGGATGGTGCGCGCAGTCCAGGCCGGAAAACAGCATCGTTGCGCAGCAGGGGTGAAAGACCTAACGGCCGAAACGCGAAAGCTGGGAGGAAAGCGGCCGCCGCGGGCTCAGGCGGCCGCTTTCTTGTGCCGCGAGCGCGCCGCGTGGCAAGTTGCGTCTTCGCCGGCAATCAGGATCTTGCCCAGCACGTGAAGATTGCGACCCAACATCGCAAGCTGAATGTACCGCGCGAACCCGGGTTCCGTCCGGTCGCGACAACGCTTCAACCCGTTGCCTGCCTGCAACGCACCGATTGCCGATTCGATACCCGGATGCCGCTGCCGCGCTTGACGGAACTCAACGGTCGCCTGCCGTGCTTGTTCTTGTGCTTGATGGCGCCCGGGCATGGGCAGACAAGGGTGGGCAATGATCTCGGCCAACTGGCGTTGGTTTTCCGGCGAATGAAAACCGCGGTCGAAGGAAGCCTGGCGGATGCGTCCTCCCAGGCGCTCTTGCAGGGTCCGCGTTTGTTCGACCACCACATCCCGGTCGTCAGCATCGCGCGGCAGCAGGTAAGCCTGACTGACGAAACCGGCGCCATCTTCAAAGACCAACACCTGGCGTCCGAACTGCATTGGCTCACCAGCCTTTCCTCGCTTGTACAATTGGGTATGCGGCTCGAAGATGCTAAACAGCTTGTCTTGGTTGGGAACTTCCTCGTCCTGAAGCACCCGGCGACGGGCCGTACCGCAGACGTGACGCGTTCTTTCCAAAAAGACCTGCAGTTCGGTATCCAAGGCGAGGATCTCGGCATCGGCGGCCGTGCGTCGCTGCACCCTTTTTCGCAGCTTTTCCGCGCGGCCGGTGATCGTCTCGGCCAGGTCGAGCAGTTCTCGGTAGGGGCGTTTCAGTCGCTGCTGGTAACCTGCCCCTTTGCGGGCGGCGATGCGATCGATCTGCCGGGCCAGGGCCTTGGCCTTCTGGTACAGGTGTTTGTGTTGTCGCCAACCGCCGACACCCACCAAGGCCGCCAAGGTGGCGCACAACCCGAGCAGCTTTCGCAGGCCGTCGCGGATCAAGGTGCTTTCGGTGGGATAGTGGATGTTGGTCTGAACGACGAAGGAGTCAGCCCGCACGGTCTCGGTCGCTTCGGGAACGAGTTGGTGACCTTCGGCGACGATCAGCTGGTTGATCTGTTGGATGGTCTCCTGGCGGATCAGCGTGACGTTGTCGCGGATGCGTCGCCAGTCGAAAGTGGTTTGCTGGTCCCAGTCGCCGATGCCCATAATTTGCCGCAAGGCCCGATGTTGTTCGGCCAGATCCTGGAGCTTGTCGTAATCGAGGTTGCAGCCGAGGCGGACGGCGGCCAGCACGAGGATCTGCCAGTAGTCCATTCCTTGGCGGCCTCGCCTGCGGCTGGAGTTGCCGTTGACATCCCGGGCGACCGCCCTGAGAATACTGTCTCGCAGCTTGGGCTGGCTGTAGATGTGTTGCAGGGCCTTAAGAATGGGGACGATTTCGTCGCGGCAGTCGAGATTCAGTCGCACGTCGAAGACCGGCCGGCAATCGAACCGCGTTTGGCGATCGAAGGCTTTTCGCATCGTTATTGCTCCTCGAAGATTGGTGTGTGTTTGTTTGAAATCCACGTCTATTTGACGCATCAAGCACGCAAACGTTTCCATCTTCGAGGAGCATTTTTTGAGAAATTCCCGCGAAACACAGATTCAATCACGTTTTACGACAAACACTAGCTACCTGACCTCCCAAAAAAGAGATCCCTGAGTTCATGCAAATAATTGACGAAGACTGGCTCCAACTGGATGTCGGGTGAGCGATCAGGCGGGAGGGGACATTCTAGCACCGCTTTCACGCGCGCGGGCCTTTCCGATAGGATCACTACCCGGTCTCCCAAGAATGCCGCTTCGCGCAAGCTATGCGTTACGAAGATGATCGTCGGTTGCCGCGATTTTCTGATGCCTAACAGTGCA
>JBHIAG010000182.1:0-2119 GCA_046758465.1 Terriglobia bacterium | reverse complement strand
CGCCGCGCGGCTGCGGGCGGCGGTGGAGGCGGCCCGCTCCATTGAGTTGCAGGAAGCGGCCACGGTGGGCACGGGCTACGGCCGCCAGCGATTGCCTTTTCCCAAGGAGCAGATTCGCAGTGAAATCCTTTGTCACGGACTGGGGGGGCACGCCCTGTTCCCGCGCACCCGCACGGTCCTGGACATCGGGGGCCAGGACACCAAAGCCGTCCAAGTGGATCCGAACGGAATTGTGACCAGCTTCCAGATGAACGACCGCTGCGCCGCTGGCTGCGGGCGCTACCTGGGGTACATCGCCGACGAAATGAACCTGGGCTTGCACGAACTGGGCCCGCTGGCCCAGCAGAGCCGGTGCCGGGTGAAAATCAACAGCACCTGCACGGTCTTTGCCGGTGCGGAACTACGCGAACGCCTCTCGCTAGGGCAACGCCGCGAGGACATCCTGGCAGGTCTTCACCGTGCCATCATTCTCCGCGCCCTGTCGCTCTTGGCCCGCTCCGGCGGGGTGTCGGAGGAGTTCACCTTCACTGGCGGCGTGGC
The DNA here is from genome assembly GCA_046758465.1 of Terriglobia bacterium. GTDB lineage: Bacteria > Acidobacteriota > Terriglobia > Acidiferrales > 2-02-FULL-67-57 > JBHIAG01. The sequence continues at coordinate 1,579 of JBHIAG010000182.1, read as the reverse complement.
CCGCAACCCCGCGGCCGTGGCCGCCCTGCGCGAGTTGGTGCAGGAAAACTACGGCAAACGAACTCTCAACATCTCACCCGACTCCATCTATTCGGGCGCCCTGGGCGCGGCTCTTTTCGCGCTGCGGGCCGCGGGGAAGGCAGCTTGAAGATGGCTGGCACAGCCATAAGAACCCACGCCACCCAAGACCTCCTCACCACGGGGGTAGATGTAGGCGCCAGCTCCGTCAAGATCGCAATCCTCCGGATGACTGGCGACGACGACGTAGAGATTCTCGCCCTGCGCACCGACCGCATCCGCCGACGAGCCCTGCGCACGGTGATCCAGGAAGGCTACAAAGCGGGGCTCCACGAGGCCGGCATCTCTGCCGATGAGGTGACCTACGCGGCCAGCACCGGTGAGGGAGAACTGGTGGAGTTCCGCCGAGGTCACTTCTACGGGATGACGACTCACGCCCGCGGTGCCTCATTTCTGCTGCCGCAGGTGCGGGCGGTACTCGACGTGGGGGCGCTCCACGCCCGCGCGATGCGCATTGACGACCGCAGCCGCGTCCTGGCCAACCGCATGACCAGTCAATGTGCCTCCGGCTCCGGCCAGTTCCTGGAAAACGTGGCCCGCTACCTAGGGGTGGCCCTGGAGGAGATAGGACCGCTCTCCTGCCGCGCCACCAATCCACAACTAGTCAGCAGCGTCTGCGCGGTGCTGGCCGAAACCGACGTCATCAACATGGTGAGCCGGGGCATCTCCACCGCCGACATCCTCAAAGGAATTCACCTCTCTATGGCCGGTCGGTACGTGAAGCTTCTCCGCTCCATCGGCGCCGAGGGCCACGTCGGCATCACCGGTGGCCTGGCCGCCGATATCGGGTTGGCACAGGCGCTCCAAGAAAAAGCGAATGAAGAAAAGCTGAATCTGGAAATCCACACCCACCCTTTGTCCATCTACGCCGGTGCCCTGGGCGCGGCTCTGTGGGGCGGGTATCGTCATCGCGTGTTGGCGCGACGAGCACAGGGGTCTATATGAGCGGCGCTGAACTGAGCGGACAAGTGGCGCTGGTGAGCGGTGGCTCGGGAGGCATCGGTCAGGCAATCATCCGCGCCCTGCGGCAGGCCGGGGCCCACGCCGTGTCACTCGACCTGGCGCCGCCGGCGGAGAAAGACTTGGCTTGGGTGAAAGGGGATGTGAGGCAAGACATCTCCGTGGCCGCCGCAGTAGAGGAAATCTATCGTCAACACGCTCGGCTCGACGTCGTCGTTCATGCAGCGGGCGTGACCCGTGACGCCGTGCTGTGGAAACTTCCTGTCACCGACTGGGACCTGATCCACGGGGTGAACCTGCGCGGGGCCTTTCTGCTGTTGCGGCATACCATCCCAGTCATGCGTCGCGGACAAGGGGGACGCATTGTGCTCCTCGGTTCCATCAATGGATCACGAGGGAAATTCGGCCTGAGCGCTTACGCCGCGAGCAAGGCCGGCTTGATCGGACTGGCCAAGTCGGCCGCTCGAGAGACGGCTCGCTTTGGGATCCTGGTGAACGTGGTCGAGCCGGGGATGGTGCGCACTGCGATGAGCGATGTCTT
>JBHIAG010000181.1:0-2193 GCA_046758465.1 Terriglobia bacterium | reverse complement strand
GAACGGTCCGCGCCAGTTCCCTCGTCGAAAACATCAACAGCCGGCTGCGTAGCTAGTGTCCGTCGCGAAATGCATTAGAGTCGGTGTTTCGCGGAAAGTTTTTGAAAAATGCTCCTCGAAGATGTGAACTTCTGCGTGCTTGATGCGTCAAAAAGACGCGGATTGTTAACGAACACACACCAATCTTCGAGGAGCAATAACCATGCGAAAAGCCTTCGATAGCCAAAGGCGGTTCGATTGCCGACCGGTCTTCGACGTGCCACTGAACCTCGACTGCCGCGACGAAATCGTTCCCATTCTTAAGGCCCTGCAACACATCTACAGCCAGCCCAAGCTGCGCGATAGTATTCTCAGGGCGGTCGCCCGGGATGTCAACGGCAACTCCAGCCGCAAGCGGGGACGCCAAGGAATGGACTACTGGCAGATCCTCGTGCTGGCCGCCGTCCGACTCGGCTGCAATCTCGACTACGACAAACTCCAGGATCTGGCCGAACAACATCGGGCCTTGCGGCAGGTCATGGGCATCGGCGACTGGGATCAGCAAACCACTTTCGACTGGCGACGCATCCGCGACAACGTCACGCTGATCCGCCCGGAGACGATCCAGCGGATCAACCAATGGATCACCGCTGAAGGCCATCAACTCGTTCCCGAAGCGCCCGAGACTGTGCGGGCCGACTCCTTCGTCGTTCAGACCAACATCCACTATCCTACCGAAAGCACCTTGATCCGCGATGGCCTGCGGAAGGTGCTCGGGTTGTGCGCCACCTTGGCGGCCTGGGTGGGTGTCGGCGGTTGGCGACAACACAAACACCTCTACAAGAAGGCCAAGGCCCTGGCCCGGCAGATCGATCGCATCGCCGCCCGCAAAGGGGCAGGTTACCAGCAGCGACTGCGGCGCCCATACCGAGAACTGCTCGACCTGGCCGAGACGATCAGCGGCCGCGCGGAAAAGCTGCGAAAAAGGGTGCGGCGACGTACGGCCGCCGATGCCGAGATGCTCGCCTTGGATACCGAACTGCAGGTTTTTCTGGAAAGAACGCGTCACGTTTGCGGCACGGCCCGTCGCCGGGTGCTTCAGGACGAGGAAGTTCCCAACCAAGAAAAGCTGTTGAGCATCTTCGAGCCGCATACCCAATTGTACAAGCGCGGAAAGGCGGGTGAGCCAATGCAGTTCGGACGCCAGGTGTTGGTCTTTGAAGATGGCGCCGGTTTCGTCAGTCAGGCTTACCTGCTGCCGCGCGATGCTGACGACCGGGATGTGGTGGTCGAACAAACGCGGACCCTGCAAGAGCGCCTGGGAGGACGCATCCGCCAGGCTTCCTTCGACCGCGGTTTTCATTCGCCGGAAAACCAACGCCAGTTGGCCGAGATCATTACCCACCCTTGTCTGCCCATGCCCGGGCGCCATCAGGCACCAGAACAAGCACGGGAGGCGAGCGTTGAGTTCCGTCAAGCGCGGCAGCGGCATGCGGGCATCGAATCGGCAATCGGCGCGTTGCAGGCAGGCAACGGGTTGAAGCGTTGTCGCGACCGGACGGAACCAGGTTTTGCGCGATACATTCAGCTGGCGATGTTGGGTCGCAATCTTCACGTGCTGGGGAAGATCCTGATTGCCGGCGAAGACGCCACTTGCCAAGCGGCGCGCGCGCGTCGCAAGAAAGCGGCCGCCTGAGCCCGCGCTCGGCACCTCCTTTACAGATGTCACATTTCGGCCGTTAGGTATTTCACCCCTGCTGCGCAATGAACTCGTTCGCCGGGCTGGACGGCGCTCACTGCACGCGTACTCTAACTCCAATGCGAGCATTTGGCTCATCTTCGCTCCATCTCCGCCGCCGTTCCACCCGCCCCACGCCGCTGAATCACCATTTTTCCGACGGACACTAGCTATCTCGGCGTGTCGCGCGTGGGTGCAAGCACCCACCCTACGTGTCTCTGTAATCATGCTATCGACGCAACCTGTCCCGCTTTTCGTTTTTCGTTCACTCCAATCCGTCGAGGAACTTGACGAGTTCGTCGTAGTATCCACGCGGCTGCAAGTCGTTGTGAGCGCCGTCGGCAAAGGCGATAAACTGTTTGGGCTCGTTGGCTGCCGCGAAGAGGCGGCGGCCGAATTCGATGGGGATGATCGTATCCGCGTCGCCATGACTCTGGAGCAGGGGACCGCGATAACCGGGGATCTTGCCCGCGGCA
>JBHIAG010000180.1:0-2230 GCA_046758465.1 Terriglobia bacterium | reverse complement strand
ACTCCCAACCCAACCAGCGCAAAACTCCGCATCATCTCCTCCTTGAGGGGGAATCTCGGTGGCAGGAGTCTAGCACAGCCCCACCCGCACAGCACATTCTGCTTTTCGAGGGGTAGCGACGATGAAGCCAAAGGCTTCGTCGTCGGTTTGTGCCGAAAAACCGGCGAGGAATGCTGTCCCCGCCGCTGCGGGGCCACAATGCATTCCTCGCCGCTACCTGCTTTTCGCTTTTTCCGCCCCAGGCGGATGCGCCTCGGGCGCACGCTTTTCGTCTTACTCTGGCAGGCCGACGCGCCGCACCAGCTCTTGGAAGCGCGGGTCGGCGCGCAGGAGGTCGAATGCGGACACCGCGTTCAGGAAAACCAGTCCCGCTCCGCGTGCCTCATAGCCCCGTTCCAGCCAGGCTAGCACCTGTTCCTTCTCTTCCAGGCGGAGATAGGTTAATGTCATCATGAACGGGGCAACATAGCTTCGCCGCGATCTTTCCTGCAATAATTCGAGCTCCTTCTGCCAATAGCCTCGCCAACCGGACTCCTCATAGGCCTGGCGCAACGCCGCCAAATCTTCCTCCCGCTCCCCGCGCAGGGTTCTTCCCTTTAGATATTCTGCGACCGCTTCGTCATACATCCCCTTGGCTTCATACGTCATGGCGAGGTCAATGTGCGTCGAGGCGAAGTTGGGGTCCATCTCCAGCGTTTTCCGGTATTGTTCGATGGCCTGGTCGTAGCGGCGGGCGAAGTGCAGAATCCGTCCCACCCCCGTGCTCATCACCAGCGAAAGCGGGTCCACCTGCTGGGCACGCTTGATCGCGGCGAGGGCTTCCTCATGCCGCCCCATCGTGGATAAATAGAGGGCGTACCATTGATGGGCCGTCGCATAGTTGGGGTTCACCTCGATGGCGCGCTGGAATTCTCGCTCGGCGCCTGACCAATCCCAGTCAAACCGATGCTTGACGTAGGCCAGCGACGTGTGCGCTTCCGCCAGCGTGTCATCAATCTCCAGCGCCTTCCGCGCCGCCGCCTTCGCCTTCGGCATCGCTTCCTGCCGGGATAGGCGCAAGTAACCTGCTAAGGCGTAGCAGTCAGCCACGCCGGCGTAGGCCCGCGCGTAGTTCGGGTCTCTCTCAATGGCCTGCTGGAAGTACGCGAGGCCTTTCTGGAACCCGTCGGGAGTCCGCTTGCTCCAGTAGTAGCGGCCCTTGAGATAAAGCTGATAGGCCTCGGGGTTTTCGGTGGAGCGCCGCGCCAACCGTGCTTCTTCCTCGCCCGTCAGGCGCAGCCGCAGCTTGTCCGCGATGGCGCGCGAAATCTCCTCCTGTAGGGCGAAGATGTCGGCCAGCTTGCGGTTGTACTGCCCGCCCCAGAGTTGCGTTCCCTGGGCCACATCCACCAGCTCCGCCCCGATGATCAAGGTGTCGCCGCGTTGCAGCACCCGGCCGGTGAGCACCGCCCCCACCTTGAGTTCCCGCCCCGCCTGTTGCGGGTCCACCTCCGGCCCTTTGTAACGGAACACCGTACTGCGGGCCATGATGCGCAGATTGGGCAGTTGCGAAAGATTGCTGATGAGGCTCTCGGTGATGCCGTCGCTGAGGTATTCCGTCTCCGGGTCGCCGCTGGCGTTCTCAAAGGGCAGCACGGCCACCGAGGCAATCCCCTCCGCACCGCCGATGGGAGCGATGTAGCGGTAGAGCGTGTAGCTCAGCCCGGCCACCACCCCCACCAGCGCCGCCACCCCCACCAGCAAGCTTTTCTTGTGGCGCTTGGCGAGGCTGACCGCAATGGCGGTGTCGGAACCAGGCTCTGCCTGCGCGGGGGCGGCTGCGGGTAGCTCGAGGGGAGGTGCCGCCGCGATGCGGCTGCTGTCGGTGTCGCGTTTCAGGCGCGCGAGGTCGGTGCGCAGGTCAGCGGCGCTCTGGTAGCGCATCCGGCGGTCTTTCTCCAGCGCCTTGTTGATAATCCGCTCCAACTCAGCGGGCAACTCCGGATTCACCCGCATCGGCGAGGTCGGGGCGCGGTTGAGAATCGCATCATGAATGACCGCCGTAGTGGTGCCCGCAAACGCCTGCCGGCTCGTGGCCATCTCGTAGAGCACCGCGCCGAAGCTGAACAGGTCAGTGCGGGCGTCCAGTTCTTCCCCGCGCGCCTGCTCGGGCGACATGTAGGCCACCGTGCCCAGCGCCACCCCGGGGCTGGTCAGATGCTCCTCGGCGGTGCCGGCGGTGGGCAGCGCC
>JBHIAG010000179.1:0-2234 GCA_046758465.1 Terriglobia bacterium | reverse complement strand
TGGCCCACATCAGGCGCATATCGCAGATTGAACTTCCGTCCCACTATGGCATCTTATCTACCGTAAAAGACCTAGCAAAGTGGGACGCTACACTCTACACCGAGAAACTGCTCCAGAAGGCCAGGCTCGACCAGATGTGGACGCCAGTGAAGCTCAACAACGGCACGACGTTCCCCTACGGTTTCGGCTGGTTACTGAAAGATCATCGCGGCTACAAGCGCATCTCGCATAGTGGCATAACGGGCACCAACATCACTCGTTTTCCAGAAGAGAAGCTGACGGTGATCGTGCTGACCAATTTAGGCCACGGAGAGCCCATTGCTTGGCATCTAGCTCTGGGCATCGCTGGCCTGTACAATCCCGCGCTGCTCCCGCCGGACATGCTGCAGGAGCAGCCGGACCCCGACCCAGAGATGACGCAGAGGCTGCGCAATTTTTTGGCGGCTGTTGCCCACCGAAAAGACTCGGACATCATGACGGCAGGTCTCCGCGCTTACATCCCCTCCGCAGCCAGGGGGAACGGAGCACACTTCAAAGACATCAAGTCCCTCGCATTCCTTGCGTGTGACGACGTGGCAGAGCGTGGCATCGAGCGGTATGGCGCGCCGGTAAGCCGCATCTGCCATTACAAAGCGGTTACCAGACAGGAGACGCCCTACGTGATGTTCTGGCTGACAGCGGAGGGCCAGGTCGCGGATTTCCAGCCTTTGACGGATTAGGCCGCCTGCTCCTCCCGGTCGAACCGCCGGAAAATAAATATGTACACTCCGATCAACTAGAAAGAAAACCTTGAAAGCGGCGGCCACAAGCCGGAGCGGCTACCGGGGCGAGGAGTGCCCGCGGTGGGAGGACTATTCCAAGTGCATCCACTGCGGGCTCTGCCTGAACCATTGTCCCACCTACCGGCTGCTGGGCGTGGAGATGGACTCGCCCCGAGGGCGCATCCACCAGATGATTCTGGTGGATGAGGGCCGGCTGAAGCTGGCCGACGCCTTTGTGCGCCACATTGACCTCTGCCTCGATTGCCGCGCCTGCGAAACCGCCTGCCCCTCTGGGGTTGAGTACGGCAAACTGGTGGAAGCGGCGCGGGCGCAAATCCAGCACAACTATCGCCGGCCCCTCCCCTCTCGCTTCCTGCGGTGGCTCGGCTTTCGGCAGCTCCTGCCCTATCCGCGACGCTTGGCGCTGCTCGGTCGTTTTCTTCGCTTCTATCAGCGCTCAGGCTTGCCAAAAGTGGCACAGGCCTCTGGCCTGTGGTGCCTGTTCGGCAAGCTGAGTGCCGCCGAAAAGCTCCTGCCGCCCTTGGATGACCGTTTCTTTTTCTCCGAACTCGGGCGTGTCTATCCGGCGGAAGGCCGGCGCCGGGCCCGGGTGGCCTTCTTTGCCGGCTGCATCGCCCAGGTGGCTTTTGCGGAGATAAACCGGGCCACAGTGCGCGTCCTGCAAAAGAACGGGTGCGAGGTGGTGGTGCCCGCCGAGCAACTCTGCTGCGGGGCGCTGCACGTCCATGCCGGCGTGCGCGAGGTGGCCCGGCGGCTGGCCGCCGCCAACCTCAACGCTTTCCTCGGAGCCATCGTCCCAGTCCCGCAAGATTCAGGACCGCGGCCCGGGGCGGCGCAGTCAAAAGCACCGCCTCCAGGCGGCGACTTCGACGCCATCGTCACCAACGCTGCCGGCTGCGGCTCCACCCTCAAGGAGTACGAGCAGCTTTTCTCCGACGACGACGGCTTACGCGAGCGTGCCGAGCAGTTCCGCGCCAAGATGCGCGACATCAACGAATTCCTGATTGAACTCGGCGTGCGCCCCCCAGAAAAATCGGTGCCCCTGCGCGTCACCTACCAAGATTCTTGCCACTTGCTGCACGGGCAAAAGATTCGCAGCGCCCCGCGGGAACTGCTCCGCGCCATTCCCGGGGTCGAACTGGTGGAGATGAAACTGGCCGACCACTGCTGTGGCAGCGCCGGCATCTACAACCTGTCGCAGCCCGAGGTGGCCCAGCAACTGCTGGCAGAAAAGATGGAAGACGCGCGGGCGACCGGCGCCCAGGCCATCGTTACCGCCAACCCCGGCTGCATCCTCCAACTGCGCGCCGGCAGCGAGCAGTTCTCCACCGGCCAGCACGTCCTCCACATCGTCGAGTTGTTGGACCGGAGCTACGCGGAGAATGGGTAGCAAATAGAATGGAGCGAGCGATGGGATTTGAACCCACGACACCTGCCTTGGCAAGGCAGTGC
>JBHIAG010000178.1:0-2285 GCA_046758465.1 Terriglobia bacterium | reverse complement strand
AGCATTGATGGAAGGCATTAGCCCCGGTACCCATCCCGGTGCGGGCGCGCCTTGGCAACGGGTGTACACCATCTACATCAATATGCCAAACCTGACCAGCCAGACCGGCAGTTGGGTGCTGCTCTTCGCCGAGCTCGGCGACTGGAGCTCGACCGCCGCCGGAGGCGCCGGGGACGGTTATCCCCTGTCCGCCCCGGTGCCGATCAAAAAGGTGGATCCCAAGTACCCCGCCGCTGCGCGCCGCAGCAGGGTAGAAGGCACCGTCTCTCTCTACGCCATCATCCGCCCAGACGGCTCGGTTCAGAACGTTGAGGTGGTGCGCAGCCTTCATGCCCTGCTCGACCAGAGCGCGGTGGCCGCCTTCCGGCGCTGGCACTTCCAACCTGGGCACAAGAACGGCCAGGCCGTCCCCCTAGAAGTCGTGGTGGAAATCCCCTTCCGCCTCAACAAGCTGTTCTAGCCTTCTGGGGCGCGCAAATAAGTTAGAATCCCACCCCGGAATCTGCCTCCAAGGAGGCCGAAATGTTTCAACCTGATTTGCTGTCCGGGCGTATCGTTCTCCTCACTGGCGGAGGAACCGGCTTGGGGCGTTCGATGGCCCTGCGCTTTGCCGAGCTGGGTGCCAAGTTGTTCCTTGCCGCCCGCCGCGAAGAGCCACTGCGCCAAACCACGGACGACATCCGCACCCGCGGGGGCACGGCTGCCTGGACAAGCTGCGACGTGCGCGACTTCGCCGCCGTGGAAAAAATGGTCAAGGCGGCTGAGGAGGAGTTTGGCCGTGTAGACGTGCTGGTGAATAACGCCGCCGGCAACTTCGTGGCTCCGACCGAGCGGCTCTCGCCGAACGCCTTTGCTGCCGTGGTCGGCATCGTGCTCCACGGCACCTTCCACTGCACCCTCGCCCTCGGCCGCCGCTGGATCGAGAACGGGCAGCCGGGCACTGTCCTGAACATCGTCGCCACCTACGTCTGGACCGGCTCCGCCTTCGTGCTGCCCTCAGCCTGCGCCAAGGCGGGCGTGCTGGCGCTGACGCGCTCGCTGGCAGTGGAGTGGGCCCGCTACCAGATTCGGCTCAATGCCATCGCCCCCGGGCCTTTTCCCACCGAAGGCGCCTGGTCGCGCGTCATCCCCTCGCCGGAATTCGAAGAAGAGCACCGCCGCCGGCACCCCATGCAACGCTTCGGGGAACACCAGGAGTTAACGAATCTGGCCGCCTACCTCATCAGCCCCCAGGCCGCCTACATCAACGGCGACTGCGTCACCATTGACGGCGGGCAGTGGCTCCGCCAGGGCGGACAGTTCAACGACTTGCTGCAGGTCCCGCAGGAGTTCTGGGATGAAATGGAGAAAGCCCGCCGCGCCAAAAAGTAATCCTCGCGTGAAGAAAAAGAATTCCCTCTGTCCCAAAAGCTGTGGTTTGGTGCGCCGGGCGTTAAGCTGTTTAGGACGACGAGCCTAATCTTGGCTGTTGTTCAGAAATGCCTTCGCGCGGCTGAGCGCAGCTCGCTCGCTGTCGGCTTTTTTCCCCAGTGCTACAAGTTTTGTGTAGAAATCCCGCGCCTTGGCCATGTTTCCGGCAAGCTCAGCGGCGCGTGCTGCCCCGTAAAGAGCATTGAAGCGGTTGGGAGAGTTGTCGAGCACCGCTTCGAATTCCCGCAGGGCCTCAGCTGGCCGCTCCAACTCCGCCAACATCTCGCCCAGCAGCTCTCGCGCGGGGACTATGGCGCCGGGCGTGATGGGAGGCTTGTCTGTGCTGTCTTCCAAGTCGGCAGCGGATCGCATCATGGCCAAGGCTTCGTCGTTCTCCCCGTCTGCCAGCGCCAACCAGGCTGCCACTGCGCGCCGCTGCACTTTCACTAGGTCCACCCAAAGCTCTTCATTCGCCTGGAGCAGAACCTCCCTGCAATGCTCCAACTGCGCGATCGAATGGCGCGCGTCCGCTAGTTCTCCTGTGAGCACCGCACCCAACCCGCGGGCAAAATAGAGCGTCGCGTCAGCCCAGCACGAGCTACGCCCCGGAAAGACATCCGTCGGCACGGCCAGCACAGCCGCCTCCTTCCACTGCCGGCGCTCCACCGCGTACCGCGCCGGAATGGCCGCCGTGGCATAGACGCCAGCGTGATAGTTGGAGTCGCCCTCTCTTAACTCCTCTCTTAGCTTCGGCAACTCCTCCCAAATTCTTCTTACCTCGCCGTCCTGAGCGCCCTGCAGGTAGGCGTAGGCCAGGTAGTCCGTGGCGTGGAGCTCTTCGCCAATCCATTGATCCTTGTGCGCCGCAGCCGCCG
>JBHIAG010000177.1:0-2301 GCA_046758465.1 Terriglobia bacterium | reverse complement strand
TTCAGGGCTCCTGACATGGGCGCAGAAGTCTATGCAACGCGGGGAGCCCCGTAGACCATCTTTAGGTTCGTTCCGGGGTACGTCACTTCGAGCGCGTTGAGCGTCTCGCACAGCTTTGCCAGCGCGGCGTTGCTCCGCGGGTTCGCCAGCGAATGCAGTTGCACCACCAGGCGCTGCTGCTCGGGTTGCGGCAGGATATCAGCAGCGGAGAGGAGCACTTCGCGGAGGAGCGCACGCCCCTCATCCTCAGTGCGCGCGTAGTGCGGGGCCAGCAACCGAGCTAGCGCCGTCTCCGCGCGGTAGGCGACCATCTTGATGGTGTCGGTCAGATGCTTGGCTTCTGGCGCAAGCTTCACGATCTCGGCCTCGGCGACGACCTCCTTCACCGGCACGCGCTTGGGCAGCACCGCCAACCGCGCCTTGAACTCCTGACTGTCCTCTTGTTGCGCACGAATGCGCTGACCGAGGGTGGCGTTCGCGATCTTGAACCCCCGCATCGTCGGCCGCTGAGCCTCCGCGTTCCCCAGCGCCTCCGCCCCGTAGGCCTGTTCCAACTCCTTGAGCGCCGCTTGGCTCTTGGCCAGCGCTTTCGCGAGTTCCTTGCGCTGGGGGTTGGGCACCGTCCGCTCGGGATCGGCCGGCTCGCCCGCATACGTCACCAGCGCGTCCAGGCCGAAGTGCTGCCGCATGTAGCGGAAGAAGTTCTCCTGCGTCCACCGCTCAAACATCCGGTACGCGGCGACCTCGATGGTTAGATCCTGGCGCGTTGTCAGCATCGCCGTCTGATGCCCGTTGGCGCACAAGCGCCGGATCTCGCGCATGGGAAAGCCCTTGAGCACCTCCACCGTCCGCTCCGCCAGGTCGTACGTCACCGCTCGACCATCCACCGTGCCCGTCACCGTCTGGAAGGCCTCGACCGGCCACGCCGCGTAGCGCCCCTTCCGGTAGGTGAGGACGTCGAAGCGCTGCAGGTGCAGCTCGCGAAAGAACTTCGGACTCCACCCCTCGCGATCAAAGACCAACGTCACCCGGCGCTCGCCGACCAACCCCCGCAGTTCGGGCAGAATCTCGCGGCGCAGCATCGCGATCAGATCGTCGTTGGCCGGGGCGGTCACCTCGAACAGGGGCTGCGCATCTTGCTGGTTCACCCAGAAGTCCGTCGTCGCCGGCATGCACAACCGCCGGCGCGTCACATAGCCCTTGGGCAAGGTGTGCGCCGTCCCGTGATAGGGCCGCACGTGACCATCCACGTAGAGCAGTCCCACGGCGTCGGCGTTCTCCTGCACCCAGCGTTCCGCCAAGCGCCGGCTGAACTGCGTCGACTGCCGGCGCGCCGCCAACTCCCAGAGCTTGCGCCGCAGCGTCTTGACCTCCGGGGCCCGGTCCAATCCCAGTAGGACCCCCAGTTCCCCAGGCGGATGCCCTTGCAGTTGCTCGGGCGTGCGAATGCGTAACAAGGCCATGAAGGCCACCACCAACAGCGTCGCCCGCAGGCCGTAGAACCCCTTCTTCAAGGCCCCGTAGGCCTGCTCCCCCGCCTCCAGCAGCCCGAGCGTCAACAGTGCCGGCAGCGCCAGCAACGCCCCGCCGTACCGCACCGCCTCCGACGCGACGAAGCGCGGCGCCGCCTCCGCCACGTGCCCCATGCGCGCCAACGCGCGCTCCGTATGGCGCTGCACGGCCACGCCCCCCTCCGCTCGCGCGTCCCGCTCGCTCCGCCCTCGCGGGCCCAGCCCTGCCGGCCCCACCGGCGCCTGGCTCGGCGCCGTCGTTCGGCGCACTTCGCCCCGCCGCAGGGCGTGTCGAATCGTGCCCTCGGTCACCCCGACCTCGTGGGCCGCCTGGCGGATCGATCTCCCATCGGCCAGCCCCTGCTCCACGCGCTGGCGCTTGTCGGGAGTGAAACGATGCGGCCCGCGCGGGCCGCGCCTCTTGTCGACCACTCCCAGCACGCCCGCCGTCTTCAGCTTCCGGTGCTGCCGATAGAGCGTCGTGCGATTGACCTCCAGGGCCGCGCTCAATTCATCTTGCCGCGCCAGTCCCAGTTCCATCATCTGCACGGCGGCGATGCGCCGGCCCACCGCGTCGTCCTCGCAATGGGTGAACAACGGCACCCCCGCGGCGAAGTAGGCCACGTCGCCGTCTTGACGGAGTACCGCCACCGTGTCGTTGATCTCCTCGGCCCCCGCCGGCTGCACCGGCAACCTCAGTTGTGTCGGCATGGTCACCTCGACGAAATGAGATGCATCAATTATTACGCGGCGCGCCGATGCAAGTCAAGCATTTCCGGCAGATCGCACC
>JBHIAG010000176.1:0-2302 GCA_046758465.1 Terriglobia bacterium | reverse complement strand
CGGTCAATCCTCCGCGTCGTCGGTCGGGCTTGCCGCCGTCGCGGTTTCAATGTCGTCCCAGCAGCTCTTGAGAATCCTGAGCAGTCTACGGCGCGACTCGTCGGATACTCCGTCAATCGGCCGATTGAGCTCCCGAAAGTACTTTTCGACGAATTGTCGCGCTTCCTGGTGGCGTCCGAGTTCCAGCAGCGCCGTAGTAATGCGACGAAAAGACAACGAACCCGTCAGCACGTTTTGCCGCAATGCGGCCTGCCAGCACGCCAGCGCCTGCTCGAGGTCGGGCGGCGTCGTAGCCTGCCAAACCAGACCGCGCGCGGCGAGCGCCGGGCCCGTATTGGGTCGCCACTCCTCGCCGCGCCGCAGCAGTTCGCCGAGCTGCGCCAGTCCGCGGCTGTCCTTGTGAAGGAACAGCCCGTAGTTGACTCCCAGCAGGACCGGCACCCATTCGCGCGACTGATCGAGCGCGATCCACAGGTTTTCCGCCTTCCGAGTGCGCCGCAGCAACACCGCGTCGGTGTCATGTTCGGCCAGGATTCGCATCAGGAACCGCCGGGGTGTGTTGAGGATGCCCAGTAGCGCGGAGTACTTCTCGTAATGTCTTTCGTCGTACACCTGCTGGGCCCGCCCGTCCATGAAGACCCTCGCGTTGCGCGCGTGGAACATCACCGGTCCGGCCTGCGTCCACTCCACCAGCAGGTTCACGTTCAGCTCGTTCTCCTTGAGAAACAGAATGCCGTTGTGCGGCGTCAGGTCGTAGCGGGTGACCCGCTCCAGGAGGTTGAACTGGGGCTGAGGCTCAAATCGTCGGACGATTTCGTCGTGAGCCTTGGTGCCGGCTTCAACGGCGGCGGCGGCGGCCAGCAGCCACGCGCCGGCCACCACGCCCAGCCGCAAGTGTTGTCGCAGCGGCGCGGCCAGCGCTCGCAACAGCAGCACGATCCAGGTCAAGAACACCGGGGCTCCGAAGATGAAGTAAATCGGGGCGAATCGCCGCGCCCAGAGCGTCATCGACAAGCCGATCACCACCACGGTCAGGTCGAAAAGGCTGGTGTGCGGGCGGTCGTGCGCCGGCGCCGGTCGGGTCGTTGTTCGCGAATACAGCCACAGCAGTGAGCCGCTCAAGAGCATGCCGAGCGAGGCCCCCAGGATCGTCCAGAAACGCCAGACCGGCGGGAAATGCTTGCCGGGGTCGGTCGGCGGGTGCCACTCGGAGACCTGCCGAAAGACCTCGCTGCCGGCGACTTTTTGGCCGTGGGTGAAGTTGTCGATTCCGAAGGGGCCGAAGACGGCTGTGAGCAGCAGCGCGGCCACCGCCACGCCGCCGATGGCCGCCACTTGAGCGTCTCTGATGGCCACTCGCGGCCGGAAGCGGCGCGTGCACGTCCAGTAGGCGGCATAAGCCAGCAGTGCGCCGCCGGCCAAGGCCAATTTCTTCTTGCTATAGGCCACGGCCCCGAGGTCCAAGACATTGTTCATCCGGGTCGACGCGCCCTCGGGGAGAACGCTGTAGAGCGCTCCTGCGACTAGCAGCAGAGCGAGTGGCAGCGCCAGCGAAAACAGCCACGAATGCTTGACCCGGATGGTGCGGACGACGAACCAATGTCCGACGTACAAGCCCAACACGCCGTAGCCGAACACGAAGCTCCCGTGCGCGTTTCCCCAAAACAGCAGGAGCGGGAGCAAGAGGACAATCGGCCACCCGCGGCGCCGGTCGCCCTGGCCTTCCAGGGCGCACAGCAGGGCCCAGAGGCCGGCGAGGCAGAAGAATCCGGTCGTCGCGGGGCGGGCGCTGAGAAAATCGCGGCAGCCGAGCCCCACGACGGATGCCGCCAGCAGCGCTCCCAGCCACGTACCGCTGCGCCAATAGGCGGCCAGCAGCACCAGGGTGAAAACCGAGGCGCTCATCATCCACGTGCCGTAGATGACGGCGTTGGGCGAGATGCGCGAGTAGAGCCAATATTGAAAGAGGTGCGTGAGCCAGTTCTGGTTGTACCACACATTGCCGTAAACGGTATAGCTGAACGTGTCCGTGGTAGGGAACTCGTCGGCGGTCAGGATTTGGCGGCCGGCCGCCAGGCCGATCCAGGTGTCGGTGGAAGAGTGCACCTCGAGGATGCCATAGGCGGTCGCCGCCAAGAACAGCAGGACGGGGCCGACATAGAGCACCGATGACAGCCAGCGCGGCTTGATCAGGCTTGTCGGACTCTCGTCGTCCACGCGTGCTCCGCTGGTGCGCTGCCAGCCTGGGCCATCCGCCGCGGCGGATGGAGAGCGTGACTTTCACGTCCGCTCGCGCGCCCCA
>JBHIAG010000175.1:0-2343 GCA_046758465.1 Terriglobia bacterium | reverse complement strand
GGCTCGACCCCAGCCTGAAGCCGCCGGGCAAGGCCAAGAAAAAATAGGTTCAGGCGAAAGCGACACCACCGAGACGCCCTTCGGCTTGCGCACGAGCAGCAGTACAGCCATCGTCACCCCCGCCACCACCACCAAGAAACCAGTCGCGAGGAATGTCAGGAACACCAGCGGGGCCTGCGGCGGTGTGAACGCCATACCTTTCCTCCCTCCGGGCCAGATGGAGTCAGACGGCTCCGCACTCGGTCAGCTTCGCCCGTTGACACTCCCTAGCTGTGGGGCTACTCTAGCTGCACTCACTGCATTGTGGGAATGGCTGATTGAGAAAATTCGCCGGATGAAATATTCCGCTTACTTGCTGGCTCTCCTGCTGCTGCTGCCGGCAGCGGCACTGGCGCAAGAGGGCGATGAGCGCGTCCAGTTCGGCCGGAACATTGTGATTGCGGCCGACGAGACCGTCGGCGACGTCGTCTGCATCTTCTGTTCCATTCGTGTGCGTGGTACTGCCCGCGGTGATGCGGTTGCCGTCGGCGGCAGCATCGCAATTGATGGCCGCGTCGGGGGCGACGCCGTCGCCGTGGGCGGCAGCGTCCGTCTCACTCCAAGCGCAGAAGTGGGCCACGACGCGGTGGCCGTCGGCGGGCGCGTCGACCGCGACCCGCAAGCCCGCGTCGGCGGCGAAGTCACCACCGTCGGCGGTCTCCCCATGATCGGCGTGGGCAGTTTGCTCCTGTTCGGCTTCCTATTCTGTGCAGCGATCAACCTCGTCCTTGCCCTTCTCGCCTACCTGATTGCGGGCGCGCCCCGGGTGGAGGTCGTGGCCAACGCGGTACGGGAACGCACCGGGCTGGTGCTGCTGGCGGGTCTGGGCACGTTGGTCGCCGCCGTCGCCCTGTTTATCATTTCCGCGCTGCTGGGCCCGATTACACCCATCTTAGCCGTCGTCGTTTCCGTGGCGCTGGTCGTCACCCTGGTGGTGGGCT
Source organism: Terriglobia bacterium (assembly GCA_046758465.1). GTDB lineage: Bacteria > Acidobacteriota > Terriglobia > Acidiferrales > 2-02-FULL-67-57 > JBHIAG01. The sequence goes on along the minus strand of JBHIAG010000175.1, from coordinate 1,363 downwards.
ACACCGGCCTCAGCTTCTGGCTGGGACGCAGCCTGGCCCGCGGCGTCACCCCGCTCGTGGCCCTGCTGCTGGGCGCGCTGCTGATCACCATCCTGCAATTGATTCCCTTCCTGGGTCTCCTTGTCTTCCTCGTCTTCGTCCTGCTCGCGCTCGGCAGCGCCGCCCTGAGCGGCTACGGCAGCGCCACCGACTGGCTCCCACGTCAGTTTGCCACCCGCCCCGCCACCCCGCCTACCGCACCGCCCCCCTGAAGCCACCGGGAGACAGGGTTCGGGTCGAGTCGGGTCAGGCCTTGTGGGTCACGGCTTTAGCCGTGACAAAAAAGACAGTGAGAAATTGGGGGCTTTAGCCCCTGAGGTCTCTTTTGATGTCCAACCCCGTGGCTTGCCCTGAGCTTGGCCGAAGGGCGTCTTTTGCGGCGAGCGCAGTCGCAGGGCGGCGCTTCCTTGCTTCCTCTCTTCCGTTTGACCTGCACCCCAGTGGCTCCTGCCACTGGGTCTAGACCTGGTTGCTTTTCTGCCTCTTACCTCCCTGCCTCTGTGGCGAACCCCTAGATAGATAAAGGAAACTCCGGCCATTCCCAAAGTGGGAAAGATTATCAAAATGTTCACCGTGTTCATGGTGTTCACCGTGTTCATCGTGTTCACCGTTATTAGACACGCCCCCACCGCCTCTGTTATCTAAGCGCGCGTCCCGAATCCCGCAGCCCCGAACCTGCGGGGGGATCGGGACGGTGGACGATGGCAAAAGCGACACCACTTCCGAACTCACCCGTTACCGACGAACTCGTCACCGCCGACGTGCTGGCCGCCGTCGGCCTCAACCTCACCCCCTTTGCCGGCTCCGACCAGCCCTCGGTGGCCTGGCGGCAAATGGTTTCCGACACCCAGGCGGCCTTCGCCCTCTATCGCGACCTCGAGGAAAAGGACGGCCAGGTCAGCTCGGCGCTGGAGACCCGCAAAGACGGCGTGCTGCGGCGCGAACGCAAAGTGGTCGCCGCCAGCTCCAGCGCGGCCGATGAGGCCCGTGCCGCCTTCGCCCGCGAGGTGCTCGCCGCCATCCCCAACTTCGAAAACATCCTCTATGAACTGCTGGACGCGGTCAGCTACGGCGTCACCATCGCCGAAATCCTCTGGGAGCAGGAAGGCGCACGCGTCTTCATCCGCGACATCCGCCCCCGCCCCCAGGAACTCTTCGCCTTCGGCGAGGCGGGCAAACCCCAGACCGGCCCCCTGCGCTTTGCCCACCGGCCTGCCCTCCGTAGCTTTAGCGAAGGAGGGCTGCCCGAACACAAATTCCTCATCTATACCTTCCGGCCCCGCCACGGCAACCGCCGCGGCCGCCCGCTGTTGCGCCGCGTCTT
>JBHIAG010000174.1:0-2347 GCA_046758465.1 Terriglobia bacterium | reverse complement strand
ACTCTGGGCAACTTACTCTCCTGGCCCTGCATCAAGGTAAAACGACGGAATGAGCCGCCGCCTTGGTGGTCCGCCTTTGGCGTGGCGCTTGTTTCGGGCGCGGCCCACCTTGCGCGGAGGGTAGTCCACGGCCTTGTCCAAGCGCCTTACTTGGCGCCAGGCAAACGCGGCTGCTTTACTTAGTTGGGAAAATCTTCGGCTTCGGTAAGGAGGGTTGCGTGTTCCCTTGAAACTTACGGTGTAGCCACTGTTTGTGCGCCAGATCGTTGTATGGTGCCGCAACCATCGGATGGGTTGCGCCATGCCGTGATCCCCGCTTTTCAGCCGCGGCTGAAAATCCGCCGCTGTGTGCAAAGCGTTGACAATGGGCGCTATGCTATCGGTTTGCTAGCCGGTTTGGGCGATCGCTTCCGGCGCTTCCGCCGGAGCCGTGCTCGCTTGCGCGTAGATCTCGGCGCACATCTGGATGAAGTTCCACAGAAGCTCTTGCTCAATGGCGCCGTGATACGGCAAGCCGTCCTTGATCTTGACATTCTTCAGCGCGCCCATCAACAGCCCGACCGCCTTTTCCTCAGCCGTCAGTTTCGCTGTTTTGGGCTTCCCTGCATCCGAGCGCCGTGGGATAGCCTCGCGAAATTGGCTTCTGGTAAGCCTCGCCACGCTATCCAACGGGCGGCCCGATGCCAGCGCACGGCGAGCATCGGAAATTAGATTCTCCAATTCTCGCCGCCGTGCATAGGCGAACGGGTCGAAGGTTTCGCTTGCAACGTCCTTGTTGACGTGGAGCACGCCAAACTCTTCGTGGATGCTTGCGTTGACCTTGCGCTTGTTGTCATCCGTGGAGAGCTCGGCGCTTCGGAGCCTACACAGCGCGACCACGGCAGCACCGTATCCGCTTTCCGTTGGTGCTGTCGCGTCGAGCAATGTTCGGACCGTCTTGCGCCATTCGGCGCGCTGCTCGTTTGGAGCTTCTTTCGCTTTCGCCATGCTCAGACCCTCGCTGCTAGGTCCGACACATAGCGCCCATTGTCAAAGAGCCTGCGCCCCGTGCATCCGCGCGGCGCGTTTCGCTGAATCTACCTATAATATATACCCTCGGCCAGGGGTTATCAACAACTAGCCGCTTATCAGCGAATTTTCAGCCGCCGCTGAAAACCCGCGCAGCATCGTGCTGCGTATGGGAAGGATGCAACATCCATGCCCACGCACCCACCCGCACAACCCCCCAAGAAACAGCCGTCGCGGCGGCGAATATTCTGCGCGTGGGACGACAAGGGTTGCCGCCCTGGGACAAAATGGCGCGCCAGGTTGGCACAGCAGGTGCGGGAGGGAGACTACAGAGGGAGGGTGCAGATGCAGCAGCAGGGGAGGCTCCCCAGACGGCGGAGCGCCTCGGTGCTGGTCCGGCTGCGGCTGCGAGCGCCCAGGTGAGCGTGTGCGGCGGGTGCTGCAAGGTTCGTGCCGAACCAGCCCCAGCGCCGCATCCGGCCCCGCATTGCAGAATATTCTAAGCGGGTGCTGCAAGATTCGTGCCAGACCCCCCTGGCCCCGCCCCCAGCGCCTCGGCCCTGCGGCGGGGAGGGGTCCCACTCGGGACGCAGCGCCAAAAGTTGCGGCTCGGAAAGCCCCCGGAATCAAAGGCTTAGCATCCGGGGCTCCTGGGGAAAATTCCCCCCGGTGCGCCTTTAACTTTGGGCTGGTAGGGGCTGGGTAGCGGAGGTAGGGTATTGCAGCAGCAGAATACCCCAGGGGTGGGATAGCCGCACTGCAGAATACCCTTGACAAGAAGCTCTGCAGGGCCTATATTCCAGGGAGGAGGTGCTGATGGACCAGAGCGCGACGACCGAAATCCAGGTCCGGGACGACTCCGGCAAGCTCACGGAGGGCGCCAAGGACCTGATCCGGCACCTACGGGCCGGTGGAGCATCGCGCCGAGAGGTCGCAGAGCAGCTCCAGATCACCGAGAAGACCGTCGAGCACTTCGAGAGCCGCGACGAGCGCTCTATGGCCGGGGCTCAGCGGGGCATCTCGCGGCAGCTGCACCGCCTGGTGCGCGACGCGGCGGACCTCCTCCAGGCCCGAATGCCCGAATCGAGCCCCCGGGTGCTCGCCGATGTCATTTCGAAGCTCGGCAACCTGGCCCTGACCTACGAAGGCCGCGGCGCCGGGCAGCAAAGCGTGTTCAATCTGACGCTCACTTACATCCAGAGCCTGCCCGACGAGGCCAAAAGGGCGGTTCTGGACGCGCTGAGGCGCCAGGAAGCCGAGGCATTGGCCCGCGAGGAGCGCCAACAGGCGGTTCTGAGCGGCGCGATCGACGTCCCGGCGGAGGTTTTGCCCCTGTGAG
>JBHIAG010000173.1:0-2360 GCA_046758465.1 Terriglobia bacterium | reverse complement strand
GGCCAGGTAGGCGAGGGTGCCGCGGCGGCGGTATTGGAACTCTAGGTGCCCCGGTCGGTGCGCCGTCGGGGCGGTGGTGGGAGCCGGCCGAGGCAGGGCTTGGATGCTGGGCTTTTCGTCGGCGCAGATGACGTAATCATCGGCTCCCAGGGGCCGCTGCTGCCACAGGCCGTGGTACAAATCCAGCACCCGACCGGCCTTCTGGGGGAACTGGGGGTCGCGCGGGGATATCCAACTGCGGTACGTCCAGGGCTTGATGGCGTCGGCGCTGAGCCACCGCCAGACGGTAGCGCCGCTGACGGAGGCGACAATGCCACGCTCGACGGCCTCTTTAGCGATGTCGGCGTGACTGAGGCGAGAGAAGGGGAGTTGTCGTTGGCAGGGCAGTTCACAGGCGAGGGCTTTGACTTCCATGACTATCTGAGGGGGAAAAAGTCGGCGGTCGCCCGCCTCGGGGCCGATCCTGCAGCCCGGCCAAGCGTTCATGAAAGAAGCGCTTGCGCCACTTGCTGACGACCTGTCGTGGCAGGTCAAGGCGTGCGGCGATCTGGGTGTTGGGCAGTCCCTGGGCGGCAAGCAGGATGATTTTGGCGCGAATGACATCACAATACGATGACGTATATCGACCGGCGACTCGCTCGAGCTGCTCCTGCTCGTTGGCGGCAAGCAAGATGTCATACGGGCTCTTGCGTGGCATATCCCGCCTCCTTTCCGGAGGCACGATAGCACAGAAGCGCAAATCTTGCAAGAATTATATGTCATCGTATTTATGAAAACGTGTACTAGCGCTCGACAGCAACGCGCCCGCTGGCAAGGCTGGTGCCGGCCCGTGCCGGCTCGCTAGGGCGGTCTCACGGCTACTTGACCGGCACAGGGGGTCTCATTGTCCCTTGACCGCCGCAGGATGTCTTTCGGGACCATACGGGGTTCGTTGCAGGGGAGTTCCCACATCGGCTCGCGCGTCTCGGACGGATCGGGTTCGGGCGAGAGGGCCTCGGCCGCCTCCCGGCAGCACCTAGTGCAGCGTCCCTTGAATAATATAAGTGTATTTCAGGCAGCCAGGGGCTTGCCGGTGTAGGTCCATTTGAATGGTTTGGCGCGAGCTTGGTTGTAGTGGTCTATGTAGGCCATGATCTGTTGGACCAGCTCTTGCTTGGAGCGCCACACGCCGCCTTTGATGACGTGTCGACTGAAGATACTGAACCAGATCTCCACCTGATTGAGCCATGACGCGTAGGTGGGCGTGAAGTGCAGCGTCAGCCGCCGTCTCTTGGACACCCATTCTCTCACCGCGGCATGCTTGTGTGCGCTCAGGTTGTCGCAGATGAGGTGCAGTTGCTTGTAGGGGTACTTGCGATACAGATGCTTCAGAAAGGCAAGGAACTCCGCGTGCGTATGTCTCTGCACACACCGGGCATCCACATGTCCCTCGTGGACCGTCAAAGCCGCCAGCAGGGACACGGTGCCGTGACGCGTATACGTCCTCGTCTGGCGCCGCGGCCTGTCTGGCCCCAGTGGCAGTTCCGGTTGCGTCCGGTCCAGCGCCTGAATCTGCGACTTCTCGTCCACAGACAGCACCAAGGCGTTGTCCGGAGAATCGATGTACAATCCCACGATCTCGGCCTGCTTGGCCTCGAACTCCGGATCCGGGCTTCGACCGCACCAATACTGGATCTTGTGAGGCTTGATCTTGCCCTCGGTCAATATGCGGTTGACGGTGCTCTTGCTCATGCCCGTCACTTCCGCCAGATGGCGCTGAGTCCAGACGTTACAGCCTTCGGGAGGCTTGCTGGTCGCCAGCGCCGTCACGGAGACCTTCTGCACCGGCGAGTACTTCGGCGGCCCACCCGGACGCGGTCGGTCTTTGAGGCCCTGCAATCGCTCGGCCCTGAACCGGCGCACCCACTTGAGGCTGTTGGTGACGCTCAGGCCTGTCTGAGCGCGGATGTCTTTCCACGGCAGGCCATCCGCGGCCAACAGGATCGTCTGAGCGCGTTGCACCATTCGCTGCTGCGTGGTCCCTGCTCTCACCCACATTGTCAATGTGGCTCGTTCATCCTCGGTCAGACCAAGCGGCGTTCGTGGACGGCCCATAGTGGCATCCCTCCTCGGATGCCACTATTATACCATATTATTCGAGAAACGCAACACTAGCCACGCCCTCCCGCTACAGCTTCTTCCCCTTACCCACGCGGCTGAGGATCTGCTCGCGCACGGCTCCGGGCAACGTCGCGCCGTGTGGGGGAAGCTGCGCGGTGGGCTGAGGCGTGGTCGGTTGCCCGGAGGCGGCGGCCCGGACGCGGTCGCGCCAGGTACGCAGGCGCTCAGATGGAGGGCGCGGCTGGTACGGCTCCATCCCC
>JBHIAG010000172.1:0-2386 GCA_046758465.1 Terriglobia bacterium | reverse complement strand
GCCTCCCACCTAGCACAGCGGCCCCGGCTTTGTCTAATAACGATGAACACGATGAACATCCTGCACACCATGAACACGGTGAACATTTTGAGAATCCCTGCCTGCCTCGGGCAGGCTTCCCCCTTTGGCACCGCCCGGCCAGGGTTGCCTGCCCTCTCCCGGGTGGCACCGACCTGCCCCGCGCTTTTCAGCGGGGCGTCCCGTCGGTGGGCCCGGCGTTGCGCGCGGTAAAAGTTGCCATTGGGGATTATTTTCGGTGCGGGCGGCGTCTGCGGGCTCTGGTGGAGGACCCCTTTATAGGCTTCGCCTCCGCCGCTCCGATCTGCGCCGTCATAGCTGATAGTCCGCCCAAAGATTCGCGCGGGAGGAAGGCGGGTTGGAAGAGCATACCGACGTCTTTCTGCTTGAAGGCGCGGATGCGGTCGCGGAGCTGGGCGGCGCGCTCGAACTCGAACCGCTTGGCTGCCTCCCGCATCTGCTCTTCGAGCTTGACGATGACGCCGCGCAGTTGCTCCTCATTGGTAATCTCGTCGAACTCCGTTTCCTCGAGTGGTACGGTGGCAAAATCGGCTTCGACAATCTGCGCCAGCGCCATGTCCACCGGCTTGACGATGGACTCGGGCGTGATGCCGTGCTCCTGGTTGTAGCGCAGTTGGATGGCGCGGCGCCGGTTGGCCTCATTGAGCGCCGCCCGCATCGATTCCGTCACCACGTCGGCATAGAGAATCGCTCTGCCGCGAATGTGTCGCGCTGTACGGCCCATGGTCTGGATCAGCGCTGTCTTGGACCGCAGGTAGCCCTCCTTATCCGCATCCAGGATCGCCACCAGGGAAACCTCGGGCAGATCGAGCCCTTCGCGCAGCAGGTTGATGCCGATCAGCACGTCGAACGCGCCCCGCCGCAAGTCGCGCAGGATGCGCACCCGCTCCAGCGTATCAATCTCCGAGTGCAGGTAGCGGCAGCGCACGCCCACCTCGGCGTAGTACGTTGCCAGGTCTTCGGCCATCCGCTTCGTGAGCGTCGTCACCAATACTCGCTCACCCCGCTGTGTCCGCTGGCGAATCTCTCCCAGCAGACCATCTACCTGACCCCGCACCGGCCGCACCTCGACTGCGGGATCCACCAGCCCCGTCGGCCGCACAATCTGTTCGACCACCACGCCCGCTGCCCGTGTCAGCTCGTAGTCGCCCGGCGTCGCCGAAACGTAAATCACCTGGTTGACGCGGTGCCAGAACTCGTCAAACCGCAGCGGGCGATTGTCGAGCGCGCTCGGCAGGCGGAACCCGTAGTTCACCAGCGTCTGCTTGCGGGAGCGGTCGCCCTCATACATCCCCCGCACCTGCGGCACGGTCTGGTGCGATTCGTCAATGAAGAGCAGGAAGTCCGACGGGAAGTAATCGAGCAGGGTGGGCGGCGGCTCGCCCGGCAGGCGCCCTGAGAGGTGGCGCGAATAGTTCTCGATGCCGTGGCAGTAGCCAATGGTGCGCATCATCTCGACGTCAAACATCGTCCGCTGCCACACCCGCTGGGCCTCCACCTGCTTGCCCTGCTGTTCCAGCTTGGGCTTCCACTCGTGGAGTTCCGCCAAGATACGCTCGATCGCCTCCTCCCGGGTTTCGGGTGGCATCACGTAGTGCGTTTTCGGATAGATGGGCACGCGCAGGTGAGTCTGGTGCACCTCACCCGTAAGCGGATCGATCTCGGCAATCTGGTCAATCTGGTCGCCCCAGAGCTCGACGCGAAACCCCGTGTCCGCATAGGTGGGATAGATTTCCAATCGGTCGCCCCGCACCCGGAACGTCCCGCGCCGCAGGTCCTCGCTGCGCTCGTACTGAATCTCCACCAGCTTCTTCAAGATTTCCTCACGGGGACCGCGCTGGCCTTTTTCCAGCAGCAGCAGCATCCCGTAGTAGGCCTCCGGCGAACCCAGGCCGTAGATGCAGGAGACGCTGGCGACAATCAAGGCATCGCGGCGCTCAAACAGCGCCCTCGTAGCTGACATCCGCAGCTTGTCGAGCTCATCATTGATGGTAGCTTCTTTTTCAATGTAGGTATCGGTGGCGGGCAGGTAGGCTTCGGGCTGATAGTAATCGTAATAACTCACAAAGTACTCGACTACATTGTGGGGGAAAAAGGTGCGGAACTCGTGGTAGAGCTGTGCCGCCAGCGTCTTATTGTGGGCCAGCACCAGCGTGGGGCGGTTGACCTGCTCGATCACCTTGGCCATGGTGTAGGTTTTGCCCGAGCCCGTTACCCCGAGCAACACCTGGTGCAGCTCACCCCCACCCACCCCGCGCACCAGCGCCTCAATCGCCTGTGCCTGGTCGCCCCGCGGCGTGTACTCGCTTACCAGCTTGAAGTCCATTCCTCTAGCCGCCCTGCCGAC
>JBHIAG010000171.1:0-2392 GCA_046758465.1 Terriglobia bacterium | reverse complement strand
CCGACCTCTGCAACGCCGGCGAGCATCTCCCGTAAATTCCCGCTGATGGTCACCTCGTGCACCGGATGCACAATCTCTCCCCGCTCCACCCACAACCCGAACGCCCCGCGCGAATAGTCGCCCGTCACCAGGTTCACCCCCTGGCCCATCAGCCGCGTAACGTAGAGTCCCCGCTCCAGCGAACGCAGGATGGACTCCGGCGCTGCCTCGCCCGCCAGCAGATAAAAGTTGCTCGGCACCTCGCCATCGCCGGCGCCATTTCCCGTTGCCGGCAAACCTAACTTTCGTGCGGAATAACTGCTGCAAAGAAAATTCTTCAGCACGCCTGCCTCGATCACGACGGTGCGCCGCGAGGCCGTGCCCTCGCGGTCAAACGGGCGGCTGCCGAGCCCTCCCGGCAGCAAGCCATCGTCTACCAGCGTCACCCGCGTGGAGGCCACGCGCTCCCCGCGCGCCTCGGCCAGAAACGACTGTTTCAGGTAAACCGACTCGCCCGTCACCGCCCCGAATATATCCGCCAACAGTTCCGCCGCCACCAGCGGCTCGAGTACGACCGGAACCTCTTGCGTGGCGATTTTCCGCGCACCGAAATGGCGTCGCACCCGCTCCACCGCCACCCGCGCCACCTGCTCGGGCGGCTCCAAGCGGCTGCGTGTCCGCGCCGCCGTGTACCAAAAGTCCGCCACCTGGGCCGCGTCGCCGTCACCTTGCCCCAGTAGCTGCACCGACAAGCTGGCGCCCGAGTGCCGAAACCACCCGCGAAACCCTTTGGAGTTCGCGCCCCAGACGGCTCCGTGGCTCACGCCAAAGCTGGCGCCGGAAGAGTTTTTGACGCGCGGGTCAACTCCCAGCCCGATGCGCTCCGTCTCCCGCGCCTGCGCGATGGCTTCCTGCGCACCCACCCCTTTCAGCTCCGGATCGTAGAGAGCCAGGCTCTCGGCAGCCGCATAGGGCAGGGAATCGTCCGGCAAGCCGGCAAAAGCGTCTTCACTCGCCAGCCGCGCCCGCGCAATGGCGCCTCGCGTGAGTGCCTCCAGTGTTTCCCAGGAAAGGTCCGACGAACTGGCCCGCGCCACGCGCTGGCCGACGAACACGCGCAACGCCAGCGACCGGCTCGTGGCCTCTGTCAGCGTCTCCACCTGGCCGAAGCGCACCGTGGTGGAAAGTTGCGTAGATTCCTGGATCCAGACTTCGCTCTGCTCGGCCCCCCAAGCGCGCGCCTGCGCGATAAGCCGTTCCGCCAGTGCCGCGAGCTCGCCCGCGCTCATGCGCTGCGGCCTCCTACCGTCATCCGCGCAATTTTCACCGTCGGCGTCCCCACCCCGACGGGCGCCCCCTGGCCGTCTTTCCCGCATGTCCAGGCGCCTCCATCAAGTTCGAGATCGTGTCCTACCAGCACGATCTGGTTCAAAATTTCCACTCCGCTACCGATGAGGGTTGCGCCTTTGATCGGATAGGTCAGGCGGCCGTCTTCGATCAAGCAGGCTTCGTGGATGGAAAACGTAAACTTGCCCACCGCTGGCTCCACCTGGCCGCCGGTGAAGCTCTTGCAGTAAATTCCGCGCGCGACCGAACGCAGAATCTCTTCCGGCTCGCCCGTGCCCGCGCCCAGATAAGTATTGGTCATGCGCGGAACCGGGATGCACGTATAGTTCTGCCGGCGCCCGTTGCCGGTCGGCGCCAGTTGCATCAACCGCGCCGACAGCCGGTCCTGGAGATAGCCCACCAGCCGCCCCTTGTCGATCAGCACCGTCGCCTGGCGCGGGATGGTGCCCTCGCCATCGACGTTCAGTGAGCCGCGCATGCCCGGCAGCGTGGCGTCATCCACCACCGTAGCCCATTCCGTCGCCACCCGCTCACCCAGCCGACCGCTGAACACAGAAAGTCTCTTGCGGTTGAAGTCCGCTTCCAGCGGATGTCCCACCGATTCGTGTAACAGGACGCCGCTCGCTCCGGGTGCCAGCACCACCGGCATCTCTCCCGCCGGCGCCCAGCGTGCTTCAAGCAGCGTGGTCGCCTGCTGCACCGCCTCCCGCGCCAGCCCTTCGGCGCGCCCGCGGCTGAAAGCTTCCAGGCCCGCCCGCACTCCCAGGTTCTTCCAGCCCGCCTGGCGCCCGTGCTGATTTTGCGCCACCACGCTGACCGAGAAAGTCAGCAAGGGGAGCACGTCGTCTGCCACCGCGCCTTCGCTGTTGGCGATCAGAACAAACCGCAACTCGTCGGCCCAGCTAACCTGCACCTCTTGCACGCGCCCGTCGGCTGCCCGTGCCGTTTGGTTGGCGGCAAAGAGGAAGTCGCGCTTCGGCTCAAGCCCCGCCCGCGTGGCGGGCTGGTCGAGCACATAGCGGGCGGGCAGACTGGCCGGGCGCAAGTCAATCCGTTCCACCCGCGC
>JBHIAG010000170.1:0-2395 GCA_046758465.1 Terriglobia bacterium | reverse complement strand
CGACCGCCTATGCAGTTGTCAAAGTGCTCACTGTTATGTTATGCCGAAAATGAAAGGTTAGCATCAGGTTTGACCAGCACCTTAACAATCGCGTAATTAGAAATTAGCCAGGCGGGGCGACCGAGATGTGCAACAGGCGCCCATCGCGCCAGCGCACGTTGGCAGCATTGAAGCGAGCGCAGGTAACTTCCATCCTGTGTTGTTGGTCAGTATAGCGATATGGCTCCAACTCCACTTCGATGCGGTCGTCGTGCCACGCCACTCGCCCCGCCTTGCGGTAAATCATCTGTGTCGCCTTCTCCAGGCTCAAGGTGCGCCACTCAGGCGCGAAGTAGGTTTGGGCAGCCCAATCGTGCAGGCTGGCTAGCAAGATTTGCCAGTTCAGCATGATTTGGTCCTTCTCCAAGTCGCGCTCCCGGCACAGGGTTTCGGTGTCAATGGCATCGCGGGTCGCGATGCGCCGGGTGAGATGCTCGCATAACTGGCGGGACTTGGTCTCGTGGTGGTGCAGTTGCTGCAGCAGGCTGTGTTGCCGACGCTGGAAGCGCTGCGTGTGGGTGGTCAACTCCCGTCTCAGGTGGTCGACTCGCTGCTGGGCGCGGGTGGTGGCTTTCCCCAAACGTTGGCGGCGCCGGAGGTCCAGCCGGTGTCGCACCAGTTGATGTTTCAGGTCCCGGCGTCGCGCAGCGTAAGTGTCCTGAAGATCGGCCAGACGCCGGCGCAAGTTACGCACGGCCTCCTGGTGGTTGCTCAGTTGCCGCTCGGTCACGGCGACCTTGGCTTGCGCGTCCTCCCACTCTCGTTGGCGGGTGCGGTTGGGGACTTCCTGGTAGGTGTAGCCGTAGTTGGCGTTGAGGTTGGCCCCGTGGATCAAATCGCGGATGCGCAACTCGTTGTTCGCCCAACGGCGGCGGTGAAGCCACGGCACCTCGCCCGCCGTCAGGTCGTCCGCGAACCGCCCGGTGTAAATGCGCGTCGGTTCGCTTTGGCTGATGGGCCGCATCAGCACAAACTGACGTGGGTCCTCGGCGGCGCGCTTGGGGTCCGCCCAGTGGGCGAAGGCCGCTTTCCGCTCGGGATCGCCTTTGACGAGCTCCCAGCGGCCTTCCAGGACAAAGTCCGCCCGGCAGTAGGTGTGCTCCTGGGGGAGGATGCTGATGTAGTTTCGCTTGGCCTCGGCATACCGTTCGCCCAGCGGCAAGCCTCCGCCCTCGCTATCCGTGATGGAGCAAGCGATGGGGCGTTCCAGGGTGTGTTCCAACGCGGTTTCCAGATCCACCAGGATGTGGGTCATATGCGTGTCGATGGGGTAGTCCCAGCCGCCCAGGAGTCGCCCGTCAGGGCCGTTGAGGATGAGCTGCTTGGTGCCGGGCATCACACGCTCCCACATCGTCGCGTGCCCCGCGTGGCTGTAGGCTTTGGTCCAATGGGGCTTGATGTGCCAGTCGGCGAAGACGGTCAGCGGATCGTCATCGGGATACCAGGCTTGGGCATAAGTAGCGGCCAAGGCTTCGGTCAGGGGGGCGCCGACCTGCACGCGGGTCAGTTGGCCCAGGAAATGTTCCAGGGTCAGGTATTTGTAGGTGAAGCCGTAGATGGCTTCTAACCCGTCGCCCTGGTAGTAGTACAAATCCCGTGGACGAGTCAGCCCCAAGATGGGCAGGTACACCAGGTGGTCGATCTTGGGCCACAGGGCAGCGATATCGGCCGACAGGTGATGGAGATGTTTTGGAGGGTGGTCTTCCGAATACTCATCCCGGGCTGTCAGTACGGTCTCTTCAACCACCTCGACCACTTCCATTTCCCCCTTCGCTGCTTCGAGGGAAAAAAATCCCCGCGTTGTCGACAGACTCGCTGGGGGCAGCCGCTGCAGCCGTCTCCTCTTCGGCGGAGTGCCGCTTCTTGTAGGGACGTCCGGGTGGGGCGCTTAACCCACGTTTCCGCAACAGGTAGTTGGTGTGTCCCGCACTGATTTTCACACCGAACTTCTCCTTGATCTCGACGGCCAGTTGCGGCGCGCGCAGTTCCTCATCCTCTTCTTTGCGGGCGTACAGCCATTCCCGCAGCGCCGAATGGGCCTTGCGCGGGTGACCATGCCGTCCATCTATCAGCGCCTCCCAGCGGCGACCTCCGGCTTCATACTTCGCCTGCCAACGGGCAAGCTGGGGTTGATCCAGATTGAAACCTAGCGCAACGTTCACCTCCTCCAGCGGCTCACCGGCGGCAACCCGCTGCAACGACTGCTCCAGGCGCTGTGCCTTTTCCAACACGGCGGTTGGGTAATCCATCGTCTCCCTCCTTGTCCTGCATTTTGCAATCGGGAGACAGTATACTCCATTGCCCCAGAAATGCAAGCTCTAATTATGCGATTGTTAACGTACGGTCAAAGGTCATG
>JBHIAG010000169.1:0-2405 GCA_046758465.1 Terriglobia bacterium | reverse complement strand
GACGGCCAGGGCAACTTCGGCTCGGTTGACGGCGACCCGCCCGCCGCCTACCGCTACACCGAGGCCCGCCTGGCACGGCTGGCCGAAGAGTTGCTCGCTGACATTGACAAGGAGACAGTGGACTTCATAGCCAACTTTGATGACACCACGGTGGAGCCGACCGTGCTGCCGACCAAGATTCCCAACCTGCTGGTGAACGGCGCCAGCGGCATCGCTGTCGGCATGGCCACCAACATCCCGCCGCACAACCTGACCGAAGTACTTGATGCCTGCGCCCTGCTGATTCGCAAACCCAACACCACCCTCAGGGAGGTGATGGAGCTCGTCCCGGGGCCGGATTTTCCCACCGGCGGCTTCATTTTCGGCAAGGAGGGCATCGCGCAGGCCTACAAGAGCGGCCGCGGTACCTTCCACGTGCGCGCCAAGGCCGCCATCGAGGAGGTCGGCCGGGACAAGCAGAACATCGTCATCACCGAGATCCCCTATCAGGTGAACAAGGCGAGGCTGATCGAGCGCATTGCCGAACTGGTGAACGAGAGACGGCTCGAAGGTATCGCCGATCTCCGCGACGAGTCCGACCGCGAAGGCATGCGCATTGTGCTCGAACTCAAGCGTGGCGAGCAGCCCGAAATCATCTTGAACAACCTTTACAAGCACACGCAGATGCAGATGAGCTTCGGGGTCATTCTGCTGGCCATTGTCAACGGCCAGCCCCGCGAGCTGGGGCTCATTGAAGTCCTACAACTCTTCATCAACCATCGCGTCGAGGTCGTCCGGCGGCGCACCGAGCACGACCTCAACAAGGCGCGCGCCCGTGAGCACATCCTGCTTGGCTTCCAGAAGGCGCTTGCGCACCTGGACGCCATCATCAAGCTGATCCGCGCCTCCAAGTCGCCCGTGGAAGCCAAGGCGGGTCTGGTCCGCCGCTGGGACTTCAGCGACCGCCAGGCGCAAGCCATTCTCGACCTGCAACTGCACCGGCTGACGCAACTGGAGCGGGAGAAAATCCTGCAGGAGTTGAAGCAGATCCAGGCGCTGGTCAAAGACCTGGAGGGGATTCTGGGCAGCGAAGCCAGGCTCAAGGCGGTGATCACCGATGAGCTGCGCCAGATGCAGAAGAGCTACGGCGATGAGCGGCGCACGCAGATCGTCGCCCAGGTCGAGGAGATCAGCCTGTCCGACCTGGTGCCGGAAGAGGACGTGGCCATCACGGTCACCCACAATGGTTACCTGAAGCGGACGCCGGTCGAGGCCTACAAGCACCAGGGACGCGGCGGCAAGGGGCGGTTTGCGTTGAAGGCCGGCGAGCGGGATTTCGTCAAGCAGCTCTTCGTCGCTTCCACCCACGGCTACCTGCTGGTGTTCACCAACACCGGCAAGGTCTACTGGCTGCGGGTTTGGGACATCCCCGAGGGGGGCTGGGCGTCGCGCGGCAAGGCCATCAACCAGCTCGTCAAGTTGGAATCAGGCGAACAGATCGCGGCCTTCTTACCGGTGAACTCGCTGGAAGAGGCTGGCAAGTTCATCTTCTTCGCTACGCGCAACGGCACGGTGAAGAAAACTGAGCTCAGCCAGTTCGCCAACATCCGCTCCACTGGCATCATTGCCATCGGCTTGGAGGAGGGCGACGAGCTGGTCGGCGCCAAGCTCACCGATGGGCGGGATATGATCTTCCTTGCCAGCCGCAACGGCATGGCCATTCTTTTCCGCGAGTCGGACGTGCGCGCCATGGGCCGGCAGGCCTACGGCGTGCGCGGGATGAAGCTCAGCGCAGGTGGCAAAGGCAAGAAAGGGAGAGCGGAGCCTGACTCCGTCGTCGGGATGGAAGGGATTGCGCCTGACTGGGGCGGGGGGAAGAAGGCCCGTACGGGGGAGCCAGCTCGCCCCGCCGTTGGCGGGGCAAGTCTTGCGGAGGTTCCCGATGAGGGCCTAAAACAGGCGCTGCCTGACTTGATTCTGACCGCCACCGAAAAAGGCTATGGCAAGCGCACGCTGCTCAAGGACTATCGCATCCAGTCGCGGGGTGGCAAGGGCGTCAAGAATATCAAGACTACGGAGAAGAACGGGCCGGTGGTGGCGGTGGCGCGCGTCGCCAAGGACACCGACGCGATGATTGTGACGCAGCAGGGCAAGCTCATCCGCGTGCACACCAAGCAGATTCGCGCCATGGGGCGGGCGACCCAGGGGGTGCGCCTGCTGCGGCTCACCGAAGGCGACCGCGTGGCGGCCGCGGCGGCGCTCATCGAAGAGCAAGAAGCCGAGGCAGTGGTCGAAGCCGCGGCCACTCCCGCACCTGCCGATTGAAACCATCCTGCAGAGCGGGACACAAAGATACACGCAGATGGGCGGCAAAAAGTTCTTCGGTAGGACACGACTTCAGTCGTGCCAAAAAGAACCGCCAAAAA
>JBHIAG010000168.1:0-2409 GCA_046758465.1 Terriglobia bacterium | reverse complement strand
TAGCATCAGGTTTGACCAGCACCTTAACAATCGCATAATTAGAAATTAGCCAGGCGGGGCGACCGATATGCGCAACAAGCGCCCATCGCGCCAGCGCACGTTGGCGGCATTGAAGCGGGCACAGGTGGCTTGCATGGCCTGTTGTTGGTCCCGATAGCGGTACGGCTCTAGCATCACTTCAATGCGGTCGTGGTACCACGTCACCCGTCCGGCCTTGCGGTAGATCATCTGCGTCGCCTTCTCCAGGCTCAGGGTGCGCCACTCAGGCGCGAAGTAGGTTTGGGCAGCCCGATCGTGCAGGTTGGCTAGCAAGGTTTGCCAGTTCAGCATGATTTGGTCCTTCTCCAGGTCGCGCTCTCGGCACAGGGTTTCGGTGTCAATGGCATCGCGGGCCGCGATGCGCCGGCTGAGCCGCTCGCGTAGCTGGCGGGACTTGGTCTTGTGGTGGTGCAGTTGCTGCAGCAGGCTACGCTGCCGACGTTGGAAACGCTCTGTGTGGGCGGTCAACTCCCGTCTCAAGCGGTCGACTCGCTGCTGGGCACGGGTGGTGGCCTTCCCCAAACGTTGGCGGCGTCGGAGGTCCAGCCGATGTTGCGCCAGTTGACACTCCAAGCCACGATGCTGCGTAGCGTAGGTGTCCTGAAGGTTGGCCAGACGCCGGCGTAAGTTACGCACGGCCTCCTGGTGATTACTCAGTTGCCGCTCGGTCACCGCGACTTTGGCTTGCGCCTCCTCCCACTCTCGTTGGCGGGTGCGGTTGGGGGTTTCCTCGTAGGTGTAGCCGTAGTTGGCGTTGAGGTTAGCCCCGTGGATCAAATCGCGGATGCGCAACTCGTTGTTCGCCCAGCGGCGACGGTGAAGCCAGGGCACCTGGCCTGCCGTCAGGTCGTCTGAGAACCGCCCGCTGTAAATGCGCGTCGGTTCAGCTTGGCCAACGGGCCGCATCAGTACAAACCGACGCGGATCCTCGGCGGCGCGCTTGGAGTCCGTCCAGTGGGCGAAGGCCGCTTTCCGCTCGGGATCGCCTTTGACAAGCTCCCAGCAGCTTTCCAGGACAAAGTCCGCCCGGCAGTAGGCTTGTTCCTGGGGGAGAATGCTGATGTAGTTCCGCTTGGCCTCGGCATACCGTTCGCCCAACGGCAAGCCGCCGCCCTCGCTATCCGTGATGGAGCAAGCGATGGGGCGTCCCAGGGTGTGTTCCAGACCCGCTTCCAGGTCCACCAGGATGTGGGACAGATGGGTGTCAATGGGATAGTTCCAGCCACCCAACAGCCGCCCGGCGGGAGCGGTGAGGATCAGTTGTTTGGTACCGGGCATCGTGCGGCCCCACATCGCCACGTGCCCCGCGTGGCTGTAGGACTTGGTCCAATGGGGCTTGATGTGCCAGTCGGCGAAGAGGGGCAGCGGGTCATGGCCGGGATACCAGGCCTGGGCATAGGTGATGGCCAAGGCTTCCGCCAGCGGTGCGCCCACCTGCACGCGAGTCAGTTGCCCCAGGAAGTGCTCCAGGGTCAGGTACTTGTAGGTGAAGCCGTAGAGAGCGGTGAGCCCCGCGCCCTGGTAGTAGTACAAATCCCGAGGGCGCGTCAATCCCAAGATGGGCAGGTATAGCAGGTGGTCGATCTTGGGCCACAGGGCGGCGACATCGGCCGACAGGTGATGCAGGTGCTGGGTGGGGTTGTCCGCCAGGTAGGTATCTCGCTGCGCCAGCACCGTGTCCTCCACGACCTCAACCGCCCCCATCTCCACCTTCGCCGCTTCGAGGGAAAAAAAGCCCCGCGTTCTCAACAGACTCGCTGGGGGCAGCCGTATCCTCTTCTTCGGCAGGACACTGCTTTTTGGGAGGACGTCCCGGTGGGGCGCTCAAAGCGCGTTTCCGCAGGAGGTAATTGACGTGCCCGTCGCTGATCCTGACACCAAATTTGTCTTCGATCTCGTCGGCAAGTTGCGGAGCGCGCAGTTCCTCATCCTCTTCTTTGCGGGCGTACAGCCATTCCCGCAGCGCCGAATGGGCCTTGCGCGGGTGACCATGCCGTCCATCTATCAGCGCCTCCCAGCGGCGACCTCCGGCTTCATACTTCGCCTGCCAACGGGCAAGCTGGGGTTGATCCAGATTGAAACCTAGCGCAGCGTTCACCTCCTCCAGCGGCTCACCTGCGGCAACCCGCCGCAACAACTGCTCTAGGCGCTGCGCCTTTTCCAACACGGCGGCTGGGTAATCCATCGTCTCCCTCCTTGTCCGGCATTTTGCAATCGGGAGACAGTATACTCCATTGCCCCAGAAATGCAAGCTCTAATTATGCGATTGTTAACGTGCGGTCAAAGGTCATGCTAACTTCCAAGACGGAGATGCGGCTTTGACAAACGAGGATAAGACAGCGAACTTTTGCAGCGGTAGGGGGCTCAGGC
>JBHIAG010000167.1:0-2414 GCA_046758465.1 Terriglobia bacterium | reverse complement strand
TCAGCTCGGCCGGTGCGAGTTCGAGTGTGCAGTTCTCAGTCATCGGTCATCCGTCATCACGGCTGCTTGCCGTAAGCCGTCGGCCCACCCGCCCCGCCGACTGGCCCCGCCACCGGCGGGGCTGGCAGCGCAGCGAGCCGGCTGGCGACTCCCGTTGGGTTCGAGAAGCCCCGCCCCGCCAAAACGCGCTGGACGTTAGAGGTTTTCGGTTCACGGTTCACGCATCACGTCAGGAAGCTGGCTTCGGTGTTGGTCACGGTAATTTCCAGCGCTTCGAGGCCCGCCTGCTTCAGCACTCCCTGCTCGCCCATCTCGACGCGGTAGACGATGTGGTTGCCCTCGAGGGTGTCGTCGAGCGCGGTGATGATGACGGCGGGCAGGCGCACGAGGGCGCGATGCTTTTCCGGGCCGGGGCCGATGGTGTCGCCGGTGAGGTCAATCTGGAGTTCGCGCACGGTGTCGTTCAGAAACAGCGACAGCAGGTCATCGGTCTCCTGGGCAAACAGCGTCAGTGCGGCGGAGACGCGCCGCGGGCCGTACCAGATGCGGCCGCGGAACTTGCCCGAGCCGGGGTGGTAGCCCAGGTCGGCCTGGAGGTTCTGGGAAACCGTCAGCGACCACTCCAGCACACGCTCCTTGAGCGAGACCGGAGCCCCCTGCGGGCCGAACAGGATATCGGCGTCGGCGCCGAGCAGGTAGGACTGCGCGGTAAGGGCCGGCAAGGGGCTGAGGGCGCCATCGACGGTCTGGCCGGAGCCGAGCCAGTTGGCGGTGAGGGCGGCGACATCGCGGGCGCGGCCCGCGAGCGTGAAGTCGCTGCAGGCGAGCGCGACCAGGCGGCGCTTCAGGTCGGCGGTGAGTTCTTCATAGACGGTGGTGGTGGGCGCGTGCTTGCTGGTGGCCGGGTCGGCGAAGGTGAACTTGTGGTCGTAGGCGGTGGGGTTGCCGGCGGGGTTGGGCTGGGTGGTGGTCACTTTGCCCAGCGCGAAGGCAGCGACCCAGGCGACGGTGAGTGAGCTGGCGTCGAAGCTGGTGGTGCGGCGCAGGTCGCGGCTGAGTTCTTCCAGCTCGGTGGCGAACTCGTGGCCCTTGCCGAAGCGGTCGAGGTCGCTGCGGTAGTCCTTGGCGATCTTGGCGACTTCGACCGCCGGGGCGACCACGCGACGGTTGAGGTCAGCGTCCGCCAGGGCCGTTCCATAGGCGGTTTCTTCCTTGGTGGAAAAGAGCCAGGTGACGTCGAAAGCTCGTTGGGGTTCAAAGGGCATGGCGATACCTCGCTAAGCGTTAGAAATGCTGAACAGCCGCCTCCCGTGTCATTCCGAGAAGCCAGCAGCGACGAAGAATCTCAAACGTGGCGGCTGTCCCGGAAAAGCAGATTCCTCCCCCGCCCATTCTGCAGAATGGGCGGGGGAGGAATGACAAAGGGGATCGGAATGACAAAAGGGTTTGGAATGAGCGTACAACATCAGTTTTCAGCGTGCGGTTAGACATGGAATGTGCCTTGCACGATGAGGTCGAGGGCATAGACGGAGAAGTCGGTGGTGAAGGCTTCGAGCGACTCGCCGGCCAGCTCGCAGACGGGCGTAAAGGAGCTGGAGGCCAGGGTGAGGCGTTTGCCGGCGAGCGTGGTCTTGAGGTCGTGCAGGATCTGGTAGGCGCCAATCTCGCTCGCTCCGGGGCCGCCTTTTTTCTCTTCGGCGAGGCCGCGCAGGTTGCGGGCGATGGCGAAGAGCAGGAAGCGCGGGTGGTAGCTGTAGGTCTGGCGCTGGAGGTCGCGCGCGCTCATCTCGCTCGCCACAAAGAAGCTCAGGACGGCCGGGGGGACGACGACGAAGTCGGCGCGGGCGAAGTCGAAGGTGCGCTCGCTGATTGTCTCCACGGTGCGGAGGTAGTTGAGGGCGGCGGCGGTTTGCACGGTGTCGAGCAAGGCGTCCTCGATTTCGGCGAGTTTCATCAGTCGTGACTCGTGATTCGTGATCCGTGAACCGTGCTTTCAAGCGACTCGGCGAGAACACGCGCCACTTCCTCCTGGTCTGCGCGCGTGAGCACGAGGAAGGGGCGCGGGGGCAGCCGGCGCTGCGGCAGGCCGAACTGGTGCGCGGCAGCATAGGGCACGTGGGTGGAAAGGACGAGCGCGCGGCCTTCGACGCGGGTGCGAATCGAGCGGCGCAGCCGCCCGGTGAGTTCCAGGATCTTCAATCCGGGCGGCTTGCGGCGCAGGGTGGCCGGGGCGAGCGGCGGCCAGGGGTGCGGCCGGCCCTCTGCGTCGAAGTTGCGCTCGATGGCGCGGGCGGCCAGCGGCGTGATGCGTTCGAGCAGGCCTTTGAGATCGCTGAGCCGTGCGGCCAGAGCTTCCAGGCGAAGCTCGAGCGGGCGCGCGTTAAGCGTCAGACGCAGCATCGGAAACCACCGGA
>JBHIAG010000166.1:0-2517 GCA_046758465.1 Terriglobia bacterium | reverse complement strand
CCGCCTGCGCTCCTACCGCGCCTTCGCCAACAAGATCTGGAACGCCGCCCGCTTCGCGCTGCTGAATCTGGAGAGGTTTGCGGCTGCTGGAGGCAACATGGAGGATATTTCTCCGTTGACGTGGAGGTTAGCAGCGCCCCTCCCAGTTGCGCAGGACCGAGATCTGGCCGACCGCTGGATATTCTCAAGACTGGAAAGAGCCACCGGTTTGATGAACCTCGCCTTGGAACGATTTGCTTTTCACGAGGCAGCCCACGTGATGTACCACTTCTTCTGGCACGAACTCTGCGACTGGTACATTGAGTGGATCAAGCCCAGGCTCGTCGGCAAAGACCTTGAAGCATCACGGATATCATGGCTCAATCTGTTTGCAGTCTTTGACGAAGCTCTCCGTCTCCTCCATCCGTTTATGCCCTTCCTGACGGAAGAGCTGTGGCACAGACTGCCTCGCTGCGAAAGTTTGGGTTCGATCGCCCTTCAACGGTTCCCGAAGACACGAAGTGACTGGGTGGACCACCAGGCAGAGGAGCAAATGGCTTTGCTGCAAGAGGCCATCACTACAGTGCGCAACATGCGCGCCGAGATGAAGATTGACGCCAAGCGCCGCGTTCCGGCCGAACTGGCCTCGACCGAGCCGGCCGTGCTCGAGCTTTTCCGCGCCCACCAGGAGGCCATCGTCCGCCTGGCCACCCTCTCTGAGTTCAGGCTCCACGCCGAGCCTGGCTCGTTTGCGGTCACAGGAACGAACGCCACCCTGCGCCACGCGGCCCGCTTCGACGCGCGCGTGCCCCTCTCCGACCTCGACCGCGCCCACGAACTCAACCGCCTGCGGCAAGAAAAAGAGAAGCTCGAAGGGGAACTGGCCCGGCTGCGCGAACAACTGGAAAACCGCCAGTTCCGCGCCAAGGCGCCCGAAAATGTAGTTCGCGCGGTTGAACGCCGCCAAGCGGAGTACAATACCCAGTACCAGAAGCTGGTTACCCTACTCGGTACGCTGGAGACGTCCCGCTGAGGCGGGAGGGGAGTTTGCCTCCGGCGGCGACCGGCGAACCGTAACCGGGAGACGTGATGGCAGCAAACGAAGATGCCACCACCGGCGTCACCGTGGAGCAGACGCTCGACTGGCGCGCGCCCGCCGTCACCGCGGTGGTCCAGCGGGCGCTGGAAGAAGACCTGGGCAGCAGCGACCTGACCACCGAGGGTGTGCTGCCCAAGCCGCTCACCGCCCGCGCCACCTTCGCCGCCAACGAAGTCTCCATCGTCGCCGGCTTGCCGGTCGCCGCCCGCGTCTTCGAACTGCTCGACCCGAACGCCTCCTTCCTGACCCTCGTGCCGGAGGGAGCCATGGTGAGTCGCGGGCGTCGCCTGGCCGAAGTCCGCGGCGACGCCCGCGCCCTGCTGAAAGGCGAGCGGGTCACACTCAATTTCCTCCAGCGGCTGTCCGGCATCGCCACCCTCACGCGCCGCTACGCCAGCCGCATCGAAGGCACCAAGGCCAAAATCCTTGACACCCGCAAAACCACACCCGGCCTCCGCTTGCTCGAGCGCTACGCCGTACGCGTTGGCGGCGGCTTCAACCACCGCATGGGCCTCTACGACGCCATCCTGATCAAAGAAAACCACGCTGAGCTGGTTGGCGGCGTCGCCGAGGCAGTCCGCCGCGCCCGCAGCAAGTACGGCCACCAACACGTCATCCAGGTCGAAGTGCGCGACGAAGCCGAAATCCGCGCCGCCCTGGAAGCCGGCGCCGATGCCCTGCTGCTCGACAATATGCCGCCCGAGCAGGTTAAGCTCGCGGTCGAAGTCATTGCCGGCCGCGCCTGGGTAGAAGCCTCCGGCAACATCCGCATCGAAAACGTCCGTGCCTATGCCGACATCGGCGTCGACTACATCTCCATCGGCGCGCTCACCCACTCAGCCTCCTCGGTTGATATCTCGCTCGATCTCGTGCTCGAGCCGCCGCCCGGCGCTGACACCACCTAGTGCTGTGCCCGCCCCAATCCTCGCCGCCACCGACCGCCGCATCGACAAGCTGCTTGCCTTGCTCGTTGACCACGCGCTTGTGATCTGTTCGGGGGCGAAAATTGCCCGCGAGATCGGCGTCAGCCGCTCGGCCGTCTGGCGCTGGGTGGAGACGCTCCGCGGCCTGGGGGTCAAAATCAAAGGCCACCCGCGCAGCGGCTACCAACTTGAAACCATCCCCGACATTCTGGTGCCCCAGCTCTTGCGCCGCCAGCTCCCAGGCAACGCCTTCGCCAAGCGCATTTACCACTTCTTCAAGATTGGCTCGACCAACGATGTGGCGCTGGCCCTGGCGGCCGCCGACGCGCCCCACGGCACCCTCGTCATCGCCGAGCAACAAACCGCCGGTCGCGGTCGCCTGGGGCGCCACTGGTATTCCGAGAAGGGGACTGGCATGTACGTGACCTTCCTGCTGCGGCCGCCCCTGCCCACCGCGGGCCCGACGCTGCACCCGCGCCAGGCCCCGCTGCTCACCTTGCTCGCGGGAGTTGCCAC
>JBHIAG010000165.1:0-2547 GCA_046758465.1 Terriglobia bacterium | reverse complement strand
CGCAGGAGCGGGTGCGGAGCCTGCCCGAGGCAGGCGGGCACCTCTTCCAAGCTGTCAGAGAGGGTGAGGTGCGGCAAGGCGCCCCTCGATCCCGCTCGGCGGGACTCGGGGTAAACAGGACAAGCGGGGTTTCCGTCCCGCAAAAAGCGCCCCGCAAAAAGCGTGGGGCAGGCGGGATCTTCGCTGCGGTTCGACTGCGCTCCGACTACGCTACGACAAGCCCTTCAGGAGAACGTTCAGGGTGAACCCCTGCCCTGGCTGCGAGACGAAATTCGCCACGGTGATGCTCGCTGGTGCTGGCGTGGGTGCGGGAGGGGTACGTTATCCGAGGCTTTCCGAGGCCTTCCGTGGCTTTCCGTGCCTTTCCGTTCCCATCCGTTCGCAAACCGCCCCCATGCCTACACCAAAAGGCTTTCCTCGTGGGGTATGCCTGCCGAGAGTTTCAGAGGCTAAGGGAGGGTAGCGCCACCGGGAATCGAACCCGGATCTGCAGCTTGAAAGACTGCCGTGCTAACCGTTGCACCATGGCGCCCCGGTTCAGCTTAGGGTAGAGCAAGTCGCGCGCGCTCGCAAGGGTTCGCCGCCAGCAGGGCGTGGCTGCCGCTAAGCGGCGGCGGCCACGCGCAGTGCTTGCTCGAAGTCGGCGATGAGGTCATCGGCCGGTTCCACGCCGACAGAAACGCGCACCAGCCCTTCGCTGATGCCGGTGCGGTTGAGATCTTCTTTGGCCAGAAGGCCGTGACTCATGGAAGCCGGATGCTGCACCAACGTCTCAACCCCGCCCAGGCTGACGGCCAGCAATGCCACCTGGAGTGATTCCGCAAAGCGCTGCGCCGCCGCGGAACCGCCTGTCAGTTCAAACGAGAGCATCGCACCGAAACTCTGCATCTGGCGACGCGCGAGCGCGTGCTGGGGATGCGACGCGAGTCCGGGATAGTGCACCACCGAAACCGCCTGGTGCCCGGCGAGGAAGCGCGCGAGTTGGAGCGCGTTGTCGGCCTGGCGCGCATGGCGCACCCCCAGCGTCTTCAATCCGCGCAGCAGCAACCAAGCAGCAAACGGGTCGAGCGCGGGCCCAAACAGCTTGGCGTGCTGCCAGCACTTCTCCACGTACGATTTAGAACCGGCGAGCAGGCCCGCAACCACATCGCTGTGCCCGCCGACGTACTTGGTGGCGCTGTGCACCACCACAGCCATGCCGAGTGCGAGCGGCCGCTGGCCCAGCGGCGTGGCGAAGGTGTTGTCGCAAATGCTGAGGAGGCCGCGTTGTTGGGCCAGTGCGGCGACACCGGCCAGGTCGGTCAGTGTGAGCGTGGGGTTCGAGGGAGTCTCAACGTAAATGCAGCGCGTGTTTGGCCGGAGTGCGCGCGCAAACGCGGCGGTGTCCGCGGGGTCCACGAAAGTCGTCTCGATGCCGAAGCGCGGCAGAACCCCCTGGCAGAGTTCCGTCGTGCCAGCGTAGAGCGGCGCGCCCGCCACGATGTGGTCGCCTTGCTTCAGGTCAGCCAGCAGCGCGGTCGAGATCGCGCCCATACCTGAGCTGAACGCCAGCGCCGCTTCCGCCCCTTCCAGTTGTGCGAACTGCACTTCCAGCACGTGCGTGGTGGGATTGCCCCAGCGCGTGTAGTACTCGCTGGGCTCAACACTCTGCTGGAAGTCCGCGCCCGCGCGCGTGTTTGCCAGCCGGTAAGTGCTGGTCTGAAAGATCGGCGGCGACACCGCACTCGACCCACTCGCGCGCCGCCCACCATGCACCAAAATGGTTTCCAGATGCAAATTCCGCGACATAATTCCCTCCTTCGAATCGGCTCCGACCCGATTGTCTCATACCTGCCGGCCTGCCCGTCCGCAGGCGGGCCGCAGGCAGGACTGCTCGCGAGACATGCTAGCGGCGACGGCGAACAGAGGCGAGAACCAAATTGGCAGCCTCAACATGCCCAGAAGCTACACTGGGCGGTAACGGCAGCCCACTGGATGCGCGCAAGCCCGAAGAAAATCAGGTATTAGCCCCCGCGACAAAATCCTGAGACCTGGCAAAAAATACGGTTGGCAAGCCCCCGCTGCCAACCGCACCAGAAGGATTACAGGCTAGACTGGCAAGGATTCCCCGCAACCACACGAGGCAGAAATAAGAGTGCAGGCTAAACCGAAAACGACTCCCCGCAACCACAACTCTTGCTGGCATTGGGGTTTTGGAACTCAAACCGCTGCTGCAACAGCTCCACCTTATAGTCGAGCACCATGCCCGACAGGTAGATCAAACTCTTCGGATCCACAAACACCTTGACCCCGCCAAACTCGAACACCTTGTCGTTCGCCCGCGGCTCCCTCTCCATGCGAATCAAGTACGTCATCCCGGAGCAGCCACCCCCCTGCACCCCCACGCGTAGCCCGCCGCTGGCCGGCACCTGGTGCTGCGCCAGCAACACCCGCGCCCGCTCCACTGCACTCGCGGTCAGCTCAATCATCCCTCTTCTCTCCTGCTTATATTCTATCACGCCTTCTTCTTTGCCTCCTTCCTTCTTTGCCTCCTTCCTTCTTTGCCTC
>JBHIAG010000164.1:0-2553 GCA_046758465.1 Terriglobia bacterium | reverse complement strand
TCGTGGGCCACATGCTGGTCAATCAGCCACAGGCCGGACTCGTTCACCGCCACGATAAAGCTGTTGCTGATCTGGCCCAGCGGCTTCAGCCCCGCGAGTTCAGCCGCGCTGGGTGGAGCCGCCGGCCCCGTCGTGGGCGGCGCCGGCCGCCTTGCCGGGAGAACGGGCGGGGCAGCAGCAGCCCTGGGAGGGGAAAACGGTAGGCGCTGCTCCTGGGGCGGCACGCGGGCAGCCTCGAGCTCAAAGGGCTCGACAGGCGGCGACTCGGTCTCAAGTGAAACCGCTTCCGGAACGGAGGGCGGCGGCGACGCAACCCGGGGCTGAGCACGCACTCGCTCCGCGGCTGGCGGAGCAAAACGCGCGATGGGACGCGCGACAACCAGCGCCTGGCGCACGGCTTGGTGCACAAAATCGTAGATGAAACCTTGATGACGGAAGCGCACCTCGATTTTCTGCGGGTGGACATTGACGTCCACTTCGCGCGCCGGCAGCTCCAGAAAAAGCAGCACCATCGGATAGGCGCGCGCCGGCAACACGTGCCGGTAGGCTTCCCGAAGTGCGTTCAGCAGAATGCGGTCGCGCACCAGACGCCGGTTGACAAAAATGTAGATGGTGTTCGCCGAGGTCTTCTGCACCTCGGGACGAGAAACGAATCCCTGCGCGGTCACCACACCGGGCGCTTCCTCCTGGCTCTCGCCGGCGCCGAACCAACTCTCGGTACGGAAGGCCGGCAGGCGGGCCGATAGTCGCCCGATGTCAATCAGCTCAGCCAGTGTGGCGCGGCCGAGCACCTGATAGACGCGCTCGGGCAGGCTGGCGGCCGCGGCGGTGTCGAGGATGGTATGCGTGCCTGATTTCAGGGCGAAGCGGATTTCCGGGTGGGCGAGCGCGTAGTGAGTAACGAGCGAGGCCACGTGACCGAGCTCAGTGGTGTCTGTGCGCAGGAATTTCCGTCGCGCCGGCACGTTGTAGAACAAGGTGCGCACGGTGACTTGCGTCCCCGGGGCACAGCCGACTTCTTTCACCGCCAGCATCTTGCCGCCGTTGATCTCGACTCGGGTTCCGACCGGGTCGTCGCCGGCACGTGTCTCCAGCTCCACCCGGGCCACGCTGGCGATTGAGGGCAACGCTTCGCCGCGAAAACCGAGGGTGGCGATGGCCAGCAGGTCGTCGGCAACGTGGAGCTTCGAGGTGGCGTGGCGCTCGAAGGCCAGCAGGGCATCGTGGTGGGTCATTCCGCAGCCGTCGTCGGTGACACGGATCAGGCGTTTGCCGCCGGCTTCGACCTCCACGCTCAGGCGGCGGGCGCCGGCGTCGAGCGCATTCTCCAGCAGCTCTTTGACCACCGAGGCGGGCCGCTCGATCACTTCCCCGGCGGCAATCTTGTTGACCACGTTGTCGGGCAAAATCCGGATCGACGCCATCAGCTACCGCTCACAATGGATGAAACCACCGACTTGCCCTCCGGAGCCCCGCGAATTGGGGGGCGCAGGAGGATGCACACCGATGAACACGTAACCTCAGGGGCTAAAGCCCCTTTCTTTCTTACAGTCTCTTCGGCGGGGTTCCCCGCAAAAGACGCGGGGTCTCCGCTTCTCTCCGAAAAACCCCGCCCCGCCAAAAGCCCTTCAGGCCACGGGCTTCCGCCCGTGGCTCCCAGCGGCAGGGGCCGCTGGGCTGGACAGATCACCATTTGTATCCCCATTTGCGAAGCTGCTCATCCGAGAACCCAAGCTCGCGAAGCGGCTCGGGGGAAACACGAGCAGGGGCGGCGGCCATCAGGTCTTGGGCGGCGGTGGTCTTGGGGAAGGCGATGACTTCGCGGATGGAGGTCTCGCCCGCCAGCAGCGCCACGATGCGGTCGAGCCCCAGAGCGATGCCGCCATGGGGCGGCGTGCCGTAGCTGAGCGCGTCGAGGAAAAAGCCAAAGCGTTGCCGGGCTTCCTCGTCTGACAGTCCCAGCATCCGGAAAACCCGCTGCTGGATGTCCGGGCGGTGGATGCGGATGGAGCCGCTGCCCAGCTCGACCCCGTTCAGAACCAAGTCATAGGCTTGCGAGCGCACCCGCCCCGGGTCGGCTTCCAGTTTGTCGAGGTCGTCTTCGGCAGGCGCAGTAAAAGGATGGTGGGACGAGGTCCAGCGATTCTCGGTCCCGCTCCACTCAAAGAGAGGAAAATCGGTGACCCAGAGGAATTTCCACTGCAGATCCGGTATCAGTTTCAACTGCTGCGCCAGTTGAAGACGCAAGGCGCCAATCACGGTGGTGGTGGGTGCGTGAGGCTGACCCGCAGCGCGTGCCGGGTCAGACGGCACGGCCAGGATGAGGTCACCAGCACCAGCGCCAGTGAGCTCGCGTAGTCGTTCCAGGCCGCGCTCCCCCAGAGTTTTCTGCAGTGGGGACTGAATGCCGGTGTCGGTTACCTTGGCGTGATAGAGCGCCCGGCCGCCCTGCCGCTTGCCGATCTCCGCCAACGCATCGAGCTGCTTGCGCGAGAAGCCGGTCGCCCCGCTCTGCGGGACCACCAGTGCATGCACGGGCAGCTCGATGCGCAG
>JBHIAG010000163.1:0-2570 GCA_046758465.1 Terriglobia bacterium | reverse complement strand
TTGGTGTCACAAAGCGGGAACCGAGTTATCGTTGGCGTTACGAAACTCGGTGGAGGAGCTGGCAATGGGATTGGCCCCTTGGAACCAATCATCGTCAGCTTAACCTTTCAAGTGCTCAAAGTAGGAACAACGAATATCACGATTGTTGGATCACCGGCCAACCCACAGAACCCAACTGCTGCTCCCGCTGCTCTTGATTCCACTGGGGTTGTCATCAGCAGTGTATTTTTTGATACATTCGCTGCCCAGATCAGTGGTTTCTAGCGTGAGTTTACGGGAGACCTCCATGACGTATCCCCAATGTACGCTGAGAACCGATTGCTTTCAATGGCGTTATGGAGTCTCAGCACGGCCTCAGAAACATATTGTCGTACCTATCTTTTTTTGTATTTTTTCTTGACATATTGAGAATTCCATGATATGTATTACCCTGTCATGGCCTCGCTCATCTACAAGAAGAAAAACGGTCGGGAGTACGCCTACTGGGTCCGCTCGGCCCGGGTGGACGGCAAGCCACGGATTGTCGAGCAGATCTACCTGGGCCCCAAGGGCCGGTTCCTGGAGGAGGTGAAAGCGGCCTACACCCGGGGGAAGCGTCCGGGGCCCTGCCCCTTGCAGCGGGTGCGGAACAAAGAGTTTGGGGCCACGGCGCTCTTGTGGCACTGGGCCGAGGCGCTCGGCCTGCGGGAGATCGTGGACCGCCACGTGCCGCCCCCAAAGAAACAGCGTCGGACTGGCCTGTCGGTAGGGCAGTACCTGGTAATGGCCGCGATCAACCGAGCGGTGAATCCGAAGAGCAAGCGGGCCCTGTATGATGGCTGGTACAAGGACAGCGTGCTGAG
Source organism: Terriglobia bacterium (assembly GCA_046758465.1). GTDB lineage: Bacteria > Acidobacteriota > Terriglobia > Acidiferrales > 2-02-FULL-67-57 > JBHIAG01. The sequence goes on along the minus strand of JBHIAG010000163.1, from coordinate 1,728 downwards.
CCGGCTGTGGCGGGCGAAGGCGACGGAGCTGGCAAGCCCGCGCTTCTGGGACCACATGGACCAGGTTGAGCCCGCGCACATCGAGGCGATCCAGCATGATCTGCTCGCCCGGCTGGCGGAGCGGTTTCCGCTGGGCGAGGAGACGCTCCTCTACGACACGACGAACTTCTTCAGCTTCATCGATACGTTCAACGAGCGCCCGACGCTCGCCCAGCGGGGTGCCAACAAGCAGAAACGCACCGATCTGCGCCAGCTCTCGCTGGCGCTCTTCGAGGACCGGGAGACCGGCCTCCCCCTCTACCACCAGTGTTACGCCGGCCATCGCCACGACGCCGCCCAGTTTCCGGTGGCCTGGGCGGGGCTGCTCGCGGCCTGGATGGGGGCGCTCGAGCGGGCGCCCGAGCAGCTGACGCTCGTCTTCGATCGGGGTCCCACCTCGCCCAAGAACCTGCGGGAGCTGGATCGCCACGCCGTGCATTCTGTCGCCGGGGTGCCGGCGAGCTGGCTGCCCGACCTTCTGGACATCGAGCGGGCCGCGTATCGGAAGCTCACGCTGCCCGGCACCAAGCACCTGAAGGTCTACCGCACCCAGCGGGCCCTGTGGGGCAAAGAGCGCACCGTGCTGGTCGTCTTCTCGCCCGCCTTGTACCGGAAGCAGCGGGCGACGATGAACCGGGAGCAGGCGAAGGTCGACGGACGGCTCCAGGCGCTGGCCGCGAAGATCGATGCCTGGCACACGACGCGCCGGGGACGGGGGCATCACGAGGCAACGGTGCGTCGGAAGCTCCGGCGGTGGACCACCCGGGAGCATCTGCGGGAGGTGCTCGACTACACCCTGGAGGTCGAGGCGGGGCGGGTCGTCGCCCTCGCGTGGGCCTGGGACCGGGCGAAGAAGCGCGCCATCCAGCGGCGACACCTCGGCAAGACGATGATCGTCACCGACCGCCACGCCTGGGACGATGTCACGATCGTGCGTGCCTACCGCCGGCTCGCCCGCACCGAGCATCTCTTCCGCATCAGCAAGTCCCGACCCGGCCTCTGGTGGCCCATGTTTCACTGGACGGACAGCAAAATCCGCGTCCATGCCCTCTACTGCTTCTTTGCCCTGCTGCTGGTGGCCATCCTGCGGCTTAAGCTCGGGCGGGTCGGGCTTCGCATCAGTGTGGATCGGGCGCTGGAGCGCCTGGCCGGGATCGACGAGACGCTCGTCGTCTACACCAACGGCGCGGCCGACCGGGTGCTCAGCGAGCGCGATGCCACCCAGCAACAGCTCGCCGACGCCCTCGGGCTCTTTCCACTGGCCCGCCAATTGGGTACGACGGTGCTGTCGGCTGATTAGTTCAAGCGCAGCATACATTTACGACCACTCTTGAGGAGGTGTACCGTAAACTTACGCTAGCTCTCAATATCAAAAAGCTTGCTCATTTCTGTTTTTGTAAAGATGGGTCATCTATCAAAAAACTCTCAGGAAATCTTTAGCCAAATCAAGCTAACAAAGTTTTGCAGTACATGCTCATAGGCAAAGGAATATGGCGGAGACAAGAGTGGCAAGATGGAAGCTAAGTAGACTTCTTGTTTTAGGTTTAATCGCATTGGCCATTATTCTAATCCTATGGCTGCTTCCAAAGTGGCAGGCATCCAAACTACCCACGGAGCAACAATTCATTTCAGAGAACGCAGCACGCCGTACGTTGGCACAGATTTTGGGCGGTACCACGCTGCTAATAG
>JBHIAG010000162.1:0-2607 GCA_046758465.1 Terriglobia bacterium | reverse complement strand
CACAACGGAAAGCTGTTCAGCGAAGCCACTCTGTCCAGCTTCGTCGCCAACCCGCCGGTGGACGCGGCGCTGTTCAAAAAGCCTTAGCAGCTTCAAAGCAGATCCCTCGCCTGCCTGCCGCAGGCAGGCTCCGCTCGGGATGACAGAAGAAGGCAGGAGCCCCGATGGGAAGTTATTCTTTCTGGTAGGTGAGGCGGAAGATGCGGCCGCCGTGGTCGTCGGAGATGTAGAGGGCGCCTTCGGGGCCGAGTGTGAGGTCCACCGGGCGGCCGCTCACCTTGCCCCCTTTGAACCAAATATCCACGAAGTCTTCGATGGCGACCGGACGCCCCTCCTGGAAGCGCACGCGGACGACTTTGTAGCCGGTGGGAATGGAGCGGTTCCAGGAGCCGTGGAAGGCGATGAAGGAGTCGCCGTGATATTCGGCGGGAAACATCTGGCCGTCGTAGAAGGTGAGGCCGAGGGGAGCCGAGTGGGCCTGCATCTCGAAGGTGGCGGGCAGGGTGGGGCGGCAGCGGGCAGGGTCGTTGAACTCGGGGTCGGGGACGCGGTTGCCGTAGCAGTAGGGCCAGCCGTAGTCGCCGCCGCGGACCACCAGGTCGAGTTCTTCGGGCGGGAGGTCGTCGCCCAGCCAGTCGCGGCCATTGTCGGTGGCCCACAGCTCTTCGGTGCCGGGCCGCCAGGTGAAGCCGACGGCGTTGCGCAGGCCGCGGGCGTAGGTTTCTCCGCCCGAGCCATCGGCGTTGAAGCGCAGGATGGCGGCGCGGCGGGGCTCGTCCTCGCAGACGTTGCAGCTTGAGCCCACCGAGACGTACAGGCCGCCGTCGGGGCCAAAGCCGACGGTGCGCGTGAAGTGCATCTGATTCGGGGGCAGGTTGGGGACGACAACTTCGCGGGCGTCGGCGCCGAGGTCGCCGTCGGTGTCGCGCAGACGCACGACCTGGTGGGTTTCGCCGACGTAGAGCCAGTTGCCTTGCCAGGCCAGGCCGTGGGGGGCGCGCAAGCCGTCGGCGAAGATGACGACCGCGTCGGCCGTGCCGTCGTGGTTGCGGTCGGGCAGCGCCAGGACCGTTCCGGCGCGGATTGAGCTGACGTAGAGCACCCCGTCGGGCCCGAAGGCCATGAAGCGCGCCCGCCCCAGGTCCTCGGCAAAGACCTGCACCTGGAAGCCTGCCGGGATGCCCGCACTGGCCAGCTCAGGACTTTCCGGTGATTCCGGGGCGGACTGGCAGGCGAGTAAGAGGAGTAAGATAGGCAGCAGAAACAATGCAGCGTGTGTCTTCATTGCTTTCTCCTCGGCGCGACCCCCTCGCCGTGCCAAGCTTATACCGACAAGCGTAACTTGGGTAGGGCCAGGGCCTGCCTGCGGCAGGCAGGCTTGCCCCTGGCCGAGTCTCTGAAGTTCATCGCAGCACCTGCCTGCCGCAGGCAGGGCTTCCGCCGCTGGGTTTTCCTCGTATAATGGGGCGCGGAGGAGTGCCGGAGCGGTTGAACGGGGCCGCCTTGAAAGCGGCTAGCCCGAGAGATCGGGCTCGGGGGTTCGAATCCCTCCTCCTCCGCCATCCTGCGCTCTTCGAGCTTCGGATGGCAGGCCATCCAGCGCTACTCAAGTTTTTGGACGGTAGGCTGTGCGATGTGGTACGTGTACATCTTGAGGAGCAGTCGCGATGGAAAGCTGTACGTGGGTTCCACTGCTAATTTGAAGCAAAGGCTCCGAGAACATAGCGAAGGCCAATGCACCTGTACGAGAAACCGTAGGCCGTTGAGTCTAGAAGCGTATGTAGCGGTCAAACAAGAGTCGACAGCTCGTAGTTTGGAGACCTATCTGAAGAGCGGGTCCGGCATTGCCACATTGCGCAAGCGAATTTTAACGTCCGAAGTCCGAAGGACGTAGGAGGTCCCTCCTCCTCCGCCATCCTGTGCTCTGCGAGTTTCGGAGGGCAGGCCCGGACGCGGCCAGCCTCCGCCTACCCTAAGTATGTTGTTCATTCCAGAGAAGTTCCAGAGAACCTGAGGTAAAAAAATTCCTTCTAAGACGAATATAAAGAGAATGTTATACTTGACACGGCGAATAAAAGGCGAATACAATTGGCCCATGAGCTGTGTGACTACGCTGCCGCCGACACGCGCCGCCAGCAGGCCCGCACGCCTACCGGGCGGGTCCGCACGGCGGCTGGCTGGCGGGAAGGGTGCTGGCGGGTCGGCGTCGGTGGCGAAGATAGGCAGCGGCGCGAGCCCGCGACTCGGCTCGGAGCAGACGCGATGCAGCGCCCAAACCGTGCCGTTCGCCCCCGAAACCACGCCATCCGTCCCGATCCTGCCACTACCGAAGTTTCCCGCGCGGCCGGTTCTTCGGGAGGGGTTGCTCTGGGAACCCCCGGCGGGTGAGCCCGCGCCGGTGGCTGCGGGCCTGGTGGGGATTGCACGGCTGGCGGCCGCAGCACCCCGCGAAGCCGAGAAGCGCCAGGTGGAATGCTTCCGCCTGCCGGTGCGCTCGATTCTGAACCGGGTGACGAGCGCGCGGGTGGGCTTTCTCTGGTCGATCAATCCCTACCGCGGCTGCGAGTTCGGCTGCCAGTACTGCTACGCCCGCTACACGCACGAGTA
>JBHIAG010000161.1:0-2619 GCA_046758465.1 Terriglobia bacterium | reverse complement strand
GCTTCGTCGAAGATGACGGCCGTGTAGTCGGGCAGGATGCTGGCGAAGTCGTCCTGGCGCACGGCGAGGTCGGCAAAGAAGAGGTGATGGTTGACGATGACGAGGTCGGCCACGGCCGCCCGCCGGTGCATCAGGGTGATGAAGCAGCGGTCGAACTGGGGGCACTTCTGCCCGGTGCAGGTGTCCCGGCGGGCGTCAATCCGGGGCCAGAGCGGGCTGGGGTCGGGCAAATCGGTCAGCTCGGCGCGATCGCCGGTTTCGGTCTTCGGTTCCCAGTCGCGGATGCGGGCGTAGTGGTCGAGGTCGTCGAGTCCCTTGATCACCGGCTGGTCTTCCAGCTCGTAGAGCTTCTGCCGGCAAAGGAAGTTGGCCCGGCCTTTCATATAGCAGGCCCGGATTTCGGCGTTGAGGTGTCGCTGCAGGAAAGGAATGTCTTTGAAGAAGAGCTGCTCTTGGAGGTTCTTGGTGCCGGTGGAGATGACCACGCGGCGACCGCTGCGCAGGGCCGGAATCAGGTAAGCGAGCGTCTTGCCGGTGCCGGTACCGGCTTCGACAACCAGGTGGCGCTTGCGGCGAAAGGCCTGTTCGACCGCCTCGGCCATCTCCAGTTGCCCGGGACGAAACTCGTACTGGGGATGGCAGCGGGCCAGCAGACCCTGAGGCCCGAAGAAATCCCGCAACGACATCTCGGATTGGGCGGCAGGTTCGGCCATCAGCGCAGCAGAATTTCGTGCAAGCAGCTACAATAGCACAGCTCAATGAGCAGCAACGTCAAAAACCGACGAGCGGCGTTGCCGCTGGTGGCCATTGTGGGGCGGCCCAACGTGGGCAAGTCGGCGCTCTTCAACCGGCTGACGGGACAGCGGCGCGCCATCGTCACCGACGAGCCCGGCATCACCCGCGACCGCCTCTATGGGGTCGCCACCTGGCAGGGCAAGACATTCGAAGTGGTGGACACCGGCGGGCTGGTGCCGGACGAAAGGGCCATCCTGGCGCGGGAAATTCTCCGCCAGGCGCGGGTGGCCATTGACGCCGCCGCTGTGGTGGTGCTGGTGGTGGATGCGCGCGCGGGACCGACTCCTCTCGATGCTGACTTGGCCCGGCTGCTGCTGCACACCGGCAAGCCGCTGGTGGTGGCGGCCAACAAGGTGGACACGCCCCGCACCTTCAGCGGGGTGCACCCCTTCCACGAGCTGGGCATGGAGCCGGTGATCCCGGTGAGCGCCGAGCACGGTTTGGGTGTGGATGAGCTGGCGGATGAGCTGACCCGGAATCTGGTGGCCGGAGAAGCGGTGCGTGTGCCGGTGGCCTTGAAGGTAGCCATCCTCGGCCGGCCCAACGTGGGCAAATCCACCCTGCTCAACCGGCTGACGGGCAGTGAGCGGGCCATCGTGGCGGCCGAGCCGGGCACGACCCGAGACGCGGTGGACACGGTGGTTCCCGCCGACGGGCACTGGTGGCGATTGATTGACACCGCCGGCATCCGCCGCAAGGGGAAGACGAAGCTGCTGGCGGAAAAACTCAGCGTGGTGATGGCGCGCAAACATTTGGAGCGCGCCGACGTGGCGGTGTTGTTGCTCGATGCCACCACCGGAGTGACCAAGCAGGACGCCGCCATCGCCGGTTACGCGCACGCCAGCGGCCGCTCGCTCGTCCTGGCGGTGAACAAGTGGGACGCGATCGAAAAAGACACCCACACCCTGGCGGCGTGGACCCAAGTCGTGCGGCAACGGCTGAAATTCCTTGACTACGCGCCGCTGGTGTTCCTCTCCGCGCTCACCGGGCAACGGCTGGGACGGCTGCGGCGGTTGATTGCCGAAGTGGCAGCGGCGCGGCAGCAGCGGATCGAGGCCGGCGAGTTGAAGAAATTCCTGCGCGCCCTGCCTCTGGCTCGGGCGACGGTGCCCGGGGGCCGCCGGGTGCGTATATACGCTCTGGAGCAGGTGGGCACGGCGCCGCCGACTTTTCTGCTGCGCACGAACCTGCCCAAGCTGCACTTCGCCTTGGAGCGCTTCCTAGTGAACCAGTTGCGGGAACGCTTCGGGTTCACCGGCACCCCGATTCGCTTGCGACTGGCTCGGCGCTGACGGGCCGCGGCAAAAAGCGCGGGGCTTGACCCGGGCAGGCGCCCGTACTAGCATACCGGGGAAAATGGGCAAGAACGGTTCTGCCCCGGTCGCCGAGAAAGGGACCTACCGGATAGGCGAAGTCGCCTCCCTCACCGAAATCCAGCCTTACGTGCTGCGCTACTGGGAAACCGAGTTTCCCATGTTGCGCCCGGCGAAGAGCTCCCACGGGCAACGGCGCTACCGGCACCGAGACATCGAAACCGTGCTGACCATCAAGCGCCTGCTCTACGAGCAAGGCTTCACCATCGCCGGGGCGCGCAAGCAACTGGAAGCTGGCAATGGCGGTGCGTCGCCCGCCGCCGCGACCAGCATCTCGGTGGCTGAGTCCTGCCCCCGGGCAAACGACTCCGCTGCCCGGGAGCAGTTGCGCGCGGTGCGCGCGGAACTCAAGCGTTTGTTGACCCTGCTTTCCTATCGGTGATAGCATAGGTTCGGCCGTCGGGACGTGGCGCAGCCTGGTTTAGCGCGCCTGCTTGGGGTGCAGGAGGTC
>JBHIAG010000160.1:0-2689 GCA_046758465.1 Terriglobia bacterium | reverse complement strand
CTCAGGGCAAGCGGGGTAGGCCTCGGGATGACAAGGAAGGACCCGCCGGGCACGAGGAGGCAGCCGCCCGCTTTTCATAGCCGCTCTGACGTCAAGCGTGTTGCGGGCGCGTGAAGAGGCTATAATCTTGGTGAGTGATGAAGACAGTTCGTCCGGTAACAACAGCGGAACGGGCGCTGCTGGTGGGCGCGCACCTTCCTGCACGCTATGGAGGCAGCACGGCGGAGAGTCTGGCCGAGCTGGCTGAGCTGGCCCGCAGTGCCGGGGCCACTGTGGTGGGGATGCTGGAACAGACGCGCGACCGCCCCGACCCGGCTACGCTGCTCGGCCGGGGGAAGGTCGAGGAGTTACACGCCGAAACTGAGGCCTGCCAGGCCGACCTGATCATCTTCGACCACGACCTCTCCCCCACTCAGCTCCGCAACCTGACCGGCGAGCAGCGAGTCATTGATCGCACCCAGCTCATCCTGGACATTTTTGCCCGGCGGGCGCGCAGCCGCGAAGGGCAGTTACAGGTGGAACTGGCGCAGTTGAACTACCTGCTGCCGCGGCTGGCTGGACGCGGGCTCGAGCTCTCCCGCTTGGGCGGTGGCATCGGCACCCGCGGGCCTGGCGAGACCCAACTGGAAACCGACCGGCGGCGCATTCGCCGCCGCATCCGCAAGATCCGCACCGAGCTGGAAGAGGTGCGGCGACGTCGCCGGCAGCAGCGCCGCGCCCGGCAGGCAGCGGCGCTGGCTACCATTGCCTTGGTGGGCTATACAAACGCCGGCAAATCCACGCTCTTCAATGCGCTGACGCAGGCGGAGGTGCGCGTGTCGGCCAAAATGTTCGCTACCCTCGATCCTACGGTACGCGCCATCGAGTTGCCCTCCGGCCGCCGGGCCTTGCTTTCGGATACAGTGGGTTTTATACGCGACCTGCCAGCGGGTCTGGTGGCAGCTTTTCGGGCGACGCTGGAGGAAGTTGAGGAAGCAGCCATGATCTTGCACGTCACCGACATCTCCAATCCCTTGCACACCGAGCAGGATGAAGAAGTCCGCAAGGTGCTGGTTGAACTGGGGGTGGAGGAGACGCCGCGCCTGCAGGTCTTCAACAAGGTGGATCTGTTGGAAGAGAACGAGCGCCGGCGCCTGAAGAATTCCCCTCGGGCAGCCTTCGTCTCCGCTCTAACCGGGCTGGGGTTTGATGCATTGCGGCACCGGATTGATGATCTTTTGCCTGGTGAGCGCCCGGTGCGCGTGGCGCTGCGGATTCCCGCTGCTGATGGACGCCGACGCGCCCTGGTGCACGAGCGTGGCCACGTCCTCGGCGAGGAATTTCGCGATGGGAGCGTCTGGATTGATGCCGAATTGCCTGCCTCAGTCGCGCAAGAACTGGAGGAATTCGCTTTCCACGGCTAGGAGCACCTATCCAAACCGTTTTTTGTGTCTTCCTGGTTTCGGTATCGGTTCAGGCGCTTTCCTGCCAGCCCAACTTGCTGCTAGCAAAGGAGTTTTCCCTGTGGAAAAAACTGTGGAAGTGATTTCTGCCGCATTTTTAGCGAGTCAAATGCGTTCAGGACGTGCAGCCCAACGCCCCGGTCTAAGGAGGGCAAGCTGTTTACTTTCAATTAGATACATCCGCAGAAGCGGTGTCTAGGTCACGGCCAGGGCACTGGCAGAAGAGCAGAAGAAGGCTATGGCGCGCAAGAGTTTTGCACATTCCCGAGGCAGGGGCGGATTCGTTTGACACTCCTCGGAACCCGCAGGTATAGTGCCTGCTGACGAGGCTGATGACGCGCCGCCGGGTGGCAAAGCGTCGTTTTTCGCTGGTGCCCATCGCGCAGGACGGAAGCGGATGAACATTCCCAATAGCCTCACCCTGGTTCGCATCTTCCTAGTGCCCTTCCTGGTTGTGGTCTTGCTGACCCGGATGGAAAATTTTGAGCTCTGGGGGGTAGCCATCCTGCTGGGGGCTGCTCTTACCGACTGGCTCGACGGTCACCTGGCCCGGAAACGCCGGCAGATTACCACTCTTGGCGTCCTGCTCGACCCCGTGGCCGATAAACTACTGATCGCCGCCGCCTTCATCGCCCTGGTGGAGTTGGGGCTGGCGCCCGCCTGGATGGTGACGATCATCATTGGGCGCGAAGTGGCAGTGGTTGGCTTGCGGGCCATCGCCGCCACGCAAGGCTTTTCCCTACCAGTTTCGGACTTAGGCAAAGTCAAGATGGTCTTGCAGGTGTTTGCCGCCGCCTTGTTAATCCTCAGCAGCCGCTACTCAATGCTGACCACCATTGGGACGGTAGCGTTGTGGCTGGTGGTGTTCTTCGCCCTGGTGAGTGCGGCCCGCTATTTTATCCAGTTCTGGCGGCGTCTGGACGCCCGCGTCCGCCAGCGCCGCGCCGAGCTGCTGCTTGTTCGCCCCCAGGAAGAACGCGACGTCGCCGCCCGCTAGAGAGGCGGGCCGCCCTTCGCACGCCAATTGCCAGGTGGTTGTGCTTAGGACAACGCCGGACGCATAGGACAGAGGAAAGCTAGTTACTCGTTCTTGGCCTTCTCTCCAGCCCTTTCCTTCGTGGACTCGGGGTCGAGCAGAGCGAGGCGCTTCTGAGCAAGGCGGTAGGTCGACAACGAAAGCTGTTCTTCGCGTTCCGGCGGTTCGACTTTATGGTAGGCGACCACTGCCGCCTCGTGCTCGCCGTACT
>JBHIAG010000159.1:0-2710 GCA_046758465.1 Terriglobia bacterium | reverse complement strand
CCGCTCTTCATCGTCCCCGGCACCGGCGTGCGCAAGGAAATTGCCTCGATGCCCGGCGTCTTCAACCTCTCGGTGGACGAAGCGGTCAAAGAGTGCCGCGAGGTCTCCAGCCTCCGCATCCCCGGCGTCATCCTCTTCGGCATCCCCGAAGCCAAGGACGAGCTCGCCACCGGCGCCTACGCCCCGGACGGCATCATCCAGCGCGCCCTCCGCGCCCTCAAAGATGCCCTCCCCGACCTGCTCGTCCTCACCGACGTCTGCCTGTGCGAGTACACCAGCCACGGCCACTGCGGCAAGGTCGAGGGTGGCGAAATCGTCAACGACCCCACGCTCGAGCTCCTGGCCAAGACCGCGCTCAGCCACGCCCGCGCCGGCGCCGACATCGTCGCCCCCTCCGACATGATGGACGGGCGCGTCGCCGCCATCCGCCAGGCGCTCGACGCCAATGGCTTCACCCACCTCCCCATCCTCTCTTATGCCGCTAAGTACGCCTCCGTCTTCTACGGGCCCTTCCGCGACGCCGCCCAGTCAGCACCGCAGTTTGGCGACCGCCGCAGCCATCAGATGGACCCGGCCAACGTCCGCGAGGCCCTGCGCGAAGTTGCCCTCGATGTCGAAGAAGGCGCCGACATCGTCATGGTCAAGCCCGCCCTGCCCTACCTCGACGTCATCCGCGCTGTCCGCGAGCAGTTCAACCTGCCCGTGGGCGCTTACCAGGTCAGCGGCGAGTACACTTGCCTGCAAGCGGCCGCCCGCCTCGGCTGGCTCGACCTCGACCGCGCCATGATGGAAACCCTGACGGCTATCAAGCGCGCCGGCGCCGACCTCATCCTCACCTACTTCGCCAAAGCTGCCGCCCGCAAACTCGCCTGCTAGCTCTTTCTAGCTTGATCCGGTTTTCGGCAGGGCACGCCTGCCTGCCCGTCCGCAGGCGGGCCGCAGGCAGGGCTTTAGCCCCTGAGGGATTCTTCCGCTGGCGTAGGCGTCTCGGCGGTGTCCCGCTGCGGTGCGAGACCTCCGCTGGCAGGCGCCCCTCTCCCCCAGCTAGAATGGGCACGGCCAACCCAAGCACAAGGCTCGTCTGGTAGACTGGCTAGAAGCCTTACTGATTCAGGAGCACGGGCCACCGAGCCAATTTCATTGCTCCGGCCCCGATGCGGGGATGAATGATGAATAAAGAGGGCAGAGATGAAAAAACGCATCTATGAAATTTTGGAAGTGGCAGGGCCAGGCGACACGATCAGCCGCGCGATCGACCTCTTCATCATGGCCCTCATCCTGGCCAACGTTCTGGCAGTAATTTTCGAGTCGGTGCAGCCGCTCGCGGCGCAATTTCGCTCCTTCTTCCTCTGGTTCGAGATTATTTCGGTACTCATATTCACTGTTGAGTACCTGTTGCGTCTCTGGTCATGCACCTCCGACCCGCGCTACCGTTCATCCTTCTACGGTCGCCTCAAGTTTGCTCTCACACCCCTAGCCTTGGTTGATCTGTTCGCCATCGCCCCTTTCTATCTCCCGCTTATGGCTGCCGACTTTCGCGCTCTGCGCGCGATGCGCCTCTTACGGTTTCTGCGCATCCTTAAGTTCGGCCGCTACTTAGAGGCATTCCGGCTACTCGGAAGCGTCGTGCGCAATAAGCGGCAAGAGCTGGCGGCGGTCTTCACAGTGCTGTTTGGTCTCCTGATCATCGCCGCTACGCTGATGTATGAAGCCGAGCATGCCGCACAGCCGGATAAGTTTGCTAACATCCCAGCGGCGATGTGGTGGGCGGTCGTCACACTGACCACCGTGGGCTATGGCGATGCAATCCCCGTGACGACGCTGGGAAAGCTGCTGGGAGCCATCATCGCCCTGCTCGGCATTGGCATGGTGGCGCTGCCCACGGGCATTCTTGGTGCCGGCTTCTTGGAGCAAATCCAGGCCCGAAAAAGAGGCTCCGTGGTCTGTCCCCATTGCGGAAAGCAAATCGAGGCAGCTCCATGAGGCGAGCGCAGCCAAGTTTCGCAGTTCGGCCCTGGGGTAGGGCAGGCCATACGGCTCGTATGAGGGCTTGTCGGAGCCCCGAACCTTCGGGGCGGAGACCCCGCTTGTCCTGAGCGCAGTCGAAGGGTTCTTCTCAGCGGGGCCGCTTGTCCGGTTCCGAGTTTCGAGTTTCGAATTTCGAGTCTCGCGCCTCCAGAGACTATGCCGACCGTAACCGTTTTTGGCAGCTCCCGCCCGGCACCCGGCAGCGCTGACTATGAAACCGCCCGCGCCCTCGGTGCCGCCCTGGCCCGCGCCGGCTTCACGGTCTGCACCGGCGGCTACGGCGGCGTCATGGAAGCTGTTTCGCGCGGGGCGCGCGAGGCCGGCGGACACGCCATCGGCATCACCGCCGAGCTCTTCGGCGCGCCAGCTAACGCCTGGGTGGCCGAAGAGGTGCGCGTCAAGACCTGGCAGGAGCGCCTGTTCGAGTTGATCCGCCGCGGCGAGGGCTACGTGGTGCTCCCCGGCGGCACCGGCACCCTGGCCGAGCTCGCCGTCGTCTGGGAGATGCTCAGCAAGGGCTTGCTCGCCCGCAAGCCCCTGGTCGTCCTCGGCGACTTCTGGCGCGCGGTGCTCGACGTCGTTGACAAGAAGGAGCACGCCGCCCCCCTGGTTTTGCAGGCACAAAGCCCGCAAGAGGCTGTCAAGTTCCTCGAACAACATCTTCGGGGATAACCACTGCAAT
>JBHIAG010000158.1:0-2766 GCA_046758465.1 Terriglobia bacterium | reverse complement strand
GTAGCAAACAGCCCGGCCACGATGAAAGAAATCCCGAGGTGGCCGAGCACAAGCACGGTCGTGAAGAGAACCAGCCAGCCGAGCGGCGGCGCCCACAGGCTGCCGTAGTAAGTCAGGTCAAAGACCACCGCCGCCAAAGCCAGCAGGCCGAAAACGATCTGCGACCGGCGTCCCCGCTGGAGCGTAAAGCCGCGGTCGATCATATGGGGGAGAAGATAAACAGCGAAGAAAAGCCCAATGTACCAAGTGCCGCCGGGCGTCTCCCAGCCTTCCCGCACCCGGGTAAAGCCTCGCCAGTACTTTAGAAAAGGCGGGAAAACCATGTACAGGATGATGACGCCCGCGGCCAACCGAATCGTCCGCCCCAGCAACCGCGGCGTGGCGAAGGTTCCCGGCTTTTCGAACTTGGTTCTCATCTCCCCCTGTTGCCCGCCATCCTATTCCGCACCCCCACCCAAGTCAACGCGAAGAGGCTACTCGGGGAGGTTCGCCGGGTGCAGTAAGTCTGGGGAGTGCGCGCAGGTGGTCGCGCCCAGCCCCTCAGAAGGCAACTTGAGGGGAAGCAATATTCAAGACGATTCCCAGTCCAAGCCCATAGAGCATGTGTGAAACCGCAGGTGAGACCAAGGGTCTTACGTTGCCAGGCGCTCTGACCCCAAAGAGGCCCCAGCCAAATCCGGGGAATAGAATGAACCATGGCAGGAGGGTTGTTGCCAGCCCCCAAAGAAGACCAGAAATCAGGTGATTCTCTGGCAAGGGCAGACTAAAGGCGAGAAAGAAAAAAGGATAGGTCAATGCCACACTAGCGCCAGTAAAGTAGTGGAAGACCAAGCCAGCGGACCGTTCGTGTCCCAAAGGGCTGGACTCGATTATGTTCTTATGTACAAAGCGGCCAGCCAACAGACCCAACACCCAACGCCCGATGGCGGCATTTCCTCCACATCCTCCCCACCTAATACGCAGGGCGTTGGCAAGGCTTGCGGTGATGTCCATCAATACGGTTCCGACCAGTCCGCCAACAGCACACCACAACCACAATTCCATGGGATTCCCTCCCAGCCAACATGTGCCCGTAGCAGCCCCCCGGTTGGCGCCAGCGTTTCCGGGGTCACCGGACTCAGCCGCTCTCCGAACTCATAGCTCATTTCGGCGCACGGGCGCGCTCGAAGGCCTGGGTGAGCGCCCGGCGGGTGAAGACTTCAGTCATCGCGGCCCGGTAACGGGCGGAGGCGTGCAGGTCGGCGAGCGGCTCGACACCTTTAGCGGCATTCGCTGCCGCCTGCGCGATGCGTCTCGCATCGAGCGACTCGCCTGCCAGCGCTTGTTCGACTGCGGTGGCCCGGTAGGCTTTCGGCGCCACCCCGGTTACACCGACGCGGGCGGTGCGACAGCGGCCCCCGTCGGCGAGCTCTACGCGGGCCGCTACGCCCACGATGGCAAAACCCGAGGCGGGCTGGGGCAGCTTGCGATAGGCCGCGCCGGTGCGAACCCCATCGGCCGCGAAGCGGATTTCGGTGAGGATCTCGCCCGGCCGGAGCGCCGTGGTCAACATATCGACGAAGAAGTCCTTCGCCGCCACGGTGCGCTTGCCCTTCTGGCTGGTCAGGGTCAACGCGGCATCGAGCGCCAGGATGGCAGCGGGATAGTCGGCGGCGGGGTCGGCGTGAGCGAGGGCACCGCCCAGGGTACCGCAGTTGCGCACCTGCACGTCGCCGATCTCGGCCGCCGTCTCCGCCAGGAGGGGAGCCCGCCGCTGCAAGAGCTCGGAGCGCTCCACCTGCGCATGCGTGGTCATGGCGCCGATGGCGATTTGCTCGCCCTCTTCGCGGATGTAGGCCAGCCCAGCGATTTTCCCCAGGTCAATCAGGATGTGGGGGGCGGCCAGGCGCAGCTTCATCAGGGGCAGCAGGCTGTGGCCGCCGGCGAGCAGCTTGGCGTCGCCGCCGTGGCGGGCTAGCAACTCGAGTGCCTCCTCGAGGCGGCGCGGGGCGGCGTACTCGAATGGGTTGGGGATCACGATGCTCTCCTCTCCTGGAATAGCGCCCAGATGCGCTCGCGCTTGAGCGGCATCGGGATGTCGCGCACGCCCAGCGGCCGCAGCGCATCCACCACGGCATTGACCACCGCCGGGGTTGCCCCGATGGTTCCCGCTTCCCCAACGCCTTTCACCCCCATGGGGTTGACCGGCGAGGGGGTCACCGTGCGCGCGGTCTCAAAGCGGGGCACGTCCGCGGCCTTGGGCACGGCGTAGTCCATCAACTCCCCGGTCACCAACTGCCCGCTCTCGTCATAGACCGCCTCCTCGAACAACGCTTGGCCGATGGCCTGGGCGATGCCGCCATGCACCTGGCCGGCGACCAGCAGCGGGTTGATGACGTTGCCGCAATCGTCCACGGCCACGTAGCGGCGGATGTGGACGTCGCCGGTTTCCGCGTCCACCTCCACCACACACACGTGCGTGCCGAAGGGAAAGGTGAAGTTCGAGGGCTCGAAAAAGGAGGTGGCTTCCAGGCCAGGTTCAAAGTCAGGCGGCAGCGTCTTGGCCACGTAGGCGGCCTGCACCACTTCGAGAAAGGCTTTCGCCTTGCGGGGGGTGCCTTTGACGAAGAGCTTGCCCGGGGTGAACTCGATGCGCTGGGGGTGGACGCCGAGCAGGTGGGCGGCCATGCGAACCAGCTTCTGCTTGAGCTTTTGCAGCGCTTGGTACATGGCCGTGCCGCCCACGGCGGTGGCGCGGCTGCCGAAGGTGCCGATGCCGTAGGGCAC
>JBHIAG010000157.1:0-2770 GCA_046758465.1 Terriglobia bacterium | reverse complement strand
CATCGGTGACGCTGCCGGGCGCCCGGGTCAGTTTTTCTGCCAGGCGAATCACCGCCCGGGCGCGCTCATCGAAGACCCCCGCGGCTTCCCAGTCGTCTCGTTTGAGGGCGGCAATCTGCTCTTCGCTCAAGCCGGCGCGCTTCCCCGAAGCGCAGTGGTGGGTGGTTCAATAGCGGCAGGCGTTGAGCACGGCGGTGCGCACCGCGGCCAGCTCCTTGGTCTGGGCATCCACCGCCCCGCCCGTCCACAACTCCTTGTAGAAGTTGGCAAAGGTGAGGAGCAGTTCCGGCCGGTGCGCCATGGTCTTGAACAAATTAGGCACCGTGCCGAATTGCTTCTCGGCGGCGGCGTAGAGGCTGCGGAGAACGACGGCCGCGCGCTCTTTGGGAATGGGACGAATCCGCGCCATAGAACCTCCTGCGAACCTTTCTCGGCTAGCCCGTGGATTGGGGCGGGGGTTGATAGACAGCCGCCACTACCACCCCGGACAGTATCGCCTGCAGGTAGCCGAAGACAATCCATTTCAGCGCCAGCGTTCCCGGCACGGGATAGGCCACGTATTCCGCGAACGCCACCGGCGCCAGCAGCGTGCCCAGAATCAGACCGTAGCGAATGCCCTGCCCGAACCAGTGCTTCGGGGGTTCGTACCCTTTGGCGTAAATCAAGCAGAACGCCAGGGCAAAGATCAGGTTGCCCAGATAGAGCAGGGGCAGCCGCTGCAGAAATTCCTTCTCACCCCGAAGGGCAGAGGTGATGGCTTCATAGTCCGGCGCCAGAATCATGTTGTGGATTACGTAGGCGGCAGCCGAATACATCACAAAGACTGCGATGACGGCGACTAGATACTTTTTGGCGTCCATGGGCGCGCTCCTTTCGGCACGGTTGTCCGGCGAGCTTCCCGGGGCCGAATGCTGTCTCGTATAATTCTATCCCAAGTGCAGGAGTCCTACGCCAGGGATGCGCACAGATTCTTTCAGCGGCAACCCCGCCGCCCGGGAGAAGAAAGTCCGTGTCTATCTGTGCGCATCTGTGGTTTCATTGAGTTGATGCAGCAGGCAGTGGAGAAATTCCTGGTCTACTTGCGGGACGAGCGCAACGCCTCGGCGCACACCCGGCGGAATTATCGCAGCGACCTCGAACAGTTCCGCGACTACTTGGCCATCCCCGACCGCCACGGCTGGGTGCACGAGCCGCGCCTCGCTGACGTCGATCACCTGCTGATCCGCGAATACCTGGGCGATCTCTACAGCCGGAACCGGCAGAAGAGTTCGGTGGCGCGCAAGCTGGCGGCGCTGCGCTCCTTTTTCAAGTTTTGCGTCCGCGAAGGCTTGCTGGGGAAGAATCCCGCGCGCTTGGTGCGCACCCCGCGGCTACCGCAGCGGCTCCCCGGCGTGCTGACCGCGGAGCAAGTCAACCGCTTCCTTGACGCCCTGGCCGAGCGTCGGCCGGCGGGCCCGGTCTCCTCCGGCGGGCCTGCGTACCGGCCTGCCCACCGAAGCCTGAGCACAGGTGGGAGCCTCGGCGTGGGTGGGCGGGCGGCGAAGCAGCGGGATGAGCGCGCCCGGTGGCTCCTCCGCCGCGATCGCGCTCTCTTGGAACTGCTCTACGCTTCCGGACTGCGCGCCAGCGAGCTGGTGGGGCTCGACCTGGGAGACCTCGACCCCAAAGAACAAATGCTGCGCGTGCGCGGCAAGGGCCGCAAAGAGCGCCTCGTCCCCTTTGGCTCCAAGGCAGGCGCAGCGCTCGACCGCTATCTCGAAGCCCGCGGGGAAATCATGGCCGCTGGTGGTGAGCGAAGTCGGACCACAGCCAGGAAGAGCAGGCCTGCCCGCCGAAGCTTGCCGGCGCAGGCAGGCTCGGAGGGCGTAGGCGGAGAAGGCAACGAGGCCGTGTTTCTCAACCACCAGGGCAGTCGGCTGAGCCCCCGCGCGCTGGGCCTCATCGTCAAGAAGTACAGCCAGCTCTTCGATCCCAACTGGGACCTGCACCCGCACGCCCTGCGGCACGCCTTTGCCACTCACCTGCTCAGTGAGGGCGCCGACCTGCGCGCCATCCAGGAGCTCCTCGGCCACCGCTCGCTTTCGACCACCCAGAAGTACACCTCCGTCTCCATCCAGCAACTGATGGAGGTCTACGACCGCGCCCACCCGAGAGCATAGTGCCCGGTGGGAGGTGCCACCGGGCTCAGCGTAGTGGTGGCGATGTCGTTAGGGCACGGCTTCAGCCGTGCCGAAGGCCGTCGTTTACCAATGCGGCTTTAGCCGCTGAGGTTCCTCGGGGGCTAAAGCCCGACGGAAAAGACTCGTGCAGCAACGGCAGGGTTGAAACCCTGCCCTGACGGGTTCCTAGCTGGGCGTGCTTCTCTGCAGTCTGACCATTAGCAGCACTCTTTTATCCCATGGGGCGTTGACTCGCCTGCGGGCGCCGCCTAAGATGGCGGCCATCGAGAGCGCATCTTCCCCTTGATTGGAAAAGTCATCTCCCCCCGCACCGTCACTGAGTCGGGATGGCGAATTTGGCACTTGACTCTCAAACCGTGCCAGACAACCCTTCAAAATCTCACCTCACGGCTGCGACCAACCAGGGAGGTTAGCGGTGAAGCTAGAGATCAAGCGTTTCGATTCCCCCGATGAGACGCGGACATTTGAGAAGGGAAGGTTCGAGCTGGTGACAACCGCAGGCGTCACGGTGGGAAGAGCCAGCTATGAGCCCGGCTGGAAATGGTCGGAGCATGTAGGACCGAGCGTTGGGGCCAAGAGTTGCCAAGTGG
>JBHIAG010000156.1:0-2836 GCA_046758465.1 Terriglobia bacterium | reverse complement strand
TGATGCCCATCTTCTTCTCGTCCGGGCCCACCGAGAAGCCGGGCGTGTCCCGCTCCACGATGAAGCAGGAAAACTTCTCCCCCTCCACCTTGGCGAAGACGATGAACAGGTCGGCGAAGCCACCGTTTGTGATCCACATCTTCTGCCCGTTGAGCAGGTAGTGTTTGCCGTCGGGGCTGCGGTCGGCGCGGGTCTTGGCCGCCAGGGCATCCGAGCCGGCTTCGGCTTCGCTCAGGCAATAGGAGGAGATCAGCTCGCCCGAGGCCAGCTTGGGCAGGTACTTTTTCTTCTGGGCCTCGGTGCCAAAGTAGGCGATGGGCAGGGTGCCGATGCCGTGATGGCCGCCGTGGGAGACAGCGAAGGAGGCATAGCGGGCCACCTTCTCCGAGATAATGGTGGTGGCCACCTTGCCCAGTCCGGAGCCCCCGTAGGCCTCGGGCACGTCGGCACCCAGCAGGCCGAGCTCGGCGGCCTTGCGGAGCAGCTCCACCATCAGGCCTTCTTTGTGCTGCTCGAGTTCTTCGGCGCGGGGCAAGACTTCTTTGGCCGCGAACTCCTCTGTCATCTGCGCAATCTGCCGGTGCTCGTCGGTAAAGTCCTCGGGGGTGAACACAGCTTCCGGGGCACGGTCTTCCACTAGGAAACTGCCGCCGCGGATGGTTTGCTGGGTGAGGGTGGTTGCCATAGTCGTCGTGTCCTTTCCCTGCGCTTCTTTTCCTATGCAGGCACAACCCTCTTCAGTTGCTCGACGTAGTCGGCGGGAAGATTGTGCTCCTCGGCGCCCGCGATGATGCCCCTGAGGTAGTGCCGATCGGGTTTCAACCCCTTGCGCACCTTGCGCGCCAGATAGACCTGGGCGCTGACCTTGTTGCCCTGCTCGTCCACCACTGTGACCTCGCTGCGACGATAGTGCTCGGGCACGCCTTCGAAGCGGTCGAGCGTTCGCAACTGCTGCTCGCGCAGGCGATAGAGGACGCCGAAGACCGCCTTGCCCTCGGCGAGTACGAGGTTACCTGTACCGGTGCCCCTGCGCGCCAGCTTGTCAAAGTTTAGCTCATAGTTGTCGAGGCGGGCGATCTTTTCTTCCGCCCAGTCGCGGACGCGCTGCTTCATCTGGGCGCGGTTCATATTGGAGGCGTAGGCGAAGTACCAGACCGTGTGAGGGGCCATGCTTCTAACCCACGAGCAACGCTGCAAACGTTCGGGAAGAAACCTAGTTGAGGCGCTCGAAGATGCCGGCCGCGCCCATACCGCCGCCCACGCACATAGTCACCATCCCGTAGCGGGCCTGGCGGCGGCGCATCTCGTAAAGCAAGGTAGCGGTGAGCCTGGCGCCCGTGCAGCCCAGGGGATGGCCGAGAGCGACGGCGCCCCCATTGACGTTGACCCGGGCAGGATCGAGCTCTGTCAGGCGCAGCACGGACAACACCTGAGCGGCAAAGGCTTCGTTCAATTCAATCAGGTCGATGTCCTCGAGCTTGAGGCCAGCATGCGTGAGCGCCTTGGGAATGGCCAGCGCTGGCCCGATGCCCATCTCCTCCGGCGCCACCCCGGCGGTGGCGTAGGCGAGAAAGCGAGCCAAGGGCTGGAGGCCGAGCTGGCGGGCGCGCTCGGCGCTCATCACTACGGCGGCCGCTGCCCCGTCGCTCATCTGCGAGGAGTTGCCCGCGGTGACAGTGCCCCGGGCGTGGAAGGCCGGCTTGAGCCTTGCCAGAGCTTCGGCGGAGGTGTCACCCCGCGGCCCTTCGTCGGTGTCGAAGACAATCTTCTCTTCAACGGGCTTGCCGTTATCAAGTCTGTGGTAGGTCACCTCGACCGGAACCGTCTCGTCCCTGAATTTGCCGCTCTCGATAGCAGCGATGGCTTTCCGGTGACTGGCCAGAGAGAATTCATCCTGCTGCTCGCGGGAGATTTCATACTTGCGGGCCAGGTTCTCCGCCGTCAGACCCATCGAGAGATAGACATCCGGAGAGTTCACCATCAGGTGCGGGTTGGGAGCCACCTTGTGGCCGCCCATCGGTACCAAGCTCATAGACTCGGTGCCCCCGGCCACGATGACCTGGGCGAAGCCAGCCATAATGCGCTCGGAAGCCTGGGCAATGGTCTGCAAGCCGGAGGCACAGAAGCGGTTGACAGTGACGGCCGAGGCGCTGGCGGGCAGGCCAGCGCGCAGCGCAGCGATGCGGGCCACGTTCATCCCCTGCTCGGCTTCCGGCATGGCGCAGCCCAGAATGACGTCTTCGACCTCCGCCGGGTCCAGGCCGGGCACGCGCCGGCTGGCCTCTTTGATGGCTACCGCTCCCAGATCGTCGGGACGAAACGCCCGCAGGGTGCCGCGCGGGGCCTTCCCTACCGGGGTGCGGCAAACCGAGGCAATCACTGCTTCTTGCATTGTTGACTCCCTATTTGCTTTTGCTGCCGTGCGCTGCTTCTTTCACCACAACTCAATTGCGCAGCGGCTTGCCCGTCTTCAATAGATATTGGATGCGCGCTTGCGTCTTTGGTTCCCCGCAGAGGCTCAAGAAAGCTTCCCGTTCCAGGTCGAGTAGATATTGCTCGCTGACCGGCTGTGGGGGGTTCAAGGCTCCGCCGGTGATGACGTAGGCAAGCTTGTCGGCGATGTGCGCGTCGTAGTCGCTGATGCGCTGGGCGCGCCGCATCAGGTGGATGCCCAGCTTCATCTGCGCGTAGGCGGTTTCGCCGGGAACGAAAATGTCGGCGCGGGGCGTCGGCGGGCGGTAGCCCTGAGCCACCAGGGCGAGCACGGTCTGCTTGGCGTCGGCCAGCAAGCGATCCCGGTTCATGCTCACCAGGTCACCATTGCGCAGGAAGCCCA
>JBHIAG010000155.1:0-2858 GCA_046758465.1 Terriglobia bacterium | reverse complement strand
TAGACCGGCCTCCGGATAGATAAGAAAAACTACGAGATGACCGCGGCCGCCACCCATATGCTGCTCATCATCGATGCGGAACTTCTGGTGGTCCAAACCCCAGAGAAGCTACATTTCGGCTGGACTAGTTTTCGGGGAGCAGGTCAGTAGAGAGGACATACAGACGAGATCGCAGTTGGTTCTTCCTGAATTGGCTGACTGGAACAGAAATAGTTGTCGGGTACAAGCCTACTTAGGTCTTCCCCAAGGCTTCCAATCCCTCCTCCGCCGCATGAACTTCCCGGAGTAGGTTTTGTAGTTTTGGTGGTTTTGAGCGGAGAAGTGGGTTTCGCGCGGTGCAGGGACTCACTACAGTTTCACTACAGATGGGGTTTTCGGGGCCTCCGGAGGGCAATCCGATTTCTCTGAATCTGATTGAAATCAAAGAGGAAACGGTGGAGGGGCTGGGGGGATTCGAACCCCCGACCTGCGGTTTAGGAAACCGCTGCTCTATCCAGTCTGAGCTACAGCCCCTTGGGCGTCGAACCCACAGTCTAGACCAAATACGCGCTCGCGACCAGTCGCGGCTGTCGCGGCGGCCGGGTGGCGAGCGGGTTCCAGGGGGCAAGGTGTGCGCGGCTAGGGGCCGTTTTCTGCGCCCGCGGGTTTGTCTTTGCTCCCGTACTTCTCGAACCAGTACCGGAGGTAGAGCTGGGTGCGCAGGAAGTTGGAGGGCTTCGAGCTGGTGCCGTGGAACTCGCCGTTGAAGCGTACCATGGCGGTCGGCACTTTCCGCATCTTCAGCGCCTGGTAGAACTCCTCGGTTTGCGAGATGGGCGTACGCAGGTCGTTGACACCGGTCATGAGCATGGTCGGCGTCTTCACGTTCCCGACGTACATCAGCGGGGAGTGCTTGAGATACGTCGCTGAGTCTTCCCAGGGGAGCTTCGCGAACCTGTGATAGCCCCACAGATTGATGTCTGTCGTTCCCGCGAAACTGAGCCAATTGATCACGGGGCAGTTGGAGGAGGCGGCGGCGAAGCGGTCGGTGTGGCCGACGACCCAGGCGGTGAGCACCCCGCCGCCGCTGCAGCCGTAGACGAAGAGGTTGCGCTCATCGATGTAGCCGCGGGCGATCACCGCGTCCACGCCCTTCATCAAGTCATCGTAATCCTGGCTCGGGTAGGCGTTCTTGATGGCGTTGCCGAAGGCGCTGCCGTAGCCGGCCGAGCCGCGAGGATTCGTATAGAGGACGACGTAGCCTTCGGCGGCGTGGTTCTGCCAGGCGAAGTTGAAGCCGACGTTGTACATGGCGTGGGGGCCGCCGTGGATGGTGAGGATGAGGGGGTAGGTCTTGGTGGGGTCGAAGTCAGGCGGCTTGATGATCCAGCCCTGGATGCGGTAGTCGTCCAGCGAGTCATACCAGATCTCTTCCACTTCGCCCAGCTTCACGTCCTGGAGGACGTCGTCGTTGACGAAAGTCAGTTGCTGCAGCGCGGGGTTTTGGAGGCTGAAGGTGACCACGTCGGCGGGCTTGTGGTAGCTCGTGAGTGTACCCACGGCTTGGCCGTTCGGGTTGACATCGGTAACGGTGAGCATGTGGTTGCCGCGGGTGAGGGAGCGGACCTGACCCTGAAGGGAGGCAAAGTAGAGGTTGCGGGTGCCACGGTCACTGACGTTGAAGTAGAGGCCGCTGTTGTCGGGCGCCCAGCGGAGGCCCCGAGGGCTGCGGTCGAGGCTGGCGGTCAGGAGGCGCGGGTTGGAGGCGTCGATTCCCATGAGGTAGAGCTTGGAGGTGATGTAGGTGTCATCGGTCCAGTCATAGCCGGTATAGGCAACCCAGCGGCCATCGGGCGAAACCTTGGGATTGTTGTCCGGCCCTTTGCGGGTGGTGAGTTGGCGGATGGATTTGTCGGCGACGTTGACCGCGTAGATCTCCGACTCACGCCACTGGTACTCCCAGTCGTCGGTGCGGAGGCTGCTGAAGAGGATTTCGCGGCCGTCCGAAGTCCAGGAGAGGGCGGTCGCACCGAAAAAGGCAAAGCCGGCAGCGTGATTGTAGTCGCCGGAAGTCAACTGCCGTGGGGTGCCGCCGGTGGCGGGGACGACGAAGATGTGGCGGTAGCCTTCCACGAGAAAGCCGATGCGGTCGCGGCGATAGACGAGCCGCTCAATGATGCGCGGGGTTTTCGTCCACTTGGCACCTTCGGGCCGGGGCGGCAGCTTGATGTTCCATCTCGCCTTCTTGGGCACGAGCATGGTGAAGGCGATGGAGTTGCCATCGGGCGACCAGGTGAGGCTGCCGGGAGTTTTTTGCACGCGGGTAATCTGGGTGATGGCGCCCTCGGCGTCCATCCAGCGGACGAAAATCTGCCTTCCCTTGGGTTCACCTTGGGCGAGGTAGGCGATGCGGGTGCCGTCGGGCGACCAGCGGGGCGAGGAGCCCTCGACCAGGAAACGGTGCTTGCTGCCGTCGGCGTTCATGATCCAGATGGCCGATTTCCGCCGGTCGTTGATATTGTCGATCCAGCGGCGGGTGTAGATGATCTGCTTGCCGGCGGGCGAGATTTGCGGGCTGGAGACACCCTCCATCTCGAGGTAGAGATCGAGGGTCAGCTCGCGGGTTTGCGCCTGCGCGCGCGCGGTCGCAGGCAGGATGACAACGATAAGGAAAGCCAAGCACAGGGTCTTGCGCAGCATTTTTTCCTCCTGCAGCCGTGCGGCTCCGGCTCGTAAGGAGGCAGCCGCCCCACGCCCACGGCTGGTACGAGAAAAAGGAACAGGGGGGAGGATTCTAACCGCAGACGGGCGCGGCTGCAAGCCCATGTACTGGGTCAAGACATGTGAGACGAGGAGCCTCGTGAGACATGATGCGAAAG
>JBHIAG010000154.1:0-2867 GCA_046758465.1 Terriglobia bacterium | reverse complement strand
AGCGGTAGGCGGCGGGCGGGTCGCCGTCAACCGAGCCGAAGTTGCCCTGGCCGTCAATGAGCGGCTTGCGCATGTTGAAGTCCTGCGCCATCCGCACCAGCGCGTCGTAGACCGGGGCGTCACCGTGCGGGTGGAATTTCTTCAGTACCTCGCCCACCACGCCCGCGCATTTCGAGTGCCTCTTGTTGTGGAGCAGGCCCATCTCGTACATGGCGTACAGGATGCGCCGGTGAACCGGCTTCAGGCCGTCGCGCACCTCCGGCAGCGCCCGGCCGATGATGACGCTCATCGCGTAGTCGAGATAGGAGTGCTGCATCTCCTGCTCGATGTCAACCGGCACCAACGCTTGCCCTGCCCCGACTTGGTGCAGGGCCTGTGCGCCCGCGTCGGGCGCGCCTCCCGAAGCTTCGGGACCTTTCGGCCTCTCCGCCATTCCCTTCCTCCCATCCCTTGCCATCTGCTCGCTACTTCCTCTGTCCTTCAGGGGCTAAAGCCCCCGTTTTGCTGGCCGTTTTTGTCAACCCTAAAGGGTTGACCCGCCGGGCTTCCTGCTTTTTGGCGGGTCAGGGCTTCAGCCCTGACATTCGCGGTTAGTTTCTCATCCGGCTTTAGCCGCTGAGGTTCGCCCGGCGAAACTGAAACCTGCGCCCACAACCGCCGTGCCTCTGCCCAACGCTAGATGTCCAGGTTTTTGACGTCGAGGGCGTTTTCTTCGATGAACTTGCGCCGCTCGACAACGTTGTCGCCCATCAGGGTGGAGAAGATGCGCTCGGCTTCGACAGCATCTTCGAGCCTGACCTGAATCAGGGTACGGGTCTCGGCGTTCATGGTGGTTTCCCAGAGTTGCTGCGGGTTCATCTCGCCCAAGCCTTTGAAGCGGGTGATGGCAAGCGCGCGCTTGCCCTGTTCGAGGATGTAGTCGAGCAGCTCCTGCGCCGACCCTTTTTTGATCTTGGTGCCGTTGGCGAGGAGCGTAAAGGGCGGCTTGTTGTGCGCCTGCAATTGCCCGTGTACGGCCTGCGCGCGCTTGAACTCCGCCAGGCTCACCAGCTCCCAGTTGATGCGCCCCTCGCCGGCCAGGCCGTTCTTCACTACCAACTCGTAGAGGTTGTGCTCCTCGTCGTAGGCGAGCTCCGATTTCACTCTGCGCTTCGCCAGCGCCTTAGCGAGCCGCATGAGCGCGGTGCGGGTGCGGAAGTGCTCTTTCTTTTCCAGGTCGGAGTTGATGGCTGCCTCGGCGAGTGCACGATCGCCGACGCGCCTCTCCAGCTTCTCCAGCAACTGGTTATACTCCATCAGCGCCACCAGGAACTTCGCCAGCGCTGCCCCTTCCAGCTTCTGGCCGTTCGCGAGCTTCACCTGCTGTTCTCCGGTCGCGTGCCTCATCAGCTCGCGGGCGAACTCGCGCTCATCGTTGATGTACTGCTCCTTCTTGCCGCGCTTCAGGCGATAGAGCGGCGGCTGCGCGATGTAGACGTGGCCGGCGTCGATGAGCGCCTTCATGTGGCGGAAGAAAAAGGTCAGCAGCAGCGTGCGGATGTGCGAGCCGTCCACGTCGGCGTCGGTCATCAGGATGATGCGGTGGTAGCGCAGCCGCGCCGGGTCGAAGTCGTCCTTGCCGATGCCAGTGCCGAGCGCGGTAATCATGGCTTTAATCTCTTCGTGGCTCAGCATCTTGTCGTAGCGCGCCTTCTCCACGTTGAGGATCTTGCCCTTGAGCGGCAAGATGGCCTGGTAGCGGCGGTCGCGGCCCAGCTTGGCCGAGCCGCCCGCCGACGGGCCCTCGACGATGAACAGCTCGCAGCGCGCCGGGTCGCGCTCCTGGCAGTCGGCCAGCAAGCCCGGCAGCGAGCCGGCATTGAGCGCACCTTTGCGGCGCACCAGCTCTCGCGCCTTGCGCGCGGCCTCGCGCGCCCGCATCGCCTCCACGCACTTGGCGATGATCTTGCGCGCGACGCTTGCGCTGCGATCGAACTGGGCGGTGAGCTTCTCGTTGACAAAGGCTTCGACGTGGCCCTTGATGTCGCTGTTCAGCTTACCCTTGGTCTGGCCTTCAAACTGCGGTTGCGGCAGGCGTACGCTGATGACCGCCGTCAGCCCCTCGCGCACGTCGTCGGCGCTCAGTGCGTCCGGCTCGTTCTTCAGCAAGCCCAACTGGTTCGCGTAGCGGTTGATGGTGCGGGTGAGCGCCGAGCGGAAGCCGGAGAGGTGCGTGCCGCCGTCCACGGTGTTGATGGTGTTGGCGAAGCTGAATACGTTTTCGGCATAGCTGTCGTTGTACTGCAGCGCCACCTCCAGTTCCAGCGTGCCGGCCTTCGGACCCAAATTGCGACTCCCCTCGCCGTAGACGGGCGCGTCGTGGAGCACGTGCTTGCCTTTGTTCAGCAGCCGGACGAACTCGGCGATACCGCCCTGATAACAGAAGTCAGCTTCCTTGTCGCTGCGCTCCTCCTTCAGGGCGATGTGCAGACCTTTGTTCAGAAACGCCAGCTCGCGTAGCCGCTGTGCCAGCGTGTCGTAGTTGAAATTTTTCTTCGCGAAAATTTCCGGGTCGGGATGGAAGCGCAGCTTGGTGCCGGTCTTGTTCGTCTTGCCGGTTGGCTTCAGTCTGCCCGTTGGCTTACCGCGCTCGTAGCTTTGTTCATAGACGTGACCCTCGCGCCAGATCTCCAAGTCCAGCCAGTCCGCGAGCGCGTTCACCACCGAGACGCCCACGCCGTGCAACCCACCGCTGACCTTGTAGCTCTGCGTGTCGAATTTGCCGCCTGCGTGCAACATTGTCCTGACACCTTCGGCCGCCGGCAGCGTCATCCTCCGGTGGAGGTCGACCGGGATGCCGCGGCCATTGTCGATGACGGTGACCGAGT
>JBHIAG010000153.1:0-2919 GCA_046758465.1 Terriglobia bacterium | reverse complement strand
GCTTGACAGCGAAGGCGGCAGCCGCTAGCATCCCGCCGAAGCGCTCGGGAGATAATCCTTCACTCCACGAGCGTCTCAAAAAAATACGTAACACAGGGAAGCAATTTTTCGTCTCTCCTCATGAACCGGTGGAGCGAATCCCGTCAAAGGAGTCTCTGATGCCATCCAGGAATGTGTCGCGGTGGCCACGCCGTCGGGTGCGCTGGATCCTGTCCCTGGGCCTGGCGGCTCTGCTGGTAGGGCTGTTGCCCCACAGCCGTGCCGAACGACCCAACGAGCCGCCCTACTTTGCCATCCGCAACGCCCGCCTCGTGCCCGTGTCAGGCCCGGTGATTGAGAACGGCACCATCGTCCTCGCCAAAGGCCTGATTACTGCCATAGGGACAGACGTACCCATTCCGCCCGAAGCCTGGGTGATTGACGGAAAAGGACTGACGGTGTATCCGGGCTTGATTGACGCGCTTACCACTCTGGGCCTGCCAGCGCCGGCAGCCGCCGCTGCGGCCCCCACCACGCTGGAACAGGCAGTGCAGCAAATGCGACGGCAGCCGATCTCCCGCGGACCGGAAGACCGGCCGGGAACAACCCCCTGGGAGAATGCAGCGGATAACCTGAAGACGGACGACAAGCGCTTGGAAAACTGGCACAAGGCGGGATTTACCACGGCGGTAACCGTCCCGGACAAGGGTATTTTCCCCGGACAAGCGGCCCTCATCAATCTGGCCGGTGAACGTCCCCGCGACCTGGTAGTAAAGACCCCGGTGGCGTTGCGCGTCAACTTGACCCCGGTAGGTGGATTCCGGAACTTCCCCGGCTCGCTGATGGGCGTGTTCGCCTACGTCAAGCAAGTCTTCCTCGACGCTGACCACTACGCGCAAGCCTGGTCGCTCTATGAGGCCCAGCCGCGCGGCCGCGAGCGCCCGGCCTACGACCGAGCCCTGGAGCCCATCCGAGATGCAGTGGCGAACCGCACGCCGGTGCTAATTCCGGCGACGTGGGCGAAAGAGATCCACCGCGCGATTCGATTCGGCGAAGAAGTGGGGGCCAACACCCTCCTCTATGGCGCGCATCAGGGCTACGCGCTAGCCGCTGTGCTGGCAGCCAAAAAGTTGCCCGTGCTCGTGAACCTGAAGTGGCCGGAGAAGCCAAAAGACGCTGACCCGGACGCCGTGGAACCTCTGCGGGTGCTGCGCTTCCGCGACCGTGCCCCCTCCACGCCGGCGGCACTGCAGCAAGCCGGTGTCAAGTTTGCCTTCTACTCGGGCGGCCTCGCCAACCCCAGGGACATCCTGAAAAACGCCAGGAAGATGATTGCGGCCGGGCTGCCCGCCGCTGCCGCCCTGCGCGCCTTCACCTTGAGCGCCGCCGAAATCTACGGAGTCGGCGACCGCTTGGGCAGCCTCGAGGCGGGCAAAATCGCCAATCTGGCGGTAACCGACGGCGACCTGTTCGCGGAAAAAACCAAGGTGAAAATGGTATTCATCGACGGGCGAAAATACGCGATCCGCGAACCCGGCCGCCCGCCGGCGCCGCCCACGGTCGACCTGACGGGCACGTGGATGCTGAGGGTGGAAACACCGCGGGGCGTGCGGGAGTCCACGGCCGAGCTCACCATGGAAGAAGATGGAACCCTCAGCGG
The DNA here is from genome assembly GCA_046758465.1 of Terriglobia bacterium. Taxonomy (GTDB): domain Bacteria; phylum Acidobacteriota; class Terriglobia; order Acidiferrales; family 2-02-FULL-67-57; genus JBHIAG01. The sequence continues at coordinate 1,280 of JBHIAG010000153.1, read as the reverse complement.
AACCAGTACCGGCAGGCGGGGCACGACCAGCATTACCAGCGGTTGGGTCAGCGGCAATAAGTTCAGCTTCACCCTTACCTTCACCATGGGCCCGCGCACCATGGAGGCGACCTATACCGGCACGGTGGAAGCTAACCGCATGAGCGGCACGGTCAGCATCGGCCGGATGACCAGCGAGTTCACCGGGACGCGCCCCGAAGGCAGGCTCGGGGCGCAATCTTTGGCCATCCAAGTTGGAACGGCACTAGGAGGCCGACAATGAGGCAGGCAGTTGTTTCCAGTTTGCTGATTCTCGCCTTGGCTGCCCTGGTGCCACCCGCCGGGGCACAGGGCTCCGGCCCTGCCGCGGGCGGGGCCGGCGTGACCGTCATCCGGAACGCTACCATCCTGACGGTAACGAAAGGAACCATCAAGAATGGTTCCATCCTCATCCGCGACGCCAAGATCGCGGCGGTGGGCCGTCGGGTGCGCGTGCCGCGCGGCGCCACCGTGATTGACGCCACCGGCCACTACGTCATCCCCGGCATCATTGATGCCCATTCGCACATCGCCGGCGACGGCGGCCTGAACGAGGGCAGCATCGCGGTCTCGGCCATGGTGGGCATCGAAGACGTCCTCGACCCCGACGACATCAACATCTATCGCGACCTGGCCGGCGGCGTAACGACCGCTAATATTTTGCACGGCAGCGCCAACCCCATCGGGGGCAAGAATGCCGTCATCAAGCTGCGGTGGGGCAAGGACGCCAAGGGCCTGCTGTTCGAGGGTGCGCCGCCGGGAATCAAGTTCGCCCTGGGCGAAAATCCCAAACGCTCGAACTTCACCCCGCCCCCGGGCACCCCACGCCGCTACCCGGCCACGCGCATGGGCGTCATGGACGTCATCCGCCAGGCCTTCGCCGAGGCCCGCGAATACCGCAAAACCTGGCAGCAGTACAACCGCCGCCGGGCGGCCGGGGAGAAAAACCTGACACCCCCCAAGCGCGATCTGAAGCTGGACACGCTGGTGGAAACCCTGGAGGGCAAGCGGCTGGTGCATTCACACTGCTACCGCGCCGACGAAATTCTGCAACTGATTCGGCTGGCGGAGGAGTTCGGCTTCAAGATTACCACCTTCCAGCACGTGCTCGAAGGCTACAAGGTGGCCAAGGAGATTGCCGCGCACGGGGCGGGCGCCTCTACCTTCTCCGACTGGTGGGCCTACAAGGTCGAGGCCTACGACGCCATCCCCTACAACGCCGCCCTGATGACCCAGAAGGGCGTGGTGGTCTCCATCAACTC
>JBHIAG010000152.1:0-2994 GCA_046758465.1 Terriglobia bacterium | reverse complement strand
GGCCATCGAGCGCGGCCTGCGCCTGCCCCTGGTCTACAACACCAGCGCCTACGACTCGCTTGACTCCATCGAGCTCATGGACGGCGTGGTGGACATCTACATGCCTGACTTCAAGTTTTGGGACGCCGAAATGGCGCGGCACTACGCGAAGGCGCGCAACTACCCGGACGCTGCTCGCCGCGCCATCAAGGCGATGCACCAGCAGGTGGGCGACTTGGTGCTGGACGAAAACGGCTTGGCGCTGCGGGGTTTGCTCCTCCGCCACTTGGTAATGCCCGGCGGGATTGTCGGCACCCGGGAAATTATGGAATGGGTGGCGCGGGAGCTGGGTCCAAACACCTACGTTAACGTTATGGCGCAGTACTATCCTGCGGGGAAGGTATCGGCGAAAGAATACGGGGAAATCAATCGGCCCATCAGCACGAAGGAGTTTGAAGAAGCCCTGGCCGCCGCCCGCGCCGCCGGTTTGCACCGCCTGGATACGCGTACGGCGGCGCGCCTGGCGGTCTGATGCAACGAAAACTTTTCTGGACTGGCGTGGTCGCAATCAGTCTCCTCTCCAGCCTGGCTCTTCCCTTGGTCGCCGGCACGCTGGTTTTCTTCGTGGGCAGCGCGGTCTGGTGGTGGGTTGTCTATCGCAGCGGCGTCTTCTAGCGGTATCTCTGAATCGCCGCGCTCGCCCGCAGCGAATGGCAGCTAGTAAAGATAGGGCAGCAGCCGCCAGGTGCGCTGCCGGTAGGCGTCAAACGCGGCGCCGAAGTGCTCCGCCAGCAGCTTCTCCTCCTGCCGGATGCGCAGGGCGACGAAGACGAGCGTGAAGGCTAGAAAGGTAAACAGCAGCCAACTGCGAAAGACCAGCGGCAGGCCGATCGATGTCAGGAGACCACGCAAGTAGATGGGGTGGCGGATGACGCGGTAGATGCCGGTCTGCACCAGCTGGTGCTCTTCTTGCAGCGTCACGTACCCGCTGTATTGTTTGCCCAGGGTTCGCAACGCCACCAGCGCCACCGTGTCGCCGGCGACCGCGAGTCCCAGGCCGACGTAGCGGAGCGGGTCGGCCCCGGCGAAGGTGAGCAAACTCCGCCGGTCGGCGTAGGGAAGCCACCAAACGAAGAAGAGCCCAATCGCCAGCAGCGCGGCCAGCAACCACCGCTGCCGGCCCACCGGCCGCTTGCCTTTGCGAAAGATTTGCAGGTCGAGACGCCACCCCAGGGCCCAGGCCGTGCCCAGCAGAACCCATCCTATGAGCGCGGCGCGGGCGGGATGGGCGAAGAACCCGCTCAGGTCGTCGAGCCCCCAGCCCACAAAAAGCACCCCCAGCGCAAAGACAAGCCGCCCCAGGAGTGCAACAACCCCCGTTGTCCTGCCGGCCATAACAGCCGCGAAGTCTAGCACCGCCTGCCCCGCCGGCAAACCTGCCCGGCCAGAAAAAGCTGCAAGCAGCAGCGATTTGTGCTTTCATTCGCAGCCATGCTGCCCGCTGAACCCGAACTGCTGGCCTTGCTGCTGGGGTTGGTGTTTTTCGTGGCCGTGGCCTACTCCTCGGTGGGCCACGGAGGAGCTTCGGGCTACCTGGCGGTGCTGTCGTTTTTCGGGCTGGCGCCGGCCGCCATGGCTCCGAGCGCGCTTTGCCTCAACCTGCTGGTGGCGGGCACTTCCTTCACCTCCTACCAGCGTGCGGGCCACTTCGCCTTCCGGCTGCTGTGGCCCTTTCTGCTGACCTCCATCCCGTTCGCCTTCTTGGGCGGGCTGACGCGAGTCTCGCCGCGCACTTACATGGGTTTGCTGGCCGCGGTGCTGGTGTTTGCCGCCTACCGGCTGCTCGCCGTGGTGCCACCCCGGCACGAGGAGTCGTTCATCCGGGTGCCGCCGCTGTGGGTCACGCTGCCGGTGGGCGCCGGGATCGGGTTTCTATCCGGCATCATCGGGGTGGGTGGGGGGATTTTCCTGAGCCCGCTACTGATTCTGCTCAAGTGGGCCGACACCAAGCGCACCGCGTCGGCCTCGGCCGCCTTCATCTGGATCAACTCCGCCGCCGGGCTCTACGGCCACCTGCTGCGCAAGTCGGTTGATTGGTCGGCGCTGCTCTGGCTGGTGGGGGCGGCCTTCGCCGGCGGCCTGGTGGGCTCCTACCTGGGGGCGCAGCGCCTCCGCGGCCTCTGGCTGCGGCGCATCCTGGGCATCGTCCTGCTGGTCGCCACCCTCAAGCTCCTCCGCACCGCCTTCTAGGTTGGTGGGACTGACATTCTTGTCTGTCCGTCTCGGCCGGCCACGAGAGCGGCTTGCTTGCCCCGAGCTTGTTGAAGGGCCCCCCCGAGCGCATTCCTCGCCGCTACCTGCAGGCGCGCAAAAACCTGCCACAGGCTTTCCCCTTCTGGATGAGTACAGGTAGAATAGGACTGTTCATCTCAATCCTTCGGGCGTCAGGCCGATTATGCTCACGCTAGAAGAATACATTGAGCGCGCCAACGTGGCTCACGGGCACACCTGTGCGGGGCAGATTCTGGGCATCCGGCTGGCGCTGCTCGGCCTGAAAGAACTGGGCATTGACGACCCCATCAAGGAGCGCAAGCGCCTGGTGACTTTTGTCGAAATCGACCGCTGCGCTACCGACGCCGTGCAGCTGGTTACCGGCTGTCGTCTGGGCAAGCGGGCCCTGAAGTTCAAAGACTTCGGCAAAGTGGCGGCTACCTTTGTTGACCTCAAGACCAACCGGGCCATCCGCATCGTGGCCCGCGAGGAGTCGAAGCAGAAGGCGCGCCAGATGTTCCCCGACCTCGACAATGAGCAGGGCCAGCGCCGCGCCTATCGCCAACTCTCCGATGATGAGCTCTTCATCCGCCAATGGGTGCGGGTCAAGCTGCCTCCCGAGGAGATGCCCGGCTTCAAGGCCCCACGCGTCGTCTGCACCGAGTGCGGGGAAGGCATCAACTTCAAGCGGGAAATCCTCCACGACGGTCGGGTGCTGTGCCGCGCCTGTGCGGGCGAACGCTA
>JBHIAG010000151.1:0-3023 GCA_046758465.1 Terriglobia bacterium | reverse complement strand
TCACCGCCCGCGGCATTACCCCGGCCGCCTGTGAGATGCTCGACCAGTTCTGCCTGGGCGCCGTTGAAGCCGCCACCCACGCCGGCTTCCCCCTCGACGCCGCCGCTGTGCTGCTCATCGAAGTCGAAGGCCTGCGCGAAGGCGTGGAGGGCCAGGCCGAGCAGGTAGAGGAGCTCTGCCGGGCGCACCACGCTCGCGAGGTGCGGCGCGCCCGCTCGGAGGCCGAGCGGGAAAAGCTCTGGGCGGGACGCAAGAACGCCTTCGGAGCCATGGGGCGGCTCGCGCCCAACTACTACGTGCAGGACGGGGTGATTCCCCGCACCAAACTGCCCGCCACCCTGCGGGCCATCATCGAGATCGGCGCGCGCCACGGCTTCCAGGTGGGCAACGTCTTCCACGCGGGTGACGGCAACCTCCACCCTATGATCCTCTTCGACGCCCGCGACCGCGAGCAGTTCGCCCGGGTGGTGGCCGCCTCCAATGAAATGATGAAGTTCTGCATCGAAATGGGGGGCTCCATCACCGGTGAGCACGGGGTGGGGATGGAAAAGCAGGAGTTGATGCCGCTGCTCTTCACCCCGGACGACCTCGACGCCATGGCCAAAGTGAAAGCCGTCTTCAACCCCAGCGGGCGGTTGAACCCGGCCAAGATGTTCCCGCTGGGGAAATCCTGCGGCGAGCTCCGCGTGCGCCCCCTACCCCAGCGCGCCACCCCTTAGCAGAGCATCGGCAATGGTCTGAGTGTGTCATTCTGAGGAGCCGAAGGCGACGAAGAATCTCGTAATTGCCGATTCGAAAAAAATCAGATTCTTCGCTTCGCTCAGAATGACCGGGAGAAAGTGCCTATCCGCAACCTGGGAGGCGCCTGTTGATGGCGGTTGCCAGCGCTAGCCTCGAACAGCTCACCCGGATCGTCGCCGGTGAACGGGTGCGCACCGACGCTACGGCGTGCAAGGGCTTTGGCGTTGACGGTGTCACACCCACCGCGGTGGTCGAGCCCGCCGACGCCAAAGAACTCCTCGCGGTTGTCCGCTGGGCTCGATCCCATCGGGCTACCCTGGTGCCGGCTACCAGCGGCGCTTACTTGCCGCTCGGCAATCCCCCGCCCACCTTCGATGTGGCAGTTTCTCTCGCCCGCCTCAACCGCGTGCTCCACTACGACCCGGGCGACCTGACCTTGAGCGTCGAAGCCGGCATCCCCCTGGCCGCGGTGCAGGAACTGCTCGGCCCGCACCGCCAGTTTCTTCCCGCCGACCCTCCCTACGCCGACCGGGCCGCCGTGGGCGGCTTGCTGGCGGCGAACGCCTCCGGCCCGCTGCGCTACGTCTATGGCAGCTGGCGCGACTTCGTTGTCGGGATGAAGTTCGTCACCGGTGAAGGCAAGCAAGTAAAGGCGGGGGGGCGCGTGGTAAAGAACGTCGCCGGCTACGACCTGAGCAAGTTGATGATCGGCGCTCTGGGAACCCTGGCTATCCTCACCGAAGTCAACTTCAAGCTCTTCCCGCTTCCGCCCCGGACGGCCACCGCGGTTGCCGCCTTCAAAGAGCCCGCCGCCGCGCTCCAGATGAGTGACCGGATCGTGCACTCGATCTGGCAGCCGACGGCCATCGAGCTGCTCGACCCGGAAGCCGCGCGCCTGCTTGCCTCGGCAAAGTCCAGCCCAGTGGCCTCCGCCACAGGGAGGTTTTTCTCTCCCGATCACTGGTCGCTGGCAGTTTCTGTCGGCGGCGTGGAGAACGTCATCCAGCGGTACGAGGCAGACCTCGGCGGGCTGGCGCGTGAACTCAGGGCCGGGCACTTTGCTTTCTTGAGGAACGAGGGCGAGCGCGTGCTCTGGGCTGCGGGGCGCAACTTGCTGGCCCGGGTGCGGGAAGCCAACCCGGCAGCCACCGTCGTCAAGTGCGCCCTGCCGTTGACCCAGGTGGGCCCCTTTCTGGCCAAGGCCCGGCAAGTGGCTGCACGCTACGAGTTGCCCGCGGTTTGTGGGGCGCACGCCGGCTCGGGCATCGCTTACATCCATCTGCTGCCGCCGGCAGCGATGGCCGATGCGCCGCGCCGCATGGCGCAGGCGGCGACCGAGATGATTCACGCCGGCAAAAACCTCGGCGGGCGAGTGACGATTCCCTGGTGCCCGACGGAAGTCAAGCGGGACGTCAACGTCTGGGGCCCGCTGGGGGACGACTTTTCCCTGATGCAGAAGCTCAAGGCGCGGTTCGACCCCGACCGCATCCTCAACCCTGGGCGTTTCCTAGGAGGCCTTTGAACTAGCAGGAGGATCCCATGAATCGCAACCGTTCGTTGATTGTCGCTCTTCTGCTTCTGCTCTTTACGTCTGTCGCAGCGCACGCCGATGAGGCAGACGAGTACATCGAGGCTGAGATGAAGAAGCGCCACATTCCCGGTCTAGCCCTCGCCGTGGTCAAAAACGGCCAGGTCATCAAGGCAAAGAGCTACGGTCTGGCAAACCTGGAACTCGACGTCCCCGTCACGCTGGACAGCGTGTTCGAGTTGGCCTCCGTGACCAAGCCGTTCACGGCCACTGCCATTATGCTGCTCGTGGAGGAGGGCAAGGTCGGATTGGATGACAAGATCAGCAAGTTTCTCATCAACGCGCCCTACACTTGGCGCGACATCACGGTACGGCATCTGCTCACCCATACCGCGGGTTTCGCGAGTGACTGTAAGGAAATCCGCAAGCAAGGCTGGTTGGCGAATTATATGACCGCCGAGATGTTCGAGGCGGGCTCCAAATGCCCGGCGGATTTCGCGCCGGGAGAGCGCTGGCAGTACAGCGACCTGGGCTATTTTCTGCTCGGCATGATCATCGAAGAGGTGAGCGGCAAGCGCTACCGCGAGTTCGTGAGAGAGCGGATCTTTCAGCCGCTCGGGATGACGGCGACGACCGTCATCGATCAGTGGGAGATCATCAAGAACCGCGCCGCGGGTTATACCCTGCGCGACGGCAAACTGGCCCACATCAGGCGCATATCGCAGATTGAACTTCCGTCCCACTATGGCATCTT
>JBHIAG010000150.1:0-3025 GCA_046758465.1 Terriglobia bacterium | reverse complement strand
AGCAGAACCGCGTACTGCTCCTGGCGCGCCAGGCTGCGCACCAGCCGTAGCAACTCCACCTGGTAGGCGATGTCCAGATGCAGCGTCGGCTCATCGAGCAGGAGCAGTTCGGGCTGCTGCGCCAGCGCCCGCGCCAGGATGACGCGCTGCTTCTCGCCGCCGGAAAGTTCCTGCACCAGCCGCTCCGCCAGGTGCGCCGACCGGGTCACAGCCAGTACCGCCTCGGCCACGCGTAGATCCTCTTGCGTCTCCAGTTGCAGGGTGCGCAGGTAGGCGTGGCGCCCTTGCAGAACAAACGGCAACACGCGAATCGAGAACAGCAGCGGGCTCTCCTGCTGAACTACGCCGATGCGCCGCGCCCGTTCCCGCAGGCCCAGCGCGGCCACGGGCTCGGCGTCGAGCAGCACGCTGCCGGCCTCGGCCCGCAGGCTTCCGCTCGCCAGCTTCAGAATCGTCGACTTGCCCGAAGCGTTCGGCCCCACCAGCGCCACCACTTCGCCCGCACTCACTCCCAAGCTCACCGGCGCCAGCCGAAACCCGCTCCCGGGATAGCGGATGCTGGCGCGGCGCAATTCCAGTCGCTTGCCGCTGACGGCTGGAGGCCGTGTGCTCATTGCCAACCTCCCCCGGTGCCCACCCCGCGCCGCAGCAAGTAGATGAAGACCGGCGCGCCCACCACCGCCGTCACTGCGCCCACAGGCAACTCGCCCAGCGTGCGGGCCAGTGTGTCGGCCACAAGGAGGACCACTGCGCCCGTCAGCGCCGTGGCCGGGATGAGCAAGCGGTAGTCGCTGCCGAAGAGCAACCGCACCAGGTGCGGCACCAGCAGGCCCACGTAGCCGATGGCGCCGCTCACTGACACCGCCAGCGCGGTGGCCAGCGAAGCGGCCAGATAGACCACCAGTTTTGTCCGGCGGATGTTCACGCCGAGTTGTGCCGCCTCGGGCTCGCCTCCTAGCAGCAGGTTGAGATTGCCGGCGACAACGTACACCACCCCGATCGTGAGGAGTATCAACGCGAAGAGCCACCAGAGCCCCAGGGGGAAAGCGCTGGACGCGTTGCTCAAGTCGCCCATCAGCCAGTAGGCCGCGCCGCGCAGGTCCCGGCCCGAAAGAAAGTTCATCAGAAAAATGATGAGGGCGGAAAGGAAGGAGGCGGTGATGATGCCGGCCAGCAGCAACGTGTAGGGCGCCAGTTGCCCCCCGCGGCGGCCCAGAAAATAAACGAATGCAATCGTCGCCGCGGCACCGACAAACGCCGCCACCGGCGTGGTCACTGCGACTCGCTCGGCGAACGACAGGGAAAGAATCGCGCCCAGCGCCGCGCCGCTCGAGACACCGAGCACATAGGGGTCGGCAAGCGGGTTGCGCAGCAGTGCCTGGTAGGCTGCCCCGGCCACGCCCAGCGCAGCGCCTACCAGCATCGCGAGCACAATGCGCGGCCAGCGGACCTTACGCACAATGTCCCACTGTATATCCGAAAGCGCCGTGGTCGAGCCGGCAAGTGCCCGCGCAAGTTGCCCGAACGGAATTTTGGTCGGGCCCGTCCACAGCGCCACCAGCGCCAGCACCAGCAACACCCCGAGCAGCAAAGCGCAAACCTTCAAGATGCGTGTGCGGGTGATAACGGATGGGCTCATCGCGGCTCGAAGACCTCCGGGTGCAGGGCGCGGGCCAGTTGCTCGATGACGTCCACGATGCGCGGCCCGGGGCGCAACACGGCCTCGTCGAGCAGGATGACGTGGTTTTCCCGCAGCGCGCGTAACCGGTTCCACACTGAATCGGCACGCAGAACCGCCAGCCGCTGCTCGACCGCGGGGGAGTGCGCCAGAATAAGATAGTCAGGATTCTGCTGCAGGACTGCCTCCAGGCTCAGGCGCGGCCAATCCTCGGGCCGTTCGGCCACCGATTCGGCCCCGGCCCGCACCAGCACATCGTGCACGAACGTGTGTCGGCCGATGCTCATCAGGGGCTCCAGCCACAAGACGAACAGGACGCGGCGTCGCGGCGCGGCGCTCACGCGCGCGGCCACCGCCTCCAGGCGGCTCCGCAGCCGGGCCTCGAGCTCCGCGCCCGCTTCCGGCACGGCGAGTAAGTCGGCGAGCGTGCCAATCGAGAGCAGAACGTCTTCCACGGAGCGCGGGTTGAGCCCGTAGAGCGGGATGCCAAGACGCTCGAGCGCGGTGACGGTTTCGCGGCGGTTGCCGGCGGTCGTCCCCAGCACCAGGTCAGGTTTGAGGGCGACAATCTTTTCCAGGCTGGGGCTAATGACCTGGCCGACGCTCGGCTTCGACTTGGCGGCGGGCGGATAGTCGCACCAGTCGGTCACGCCCACCAGGCGCGACTCCAGCCCCAGCGCGTAGAGCGTCTCGGTGAGGCTGGGCGCCAGCGAGACGATGCGTGCGACCCGCGCCGGCACGCCCACGCGCCGCCCGGTCTCATCCACCAGCAGCCGCAGGTTTTGAGCCGCGGCGAACGGCGCAAACACGACCGCAACCCCAATGGTGGCAGCGGCGACCCGGGCCTTGCACGCCTGCCGGCGCATCTTTTGTCTCCTAAAAATTCAAAAGCCCCAACTCCCCGTCGGGAGAATGGGGCCAGGTCAAATCCCGCAGAGCGGGACACCTCACTCTCTCAGGCGGAGAGTGCCTGCCTACCGCAGGCAGGCCGGGCAATCAGGCTCAGGCAGGTTTCCTGACTGACGGCTTCCCCGTACCGGGGGTTTGGCAGCCTGTGTCCGTTCGAACGCCCTTCCCAGCTCTGGGGCCAGTGGACCCTTGCGGGGCAGGCTGCGCAGCCGATCACAGTGGCGCGACCGTGGCGGATTCCCACCGCCTTCCCAGTTTACCCCGGCACGTCCCCAAGTTTCGGGACGCACTTTCCGGCACCGTGTGGCACCGCGTTTGTGCCGGGCACCTGAGCCCTCCCGCTTGGAACCCGAACCTCCGTCCCGAAGGATTCGGGACAACCGGGAGTCGCTTTGGCGGCCTGAGTCTACGCTGGCGGGCTGGCGCGTGTCAATGTGA
>JBHIAG010000149.1:0-3040 GCA_046758465.1 Terriglobia bacterium | reverse complement strand
TGCACGATGTAGGCGTCAATGCCGAACAGGGCGGCGCTCTGCGTTTTGAAGAGCACAGTAAGACTCAGTGGCTCAGCGTGCCGTTACTGTAGTGAATCGGGGCTGCGCCGTCTAGGGGGAAAAGCGGCGGGCGTTTTTGACCCGGGCCAGGGTGGCCAGCAAGTTATCAGCGGACTCGAAGACGGAGTTTGGGTCCTGCCCCTGCTCGCGGGCGCGCTCGGCCAAACTGCCCAGAAACCGGTTGAACTTGCGCACGGCTGACAGCGTGTCCAGGCCCCGCAGACGGCATTCATTCTGCCGACGGTCAAAGACTACGTCCACAGCGTGCAGAAAACGGATGTCCTCAGGCGGGCGCAAATCCTGCGGGTCGGCCAACGGCATTGGCTCAGTTGCCGGCTTTTCTTCGCAGTTGAGGAAGATGCGCACCAGGTCCTGGTCGGGCGCGACCTGACGGCGGGCGGCGTAGCCGATGAACCCCATCGTCGGTTCTACCTCGCAAGCCTCCGCCGCGGCTGGCCGGGAGGAAGCGGCGCGCCGGGTCACAGAAACCCTCTAGCTTGTGGGGCCGGCGCTCGAGCCCTGCGGCTGGCCGCGCTTGCGCCGCACCCAATCCAGCAGCCGCCGCGCCCAGTGGTACTCGCGCCCCAGCAGCAGCAGCCCCAACACGATAAAGGCAATGCCCTGCAACACCGGCAGGAAAAGCCCTACAATGCCGAGGGCAATCAGGCCGAACCCTCCGATGGTCCGCGCGATGCGCGCCATTCGAGCCATGGACTCCCCGTCCCTGCCCCGCCAGACGATTGGATGCAGACCCGAAACCATTGTAGCACCGGGAGGACAGCTCCCAGCCTTCCCCGGGGCCGGGCACCGTGCTAGAATCGGCCCGGGTCATGCGCCCGTGATCGGAGCGATAGCCGGCCTGATCCTCTATCTCTGGCGGAACCGCTAGCGTAACCAACTGCATGAAGCTGGCGCTCATCGGCACCCACGGCGTGGGCAAGACCACGCTGGCCTACGACATCTGCGCCCTGCTGAAGAAGGCGGGGCGCAACGTCGAGCTGGTCACCGAGGTCGCGCGCCGCTCGCCCTTCCCCGTCAACGAAGCCACCACGCTGGAAGGCCAGCTGTGGATCCTGCACGCGCAGATCGCCGCTGAGTTGGAGGCGGCCCAGCGCGCCCCCACCGTGCTCTGCGACCGCTCGGTGCTGGACAACTACTGCTACCTGGTGAACAAATGCGGCCGGCAGCGGGAGCTGGAGGCTTGGTTGGAGCGCTGGCTGGCAAGCTATGACCTGCTGGTGGGCGTGCCCCTGGTTCGCGAGTCCATCTACGCCGAAGGCTTTCGCCAGCCCAGCCTGTCCGACGGGTTCCGGGCCAGCGACCGCGCCTTTCAGCAGCGGATTGACGCTCTGCTCAAGGAGCTTCTGACCGAGCCTCCCTTCGAGCCTTTCGCCGAGCGGGTGCTGTGGCTGGACGGCGTTCGGCAGCCGCAGTGGGCGGAAACCGTTTGGGGAGCGCTGGAAGCCGGACGCACGCCGAAGCTTCAGGACTCGACCCGCGCCGCCCGCTAGGCTCGCCGCGCTCCCGCCTTCGCCATCGAATCCGAATCAGGCTGGCACCGGGGGCAAAAGTGCGCGCTGCGCCCGGCGAGCACCACCCGCTTGATCGCTGTGCCGCAGCGCGGGCAGGGCTCGCCTTCCTGGTCGTACACCCGCAAATAGTTCTGGTAGTCGCCGGGGAGCCCGTCGGCAGTGCGGTAGTCGGAGACGGAAGAGCCCTGGCCGGCGATAGCCTCACGCAACACGCGGTGCAAGGCGCGAAACAGCCGCCGAAGCTCCGACCGCGTGAGCGTCTCCGCCGCTCGGGCGGGATGGATGCCGGCAACAAACAGAGCCTCGCTCGAGTAAATGTTCCCCAGCCCGCGCAGCCGGTTCTGGTTGAGCAGCAGGTTTTTCACCGGCGCCCGCCGACCGGCGAACAAAGTACAGAAGCGCTGGAAGCGGAGGCGGAACGGCTCGGGGCCGAGGGCGGCGAAGTAGTCGGCCAGGTTCGCTTCGGGCAGCAACAGCATCTTCCCGAAGCGCCGTTGGTCGCGGAAGCGAAGCTGCTCGCCGCTCGACAGCCCGGCCACCACGTGGGTGTGCTTCAGGAGTGGCGTTCGAGGAGCGCAGGCGTAGAGCTGGCCGGTCATCCCCAGATGAACGATCCAGTAATATCGCCTGCCGCGAGAGCTCACCGGGCGCAGTTCCAGCAGGATGTATTTCCCCCGGCGGCTGAGCCGAGCGATGCGAGCCCCCCTGAGGACTCGGCGGAAGCGCCGCAGCGAGCCCCGCACGATGAGCGGCTGCATCACCTGCAGGCGGCGGATGCGTTTCCCCTCCAGGCGCGACCGCAGGCCGCGCACCACGGTTTCTACTTCCGGCAGTTCCGGCATCGGTGCTGATTCCTCGCGAGGGAACAATTATCGCACCTTGTTCGCCCCCCAGCGGCTGGTATGCTCTATAGACCCGTCCCGTCTGGGCGCGCAGGGCACGCTCACGATATGGAGGACTGTATGCGTTTCGGTCTGATCCCCGAAGGAATGCAGGACCGGCTGACTCTGCGCAGCCGCCGGTTCCCCCAGCCGGTGTTCGACGTGATGGGGACCATGCTGCTGAGCCGGGCGGTGATGGCCGGCGTCCACTTCAGCGTGTTCGACCGCCTCACTGGCGGCCCGAAGACAGCAGCAGCACTGGCAGCGGAGGCCGGTTGCGAGGAACACGGAATGAAATTGCTGCTCGATGCCCTGGTTGCCTGTCGCTACCTCGAGCAGCAACACGGCCGCTACCGCAACGCCCGCCTGGGCGCCGACTGGCTACTCTCTGAGTCGCCGCAGACACTGGCAAACTTCGTCCGCTTCAACTACGACCAGTGGGAGTGGGTGAGCCAGCTGGAAGCCTTCATCCAGCGGGGCGAGGCCCGCGACATCCATGAGAAGCTCGACGAGCGGGAGTGGCGAAACTATATGCTCGGCCTGCGGGATTTGGCCGCGCTTTCGGCC
>JBHIAG010000148.1:0-3068 GCA_046758465.1 Terriglobia bacterium | reverse complement strand
GCTCCTCGAGCGCATCGATATCCACGTCGAAGTCCCCGCCGTCCCGATCGCCGCCCTGCGTGACATGAAACCGGGCACCGACAGCGCTATGATGCGTGTGCAGGCACAACGGGCGCTTGAGACCCAGCGGGAGCGCTTCGGCCGCCACTCGACCACTACCAACGGCCGCATGTCCAGCCGCGAACTGCGCAAGTACGCGGTGATCGACTCGGACGGTGAGCGCCTGCTGCGCCAGGCGGTCAGTGAGCTGGGCTTGAGTGCCCGGGCGCACGACAAGGTGCTCCGCGTCGCGCGCACCATCGCCGACCTCGCCGGAGAAGAGCGGATCAGCGCGATTCATCTGTCCGAGGCGATTCAATATCGACGCTTGGATCGGAGCCTGTAGTGGACCGGCGGGTCAGAGTCGCGCCGGTCGGGCGGCGCTGTGACGACAACCGCGCCGGCGGTTGCCCCTTGCGGGAACCCGCACTACTGGTGCTAAGACAGCAAGCTGAGCGTCAAACCGGCGTTACGGTTGGCAATCTTCAGTAGCTGCACGCTCGCCGCCGTCAGCACCCGCAAACGCGCCAGGTTGCTGACTTCCTCGGCGTAGTCGGCGTCGACGATCCGGCTGTGAGCTGCCGTCAGATTCTCGCGTTCCGCGGCCAGTGAATTCTGCCGTGCTTCCAGTGTGTATTTCTGATAGGCGCCGATCGTTCCGCGTGCTTCGGCGAACGCGGTGGTCGCCTCCTCGATCACGGCCTGCACCTCTTCAAAGTTGCCGCTGCGCAGGTCATTCGCGCCGCCGCTCGCCAGTGTCGCGACCGAATTCGCCGCGTTTCGCAACTGTTCGGCAAGCTGCGCGTTGCCACCGTCGGGAAGGTTGATTCCGTCCAGGCTCGAAACGGCGTCCCGCGCAAACCGCTGGATACTCGCCGTCAGGTTGTCAATCTGGAGCTGATTGGCTGCCAGCTCGGCGTCGCTGAGCGTCCCCGCGTTCGCGCTGGCCAGGACCAGGCCGTGGAGTTCACTCATCATCGCCGAAAGCTGCGCCGCGTGTCCGTCAGCGATGTTCGCGTTGGCATTGTTTCGTTCGATTGCGCGGCTCTCCGCATCGAGCGCGGTGATCGCCGCTTCGAGCTGGGTCGCCGCGATCAGTCCGGCGGGATCATCCTTGCCGGAATTGATTCGCCGCCCGGTCGCCAGACGGTTCAGGACCTCATTCTGCTCGCGAAGGTTCTTCGCAAGCTGCATCTGGAGCGCGAATGTGCTGTTGGAAACTCCGCCGATCATACCTGGAGCTTTAGATTCGTGCGTCGCGAGATCAAGAGAACCATCCGGAGGCCTAAGAAGCGGGTGTTTATGGGCCGGTAGGAGCGCCGCAAGGTCCAGTATCGCAACGGTTGCTATCCGACTTTATGCGATCATGCGTCGGCCGCCAGAACCCGGAGCGCGAGCGACGGGTTTCTCGCAGCCAGTTGGCCCCGCGCTTACGCTCGAGGTGCGGCGGAGCGCGCCGCCGGATCACGCTCGGTCATATCGGCCAAGACGGCGTGGAGCGAGCGGTCCCGCGTGCCTTGTAATCCGGGCCCAGGTAGGGGAGCGTCGGTGTAGATTGGTGTGCGGCGGGGTGAGCGTCATCTTAAGGGGTAAATGACAGAGGCCCTGGACTTGGTTCCAATAAGCTCGTTGGGTTGGTGTCGAGCGAGCTTTTGGCCAAGGAGGGCCGTCATGGATGATACCCGAATCGCCAAAGAGGTTCTTGCCCATCTGCTGGCCGAGGGGACCGAGCTTTCCGAGGATGTGACGCAGGTCGAAGAGGTGGTCCTGGAGCGTATGCGCCAGATCGGTGCCCGGGTGATCGAGCTGCATCTGGCGGATCGCCGCTTGGGCTATCAGGGGCCGCGCCTGCCTTGCCACTGTGGCCGGACGCGGCGGTTCGTCGAATACCGCCCCAAGACGCTGGCCACGCTGTTGGGCGTGGTGCGAATTCGGCGGGCGTATTACCGCTGCCCAAGCTGCGCGGCCTCGTGTTTGCCTTACGACGAACAGGTCGGGCTGGGCGACGGCGCCGAGAGCGTCGGGCTGGCCAAGGCGGCCAGCTTGGTGGGGATCGCAGAGCCCTTCGCGGGTGGGGCGCGGCTGCTGTATGAGCTGACCGGTCAACGGCTCAGCGCGTCAACCGTTGAGCGTTTGACCGAGCGGGTGGGCGCCGTAGCGGCCGCCGCCGAGGCGCAACAAGCCGAGCGGATCGGCCAGTGGGACACACCGGTGGCCGAAGCGGCTCCCGAGCGCCTGTACGTGGCGGTGGACGGCACAATGGTGCATCAGGAGGACGGCTGGCATGAGGCCAAGTGCGTGACCTGCTACTGGGATGAGCCTGATGGCAGGCGGCAGGCCCGTTATGCGGTGCGCTTTGAAGAGGCCCCGCAGTTCGTGGGGTTTGTGTGGGCGTTGGCGTGCCGCTGCGGGCTGGAGTCAGCCCGGGAGGTGGTTCTGCTGGCTGACGGAGCGCGCTGGATTTGGGATCACATCGGGGGTCTGCTCAAAGAAGCGACGCAGATCGTGGATTGGTACCACGTGCTGGAGCATCTGTGGGCCTGCGGACGGGCGTTGCACGGCGAGGGAACGGCGGCCACCGCCGCTTGGGTGGCAGCCCACAAAGCCCGGCTGTGGGAAGGCGACCTGGCAGGTTTGCGGCGGTCGTTGCGTGGAGAACAGGCCCGGGCCCGGGCCGCGAGCAAGCGGGCGGCGTTACAGAGCCTGATCACATACGTGCAGAACCAGGGCCATCGCCTGGCCTACAATCGCTTCCGGGCCCGGAACTTGGACATCGGCTCGGGGCGGGTGGAGGCGGCCTGCAAGCACGTGGTGGGCGTGCGAATGAAACGCAACGGCATGCGTTGGTCGCTGGCGGGGGCCCAGTCGACGCTATCGCTGCGTACGGTCTGGCTGAACGGCCAGTGGGACACCTTCTGGACCCAACGCCCCCTCACCCGCGCCGCGTGAGTTACCCACTATGCTGATGCTCACCCGATGGCGTCCATGTTCTGGCGCAGGATCGCGATTTCTGTGCGCGTCAGGTAGTA
>JBHIAG010000147.1:0-3086 GCA_046758465.1 Terriglobia bacterium | reverse complement strand
GCTTGCCCTGAGCGCAGTCGAAGGGTCACGTTCTGACATGCGGCGGGCAGTCGAACACATCCGCAAAATGCGCGGCGGAGCCCAGGCCCACTTGCTGCGCTGCGACGACGCCGCCTACTATGTGGTCAAATTCCAAAACAATCCGCAACATCTGCGCATTTTGGCCAATGAAATGCTCGGCTATTATCTGGCAACCGCGCTCGGCCTGCCGGTCGCCCGTGCCGAGGTGGTGAAAGTGGAGGCGGAACTGATTGCGCTGACCCCCGAATTGGTCATTCTCCAGCGCGGCCGCCCCGAAAAGTGTTCCCCCGGGTTCCATTTTGGGTCGCGCTTCCCCGGTGAGCCCGGCCGCGTCGCCGTCCACGACTTCCTCCCCGACGACCGCCTGGCCGCGGTCGCCAACCTCGCCGACTTCGCCGGCATGTTGCTCTTCGACCAGTGGACCTGCAACACCAACGGCCGCCAGGGCATCTTCGTCGCCGAACCCTTCCGCCCTACCGGCTACCGCGTCCTCATGATTGACCAGGGCTTCTGCTTCAACGCCGGCGAGTGGAATTTCCCCGACAGCCCCTTGCGCGGCCTCTACCCCCACACGCGCGTCTATGAGCGCATCACCGGCTGGGCGAGCTGGGAGCCCTACTTGACCCGCCTCCAAGAACTCTCCCCGCGCGTCCTCGACGAAGCCGCCGCCGCCGTCCCGCCCGACTGGTATGCCGGCGCCAGCGACGCCCTCGACCGCCTCCTCACCCAACTCGACCGCCGCCGCCATCGTCTGCGCGAACTCATCACCGCCACCCGCCACTGCTCGCGCCAACCCTTCCCCAACTGGAGAGACTAACTATGCCTCTTCCGCAACTTCCCCACCCACTCACCCCGAGTTTCGGTTTTCGAGTTTCGACTTTTGCTGGCACCGGCCTCTGGCCGGTGATAGCTTCGGAAGGACATCACGGAGGTAGTGACCATGCCTGACACCGAACGCACTTGCCGATACTTCCTCCTCCGCTACACCCCCAACATCGTCCGCGGCGAGTTCATCAACCTCGGCGTCTTCCTCTACGACCCGGCCGCCCCACGCCTGGAGTCGCGCCTGCTCGACGACTTCCGCCGCCTCCGCCGCCTCCATCCCTGGGCCGACCTCGACCTCCTCGCCCGCCTCAGCGAGCAGTTCGAGCAAGAAAGCTTCGCGCCCGCGGGCAGCCTCGACGCCTATATCGAGCGCCTCCAGAACTATTCCAACCTGCTCGAATTCAGCGCCCCCAAAGGCGTCCTCACCGCCAACTTCGACGCCGAACTCGACCGCCTCTACGACACCTACGTCCGCGAGCCCCGCTACCCCACCCGCCTGGCCACCCTGGTCGAAGGCAGCCGCGCCTGGATTCGTGCCCGCCTCAATGCCGTCCTGCGCACCGCCGGCCTGCTCGGCCACCCGCACCTCGAGCGCCGCCTCCGTGTCGCCCCCTACACCCAGCCCGGCGACCCCTTTGCCTTCGATTTCGGCTACCGCACCAACTCTACCCGCGGCTTCTTCCACGCCCTCGCCCTCGCCCGCGAGCTGGACGCCGCCAAAATCCTCGCCTACACCGCCGAACGCGTCCGCGCCCGCCTTGTGGCGGAAAAACTTAGCGCCGAATTCACCGCCATCGTCGAAAGTTTACCTACCGGAGCCGGGGCGCAGGTAGGCGAGCCCTCCGCAACCGCTCACCTTGCCGCCCGCATCCTCGCCGAGCAGCACATCGCCCTCGTCCCCGTCGCCCAACTCCCCAACTTCGCCCAGCGTCTCCGGCAGGAGCTCGCCTGAGCGCTCTCCTCCGCGAGGCTCTCTCCCTCCCCAGCCCTTCACGCCCACCCTGCATTTTTTCTTGTCTTTTACCTTGGAAAGCATACAATGGAGCCACAGTTCTCCTGGGCAATGCAGTTCAATAATGCGGCAGGGGAGGAGGTATAACTTGCCTCGTGACTCCATGAAAGTCCTATTGATCAATCCCAACAACCCTTTCAACTCGTACCGCGTGCCCGCCTTTCCCCGCTGGGCTTCCTGGGTGACGAAAAAAATGAATTTCCGGGCGCGCGGTGTCGTCCCGCCGCTGAACCTGGCCATCCTGGCCGCGCACACGCCGTCTGACATCGAAGTGCAGATCATGGACGAATGCATTGAGCCCCTCGACTTCGACACCGATGCCGACCTCGTCGGCATCACCGCCATGACCAACATGGCGCCCGCCGCCTATCAGATCGCCGACAAGTTCCGCGCCCGCGGCAAAACAGTAGTGCTGGGCGGGGTGCACGTCACCGTCTGCCCCGAGGAGGCCGCGCCCCACGCCGACGCCGTGGTGGTGGGCGAAGCCGAATACCTCTGGCCGCGTCTGCTGGAAGACTACCGCAAGGGCAAGCTCGAGAAACTCTACCGCGCCGACCGCCTCTACGATATGCAGGGCAGCCCCTCGCCCCGCCGCGACCTGCTGAAGCTCGACCACTACATGATTCCTCTGACGGTGGAGACTGCGCGCGGCTGTCCCTTCGACTGCGACTTTTGCTCCGTCAGCCGCACTGCCGGCCGTTCCTACCGCTTCCGGCCGCTGGAGCTGGTGCAGGAGGAGCTCCGCTCTTTTGGTCCCAACCGCGGGGTTTTATTCATCGATGACATCATCAACGGCCACCGCAAGCACGCCCGCGAACTCTTCCAGACCATCACCCCGCTCAAAATCCGCTGGTTCGGACAGGCCACCATGCTGCTCGCGCAGGACGAGGAGCTGCTCGAAGTGGCGCGCGCGGCCGGCTGCGCCATCCTCTTTATTGGCTTTGAAACCTTTTCTAACGCCGGCCTGAAAAAGCTTGGCAAGCCCGCCGACTGGCGCGCGCGCTTTTTCGACGTTGTCAAGCGCCTCCATGAGAAACAGATCGCCATCTGGGGCGCCTTTGTCTTGGGTCTCGACAGCGATACCCGGGAATCACTCCAAGAAACCGTGCAGGTGATCAAGGAGGCCAAGCTCGAATTCGCTCAGTTCTGCATCCAGACGCCGCTGCCCGGCACCGCCCTCTACCGCCAGTACGTCGCCGAAGGGCGCCTGCGCGAGACCGACTGGAGC
>JBHIAG010000146.1:0-3124 GCA_046758465.1 Terriglobia bacterium | reverse complement strand
TGTGGGAGGAGATGGAGCGCGACCCGGCGGTGGTGATGCTGGGGGAAGACATCGGCGTCTATGGCGGGGCGTTCAAAGTCACCGACGGCTTTCTCGCGCACTTCGGCCCGGAGCGGGTGATGGACACGCCCATCTCGGAGAGCGCCATCGTGGGCGCGGCGGTCGGGATGGGCTATCTGGGGCTGCGGCCGGTGGCCGAGTTGCAGTTTATTGACTTCATCGCTTGCTGCTTCAACCAGATCACCAACTTCGTCGCCAAGAGCCACTACCGCTGGAGGGCGCCGGTGCCGCTTGTGATTCGCGGACCGTCGGGCGGTGGGGTGCACGGGGGGCCGTTCCACTCGCAGAACCCGGAGATGTACTTCGTGCACACGCCGGGGCTGAAGGTGGTTTGCCCGGCGACGGCCTACGATGCCAAGGGGTTGATCAAGGCCGCGGTGCGCGACCCCAACCCCGTGCTCTTCTTCGAGCACAAGTTCCTCTACCGGCGCATCAAGGAAGAGGTGCCGGAGGATGACTATATTGTGCCGCTGGGGCAGGCGGCGGTGCGGCGTGAAGGCAAGGACCTGACGCTGGTGAGCTATGCGGCGATGCTGCACACCTGCCTCGAGGCAGCCGAGAAGTTGTCGGCGGAGGACGGGCTCGCGTGCGAGGTCATTGACCTGCGCACGCTGCTGCCGCTTGATAAGGAGACGATTCTCGCTTCCCTGCGCAAGACCAACAAGCTGCTGGTCGTGCACGAGGACACGCGCACGGGCGGGATTGCGGGCGAGATTGCGGCGATTGTGATGGAGGAGGCGTTTGAGGAGCTCGACGCGCCGCTGCTGCGTGTCACTGCGCCCGACACGCCGGTGCCCTACTCGCCGCCGCTGGAGGCGGGCTTTCTGCCCAACGTGGAGAAGGTGGTTGCGGCCGCCCGCGACCTGGCACGCTACTGAGAGCTTTGCCCCGCGGCGGAAGCCGCTGGCTGAACAGTTGAGGGAACAGAGAAACACTCGTTCAGCCCACGGGCTTTGGCCCGTGGGAGGGTGGGCGGAATCCGGTTTCCGAGTTTCGATTTAAGGAGTGAGCGATGCCGGTGAAGGTGGTGATGCCGCAGATGGGCGAGTCGATCTTTGAGGGCACGGTGACGAAGTGGCTCAAGAAGGTCGGCGAGAAGGTGAAGCGGGACGAGCCGCTGTTTGAAATCTCCACCGACAAGGTGGACGCCGAGATCCCGGCGCCCGCTGCGGGCACGCTGAAAGAGATCAAAGTCACCGAAGGGATGACGGTGGAAATCAACACGGTGGTCGCCATCATCGAGGACGGCGGTCCCGCAGAGCGAGCCGCACCCGTGCCTGTCCCCAAGGAGGAGGCCAAGCTGGCCCCGCCGGTTTCACCTGAAGCCCCACCGCCCCAAAAGGAGCCAAAGCTTGAGGTGGCAGCACCACCGAGAGCCGAGACACAGCCAAAACCGGCAGGGATGCCGCCCGCGGCGATTGGCGGCGCGCCGCCGTTTGCTCCGGGCGCGTTGCGCGCGCTCGGCATTCGCAGCTCGCCGCTGGTGCGACGGCTGGCAAAGGAGCACAACATTGATCTGCGGCAAGTGCCCGGCACGGGCGCGGGCGGGCGCATCACGAAACAGGACATGCTGCGCGCCATCGAGAGCGGGGTGCCTGCCTACGCTGAAGCTCCGGCGGGTAAACCGGCGGCGCTGGAAGTAGGCGTGCCGCGCGAGCGGCTCTACTTCGGCCGCTACGAGGTCGCGCCGATGACGGCGATGCGCCGGAGCATCGCCGAGCACATGGTGATGTCGAAGCGGGTGTCGCCGCACGTCTACTCGGTGGACGAGGCCGACGTCAGCGGGATTGTAGCGTTGCGCGAGCGGCTGAAGGCGGAGTTCGAGCGGCAGAAGGAAACCAAGCTGACCTTTATGACGTTCTTCATTCGCGCCTGCGTCGAAGGGCTGCGGGCGTTTCCGACGGTGAACGCCTCGGTGGACGGCACGAACATCGTGCTGCACAAGGACATCAACATCGGCATCGCGGTGGCGCTGGAGTGGGGGCTGATCGTGCCGGTCATCAAGGCCGCCGACGAGAAGAGCTTTCTCGGCTTGCAGCGCGCGGTGAACGAGCTGGCCGAGCGGGCGCGGACGAAGAAGCTGAAGCTGGAGGAGATCCAGCACTCCACCTTTGCCATCACCAATCCCGGGGTGTTTGGCGGGCTGATGGGGCTGGGGGTCATCAACCAGCCCAACGTCGCTATCCTGGGGCTGGGGGCGATCCAGAAGCGGCCGGTGGTGCGAAACGACGCCATCGCCATCCGCTCGATGGTCTATCTGACGCTGAGCTACGACCACCGGGTGGTGGACGGGGCGGTGGCGCATCAGTTCCTGCGCAAGCTGAAGGACGCCCTCGAGAACTGGACGGAACCCATCCTGTGATTGGTTGATGGGTTTATTGGTTGACTGGTTGATTCGACCGTTGCGGGTGCCCCTCGACTACGCTCGGGGTAAACTCCGCCCTTCGACTTCGCTCAGGGCAAGCACCTCTTCCAGAGTGTAGTTTTCGCGCCGGCGACGGGCTAGTCGTCGGCGGGGGAGGGTTGGTCGAGGCCAGGCGGGCGGCCGCTCGCCGGGGCTGGGGCCAGGGGGGGGCGGTCCACGGTGCCTGCCCGAGCGGCAGGCGGGTTCGGGTTGAGGATGAGCAGCTCGCCGGCGCCGGGCACGCTATCCGGGTCGCGCGCGCCGAGCAGTGGCGGCAGCTCCGCCAGTTGCCCTGGTTCGCGGCGCATCCGTTCAAATTCAGTTTCGGGGGCGCCGACTGCGCGTGTGGTCTCCCCGTGCTTGAAATGGTACTGCACCAGGCGGCTGATGCCGAGGTTGCCAGCCCAGTAGACCATAGGGGAGATGTGGAGGGGGAAGCGGAAGCCCTGGGGCCCGTAGGGAAAGCGGAAGAGCTTGTGCCAGGCGAGCCGCTGCCAGGCCGACTTCCAATTGTAGAACTCACAATAGGCGTAGATCATGGCCTGCTTCAGCTCGTGCTCGGTCATGTTTTTGGGGAGAAAGGTGACGTTGCCGAAGCTGTACTTGCTCCAGTCGGTCTCGCGCAGGCGCCCTTCGGCGACGTACTGGCGGTAGAGGGCG
>JBHIAG010000145.1:0-3241 GCA_046758465.1 Terriglobia bacterium | reverse complement strand
GGGCTTGCCCGAGGGGTATGCCGAGGCGTTTGAGTTGAGCCAGTACCCGGGTCGGGTGGCGGATCTCAGGCTGTTGCTGGAGCCGTTTGCGTTGCTTGGCTTCGCGCGCGGCGAGACCACGCACGGGACACCCCATAGCTATGATACCCACGTGCCGCTGATATTGTTTGGGGCGGCGTTTCGTGCCGGGGTGTACACTGCGCGGGTGACGCCGGCCGACCTGGTGCCGACATTGGCGGCGGCGCTGGGGATTCGGGCGCCGGCGGGGGCCACGGGGCGGGTGCTGCGGGAGGCGCTGCGCCGGGAGGAACCAGAGGAAGCAAAGGAGGCAGAGGAGGCAGAGAAGACGTTGCGGCGGCGGGCTGCGAAGGGGAACTTGCCCGAGGCAGCAGCCTGTTGGCTTCGCTTGCTTCGGCTTCGCTCCCCTGGCCGCGCTCAAGGCAAGCCAGTGCGACCCAATCAGAGCCTTTCCGACGCGAACCGGCGCGATGCGACGCGATCCGGTGCCATGCCTCCACCATCCACCCGGATGCCGACGCCAGTCACCCCATTCGTAGACGGTAGGCTACGATGACACCCTCGGTAGACCTGAGCGTAACCGTGGCCGGGATGCGGCTGAAGAATCCGGTGCTGGCGGCCTCGGGGACGTTTGGCTACGGGGTGGAGTTCGCCGGGTTGGTGGATTTGAACCAACTGGGCGGGCTGGTGGTCAAGGGGTTGTCGGCGGAGCCGATGGACGGTCTGCCGGCCCCGCGGCTGGTGGAGACGCCGGCGGGGATGCTGAACGCGGTGGGGTTGCAGAACCTCGGGGTGGCGCGGTTCATCGCCGAGAAGCTGCCGGAGTTGCGGCGCTATGACACCGCCATCGTCGCCAACGTCTTCGGGCGCGCGACCGAGGAGTACGTCGCAGTCATCGAGCAGTTGAACCGGGCCGAGGGCGTGGCGGCCTACGAGTTGAACGTTTCCTCGCCGAACACCAAGCGCGGTGGAATGCAGTTTGGGACCGACCCGGAGCTGCTGCGCGAAGTAGTGGCAGCGGCCAAGCGCGCGGCGCGCCGGCCACTAATTGTCAAGCTGTCGCCCAACGTGGGCGACATCGCCGCATTTGCCCGCATCGCGGAGGCTGCCGGCGCCGACGCCCTCACGCTCATCAACACCTTGCTGGGGATGGCGATTGACGTCCAGAGCCGCCGCTCCAAGCTGGGCCACGTCACCGGCGGACTTTCCGGCCCCGCCATCAAACCCGTTGCGCTGCGCATGGTCTGGCAAGCGGCGCGTGCGGTCTCGATCCCGGTGATCGGGGTGGGCGGAATTTCCAGCGGCACCGACGCGCTGGAATTCTTGGTAGCCGGCGCCCGCGCCGTGCAGGTAGGGACAGCGAATTTCGTCGAACCTGCCGCCTCGGTGCGCATCGTGGCCGAGCTACGTAATTATTGCCTCGCCAACAAGATAGCCCGCATCGCAGACCTCATCGGAACCTTCCAGGCTGACTAAAAAGGCGAAGAGCCAGCGAAAAACTGCTTGCATTCGGGGCAGGTTTCTGCTAAATTTTCGCCTAACCGCAGGCGCGCCGCCACTCATCAAATCCTGTAGTGAACGTTGCGACGCAAACGATGTGCGTAACTGATGGGTTTCCCGAAGTTTCGGGACGGAGGCGAAATGAGTAAGGCGCGAATACGGGCATCCATTCGGATGCCTGTGGCCGTTGCGCTGGGAGGTGGGGTGATGCTGCTGGTGGCCGCCTGGCTGCTGGTGGCGTCCGCTGAGCTGGGCGCCCCCATGGCCGACGTTCCCGCCTGGCAGTTCGCCCTGCATACCGCTCAGGTTGACATCGGGAAAGCCAGTTGGTACGGCCCGTACTTCCACGGCCGGCCGACGGCCAGCGGTGTGCCCTTCAACCGCTACGCCCTGACCGCGGCCTCGCGCACCTTGCGTGCCGGCACGCTCGTCCGCGTCACCAACCTGCACAACCAGCGCAGCACGCTGCTGCTGATCAACGACTGGGGGCCCGTGCCAGAAGACCGCATCATTGACGTCTCGGAAGCCGCGGCCGACATCCTGGGTTTTCGCGAGCAGGGTCTGGCGTCGGTGCAGGTCGAGGTTCTGACCTCCGAGCCGCTTCCGTAAGCCTTACCTCCCTCGCACACACCCTGCCTGCCGCAGGCAGGCTTGACCCATCGCTTCCCCAACCTTCGGGATGATAAACTCCACCCGTCGCCCGTGCGGCGAACCCTTGGCAAAGGAGTCCTGGAATCCTTGACGCTCACTCGACCGATGCGCGCCGCCCAGAGTGTCCCGAATCCCGAAGCTTGCCTGCGCCCGCCTGCCGGACGGGCAGGCAAGCAGGCTTCGGGACCGGACGCCGCCAGCCAACGCATCATTGTCGCCCTTGATGTCCCGACCAAGGCTGAAGCCCTGCGCCTGGTCAGACAGCTCAGCGGAGGTGTCGGAATGTTCAAGGTCGGCAGCCCGCTCTTCACCGCCGCCGGGCCTTCGTTCGTCCGCGCCCTGGTCGAACTGGGTGAGCGCGTCTTCCTCGACCTGAAGTTCCACGACATCCCCCATGTGGTTGCGGCCGCCTGTGTCCAGGCCGCCGCGCTGGGCGTCTCGCTGGTTGACGTCCACGCCGCCGGCGGCCCGCAAATGCTGCGCGCCGCTCGCCAGGCGCTTGACCGCCACGTCCCGGCCGGCCGCCGCCCGCGCCTGCTCGCTGTCACCCTCCTCACCAGCCTCGCCCAGCGCGAACTCAAAGCCATTGGCTGGAAAGGAACGGTTCAGCAGAATGTCATCCGCCTGGCCCGGCTCGCGCAGCGCGCGGGCTGCGACGGCGTTGTCGCCGCGCCCACCGACGTGGCCGCCATCCGCTGTGTCCCGAAGCTTCGGGACAAGGATTTCCTCATTGTCACGCCCGGCATCCGCCTGCCGGGGCGCAAGAAACTGGCTGGCCAGGCCCGCGTCGCCACCCCCGCCGCAGCCCTGCGCGCTGGTGCTGACTACATCGTCATCGGCCGCGCTCTCACCCAAGCCCGCAACCCGCTCCACATCCTCCATCGCCTCACCGAGCACCTCAGCCAAGCTCTCCCCTAGCTCCCTCCTTCAATCACCTCTGTGCATTCTCTGTGTTCTCCGCTTGCCCTGAGCGAAGTCGAAGGGTGCCTCGGTGGCTTCCCCCGCATTGACTTGCCGGCGGGCGCGACCTAAGATGTTCCTACCGAGCGGGGTGCCTTCCTCATGATTGGCC
>JBHIAG010000144.1:0-3248 GCA_046758465.1 Terriglobia bacterium | reverse complement strand
GGCAGGCTGCAAGAGAAAATCCCACCATCCGCAGAGCGTAAGAGGAGAGTTTGCGTTTGTTGAGGTCGTGGACAATTCGGCAGCAGATGCTGACGGTACTGAGCCTGGTGCTGGTTCTTAGCAGCCTGGGCTGCGCGGCCCGGCGCGGGGCCGGGGCCGGAACCGGCGCGGGTGTCGTGCCGCCACCCCCCGAGGCTTCGGGGCCGCCGGTTGAGTCCGTTGAACTGCCGCGGCTGGCGCGCTCTGCGCCGGCGATTGCGGCGGAATTTTGGGCATGGTCGGCGCAAGCTGAAGACGCAGCTCAAGAGCTGGTCGCCACCGCCGATAGGGACGCTGGGGCGGCAGCGGCGATGGAGGAGCTGGCGGCGATGGAGTTTGCGGCTTCAGAATCTTCCCGGCTGGCGGCGCCCGAGCTGGCCGGGGTGGCCTTCGACCTGCCGTTGGTGGTCAACCAGCCGGTGCTCAGCGTGGTGAACTATTTCCAGACCCGCCGGGGACGAAGGATCCTGGAGGCGGGTTTGCGCCGGGGCGGCCGCTACGCCGAGATGATCGGGCGCATTCTGGCCGAGGAGGACGTGCCGCAGGACTTGATTTTTGTGGCGCAGGCGGAGAGCGGCTTCCGACCCACGGCACGCTCGCGGCGGCGGGCGGCGGGACTCTGGCAGTTCATGGCGGCGCGCGCGCGGCAGTACGGCCTGCAGGTGGGGTGGTGGGTGGACGAGCGGCGCGACCCGGAAAAAGCTACCCGCGCCGCTGCGCAACACCTGCGTGAGCTCTACCAGCGTTTCGGCGACTGGTATCTGGCCCTGGCAGCCTACAACGCCGGCCCGCTACGGGTACAGCGGGCGATCCGGCGCACCGGCCAGACCGACTACTGGGAGTTGCGGCGGCGGCGGGCGCTGCCGCGCGAGACGCGCAACTTCGTGCCTATCATTTTGGCGATGGCGCTGATGGCGAAGAACTCCGAGCGCTACGGCCTCCGGGTCGAACCCGAGCCGCCCTTGCGCGTCGAGACGGTGGGGGTGGCGCGGCCGACTGACTTGCGGTTGATTGCCAAGGAGATCGGCGTCAGCGTGCGCAGGCTGCGGCGGTTGAACCCGCACCTGCTGCACAACGTCACGCCGCTGCAGCCGGACTTTCGCCTCTATGTGCCGGCCGGGACGGGCGAGGTCGTGCGCGCGGCGCTGCCGCGCCTGCCCGAGGACCAGCGGGTGCTGTGGTCGCGGCATCGCGTGCGGCGGGGCGATACGCTGTCGGGGATTGCGGCGCGCTACGGCAGCTCGGCCGTCGCCATCGCTGCGGTCAACGCCATCAGCCTGCGGAAGTTCATTCACCCCGGCCAGGTGCTGCTGGTTCCGCCCACGCGCAGCGTGCGGGTAGCGCGCCGGCTCACGGGCAGGGCTCCGGGGCGCACTGAGCGGGCCGCGAATGAGAAGACCATCCACCGCGTGCGGCGCGGCGAGACCCTCTGGGGCTTGGCCCGCCGCTACCAGACCACAGTGGGGGCGCTGCGCCGCGCCAACCGCTTCCTCGCCCACCGTACCCTGCGCGCCGATGACCGCCTGGTCATCCCGGACTAGCTCAATTTCAACCCCCCCGCGGCTTCCCCTACCCCTGCGCAGGCCAGCTTGACAAAGGCCTATCGCTGTTCTTAAATGCCCCGCGTTTGTGCGCACTGGGTTTGGAACGAATTGCCAGGCTTGTTAGGGTCGAAGGAGGGCGCTATGTCAGCGGACGAACTCTACGCCCAGCGAGAGCACGACGAAGACTACGCCGAGCCGCTACCGGGCGAAGAGGAAAAAGAGCCAGGCTACGAGAGGGAAGAGGAAGCCCACCCTGAAGAGGAAGAGGTGGTGGGTGAGCGAGAGCCCGTGGGACCGCCTCGTTATGCCCCGCCGCCTCCGCCACCTCCGCCGCCGCCACCTAAGCCGAAACCGAAGCGGAAGCGCAAGGCCAGGCCAAAGCGTAAGGCTAGACCAAAGCGGCGTGCCAAGAAACGTGCGCGGCCCCGGCGGACGCGGAGCCGAGTCAGGCGCCGCGCCCGTAGGGGGAAGCGGCGGCGGCGCTAGCCACCGCCCCGAAGCTTCGGGGCCTCCGCGCGCGAGGCTGCGCACGACGGATTGCGCGCGAGCCCGCCACCCGTGTGATGGTTGACATCAGTTGGATCACAGCCTGCCTCGCGGTGGGCGGTGGCCTCTGGAGGCGCGAAAATCTCGCTGAGGTGGCGCGCGCGGGCGTTACCCACATCATCAACACGCAAATCGAATTTTCCGAGCGCGCGCTGCTGGGCGCCGACGACGACTTCCAGCCTAACCCGGCTGACTACTTCCGCCAGGCCATCCGCTTTGCCCTCGACGCGCTCGCCGCGCACCAGGCTGCTCGTCACCCAGAGGGGGTGCGACAACATGGTACAAGCGGGTAGAGCGCGGTACGAAACGCTACCCCACGGTACGAAACCTACCGCGCGGTACAACGCGGTTTCAGCGCGACACGACGCGGCTTCCCCGCTCTACGCCGCACCATCTTCGCGGCGGAGCGCATCCCCCCGCAGCCCCCGGCTTGTCTCCCCCCCCCGGATGGCCTAAGGCACTTGGCGCGAACACCCCGGCCCTACTGCAAACGTAGTTCGCCGACCAGCAAGGGGGCGGCTAGCCCCGATAGCTATCGGGGCGGGTGCGCTCACCCCTGCCCACCACCACCCCCTGCTTTCCCTTTTCTATTTTCTGTTTTCTCTCTTCTGTGCTCTGCGGGCAGCTAGTGGGACGACTGCGCGACCGCTACGTCCTGGGTGCGCTTGAGTTGGCGGAGCACGGGATGATCGTCATCAGCGTGGGCCAGCAGCTTCACCAGCTCAGCTTCGATCTCTTGAGCCTCCTGCTCTCGCCCCACTTTCCGGTAGAGCTCTGCCAGTTGCACCTGCGTTCTCATCCAGAACATTCCCGTCAGTCCAGGCAACGGGTATACCGCCGCCTTTTGTTGCGAAACCCCCTCCAACACCTGAAGGGCTCTCTGGATGTCGCCTTGCCGTTCGTAGGCCTGTGCCAGCGATTCGGAGCCCAGGAAGAAGGACGGGTAAACACCTTCACCTTCACTTCGGATGCCGCACAAAAGCTAGCCAGCTTGGAAGCGGTGCCCGCCTGCCTCGGGCAGGCTCAGCACCCGCGGGTCCCCTGCCGGCCTAGCGCCAAGGCGCAAGGCCTTGCCCTACCCATACTCCCCTGCCTCCCTTGCCCCCTCTGCCTCCGCTT
>JBHIAG010000143.1:0-3283 GCA_046758465.1 Terriglobia bacterium | reverse complement strand
ACCACGGCAGGGCGTCGCCGCCCGAGCCGGCGAACTCGTTGATGATCATTACCTTGGGGCCGAAGACCGAACCGAGCGGAGTGGTGAAGTCGTTGCCCTCGCGCGTGGTCCAGTAGTTCATCAGCGGGCGCCGCATGTAGTCCACAATGTAGTCGGCTGCCAGGCCACCGCCGTTGAAGCGTTCGTCTACGACCATGGCCTGCTTGCCGAGCTGCGCAAAGTAGTAGCGGTTGAAGGAGGTGTAGCCGCCACCGCCGGTGTTCGGCAAGTAGACGTAGCCCACGCGCCCGCCGCTCATCGCCTCGACCTTGCGGCGATTCGCGTCAATCCAGGCGCGGTGGCGCAGCGCGGTCTCGCTGCGCACGGGTACCACCGTCACCTCGCGGGCGTCGGTGCCGTCCGGGTTCGGCCCCACCTTGAGCACGACCTGCTTGTCCGCGGTGTTCTCGAAGAAGCTGTAGATGTTGTCCGAGCCGCGCACCTCGCGCCCGTTCACCGCCAGCAAGTACTCACCGGCCTGGACGTTCACGCCCGGCTGTGTCAGCGGCGCCCGCAACTTCGGGTTCCAGTTCTCCCCGTGATAGACCCGAGCGAAGCGGTAGCGACCCTGCTCGATCACGTAGTCGGCCCCCAGCAAACCGCCTGGCACCTTCTTGACCTCCGGGGTGTCACCTCCGCCCACGAAGGTATGGCCCAGGACGAGATTGCCCAGCATTTCTGCGAACAGGTAATTCAAGTCGGCGCGGCTGCCCAACTTGTCCAGATACACGGCATGCCTGCGCTCGGCCGCCTTCAGGTCCAGGCCGTGCGCGCCGGGGTCGTAGAGGAAATCGCGCTCGATCCGCCATACCTCCTGGTACATCTGGCGCCACTCGGCGCGCGGCTCTACGCGCACCTCCATCTTGTCCAGCTTGAGCGCCCCCTCACCCGGTTTGGGCGGTTTGGCCGCCGCGACGATGGCCCACCGCTTGCCTTTCCGGTAAAGCATCTTTTCGCCGTCGTGTGAAAGCGCAAACGCACTGATCCCCTCCAGTAACTTTTGCGTCTTGCGCTTCTTCAGGTCGAACTTGTGCAGCGTCTGCTGCCTGGGAGCAAATAACTGAGCAACCTTTGGCCCTTCGAGCAAATACAGGGTCCCGGCTGTGCCCGCCAGCAGGCCCGTATAGTTGCGCGCCGGAATCGGCAGCGCCAGGATGCGCTGGTCAAGGTTCTCGAAGTCAATGCGCACCATCACTTCTTCTTTCTTTGCCTTCTTCTCTTGGTCCGGCTTTTCGCCCCCAGCCGCTTCTTTCTCCTCTTCCTTCTTCTCCTCCTTCACTTCCTCTTCGTCGCTTTCCGGCGCCAGCGGTGAGGGCTCATCCTTGCCCAGCACCACCAGGTAGACGCTGCGCGTCACCGGCCGGTTGACGCTGGACATGTCGAGCCAGCCGGTGGTCGGGCCGACGTCGGTGCTAGCCGTGAAGTAGAGGTAGTTGCCGTCGCGGTCGAAGGCGGCAAAGCGCGCGTCGCTCATGCCGTCGGTCACCTGTTGCTTCGCGCCCGTGTCCAGCGAGTAAACGAACACCGCGCGCAGGTGGCTGCGGAGCTGCTTGCTATAGGCCAGCCAGCGGCTATCGGGCGACCACACCGGATCGAGTGACCGGAAGGGGCTATCGTAGGTATCCGTGTCCACCCGCACCCGCTTGCCCGTCTCCACCTCCACATACCAGACGTTCAGCCGCTTGTCGGTGTAGGCGATCTTCTTGCTGTCGGGCGACCACACCGGCCGGTAGAAGAAGGAGGGCGGGTTGCCCAGGCTGATGGTGCGCGTCTCGCCCAGCCCACTCTGCTCCTGCAAGTGGAGTTGATACTCGCCGGAGGCGTCCGAAAAGTAGGCAATCCACTTCCCGTCGGGCGACCAGGCCGGGTTGCGCTCCGCCACCCCGGAGGTCTCCGTCAGGTTGCGGATGTCGCCCTTCTCGGCCGGTACGGTCATAATTTCTCCCCGGGCTTCAAACACGGCACGCTTGCCCGTGGGCGAAAGCCGCGCGCTCACAACCTTCTCGCCCACCTTGACGTAGCGGGGTCGCACCGAAGGGAGATCACCCGCCACGCGAACTTCCAGCTTCCGCGTCCGGCCCGACGCCAACTCGTACAGGTGAAGAGACCCGAACTGCTCGTAGACAATCACGTCCGGGCCGGCCGCGGCCGACTTGATGTCGAGGCCCCGGTTGCGAATCACCTGCCGAATCTGCTTCGTCTTCGTGTCGTAGGCGAACAGCGTCACCCTGCCGGTGCGGTCGGAAAGGAAATAGATCTTGTCGCCCACCCACATGGGGTTGAAGTCGTTCCAGTCCTCGCGCGGCAGCTTCTGGATGCTGGAATCCGCTAGGTCGGCGAGCCAGATGGCCGACGCCATGCCGCCGCGATAGCGCTTCCACACCTGAAACGCCCCCGGCAACGGCACGTAGGCGAGCTGCGACCCATCGGGCGAATAGGAACCCTGCCTAGCCAGCGGCAGCGGCACCTCAGTCGGCAACCCGCTCGCGCTCGGGACGCTAAAGAGTCGCACGACGCCGAAGGGAGACGGGGCATAGGAATTGCGCCCGGAGCGAAAGAGCACTTGTTTCCCATCGGGCGTCCAGCCGACCGCAACGTCCACTCCGGGATGGTAAGTCAAGCGGCGGGGCACACCGCCCATCGCCGGGACGACAAAAACATCTGTATTGCCGTCATAGTTCCCGGTGAAAGCAACCAGCGAGCCATCCGGCG
The DNA here is from genome assembly GCA_046758465.1 of Terriglobia bacterium. Classification (GTDB taxonomy): domain Bacteria; phylum Acidobacteriota; class Terriglobia; order Acidiferrales; family 2-02-FULL-67-57; genus JBHIAG01. The sequence goes on along the minus strand of JBHIAG010000143.1, from coordinate 532 downwards.
AGAACTGCGGATTGCTCTCCCCGCCCACGTGGGTCGTCAAGCGCCGCGCTTGGCCGCCGGCGCGGTCCACGATCCACAGATCGTCGGCGAACACAAACACCACGTGCGTCCGGCTCACCGTCGGTTGCCGCAGCAGCAGCGGCCTCTCGGGTTGGGCGAGCGCCAGGCTCGCCGCAAAAATTACAATCGCAACCAGCCCGCTCAACTGTTTCCTAGTCATGATGAGACCTCCCGAATGAACCGTTTACGAATCCTTGCGTGGGTGACTCACTGCGTCCCTACCCATTGGCTACGAATAAAGTAACACCCCGGTTCCTTTCGCGAAACCCTTATCCTGGCAGCTACCTGCAGCCGCGTTGTGGTGCACTGCAGCAAATCGAACGGCAAGGGAAAGAACACCACAAGCCCGAGTGGACGCGAGGGTCGGGGCCTGGATATAATGGCGGAAGAGATGGGCGTATAGCTCAGTTGGTTAGAGCGCACCCCTGATAAGGGTGAGGTCGGTGGTTCGAATCCACCTACGCCCACCATC
>JBHIAG010000142.1:0-3367 GCA_046758465.1 Terriglobia bacterium | reverse complement strand
ATCACGTAAGGAATGAAAAGCTCAGTGTTTTAGATGTCGGCTGCGGGATGGGACTCTTCCTGCTCGCGCTTGACCCGGCGCGCTGGGAGCGCTACGGGCTCGAAGCGATGCCGCTTCCCTACCAGGAAGCGGCCAGCCGGCTCGGCGCCGACCGCATCGTCCGCGGCGAACTCACCGCCGCCCCCGAAGCTTCGGGGCTGCCACGCGAGCCCTTGGACGTCATTACCTTCTGGGACGTGCTCGAGCACCTCGCGAACCCGCGCGCGGCGCTCGAAGCGGCCTTCCGCCGGCTGCGTCCGGGCGGGCTCGTATTGCTGAGCCTGCCGAACTTCGCCAGCTATCAGGCGCGACATTTTCGCGAGGACTGGTATGCGCTCTCGCTTCCCCACCACTTGTATCACTTCACACCCGCGACACTGACGAAGCTGCTGGAAGCCGCCGGCTTCCGCGTGCGCGTGCTCGAAGACCGCTTCGGACAAGAAAACTACCACGCGCTCAAGCATAGCCTGCTCAACCGCATGACGCGCCGCTACGGGCCGCGCGCAGGTCGCGTGCGCTACTATCTGCTGAAACCGTTTCTCCATCCCTGGGAACGGGTCTCGACGCGCTTTGCCGGCGGCTCGCATCTCGCCGTCTGCGCCGAGCGCCCCCCTGCCCCGTCCGTACGGACGGGGACCACGGCGTCCGCATGATGGCGAACCACACCAGCGCCCCTGGACTTGCTCCCGCCGCTGGCGGGACTCTCCCTGAAGGGCTCAGCGTCGTCATTCCGAGTTGGAATGGTCGCGCGCTGCTGGAGAAATTCCTGCCGAGCGTCGTCGAAGCCGCGGCCGCCTTTGAAGCCGCCTGCCGCGCGCCCACTGAAGTGCTGATCGCCGACGACGCCAGCAGCGACGCTACGCTCACCTGGCTGGTCGCGTGTTTTCCCCAGGTGCGTTTCGAGGCGAGTGAAAACCGGCAAGGATTTGCGCCCACGGCGAACCGCGGCGTCCGAGCGGCGCGCTACCGCTTGGTCTATCTCGTCAACAACGACGTGGCGCTGGAGCCGGCCAGTTTGCCGCCGCTGGCGCCCCACTTTGAAGACCCACGCGTGTTTGCTGTGGCCAGCCAGGTCTATGACTACGCGACCGGCGTGCTCAGCGGTGCCGGGCAGGTGGGCGAATTCCGCCGCGGCTTCCTCGCCATCCACCGCCGCTACTTCGTCCCTGCCCCGCCGACGGCGGGGGCTGCGCACTTCGCCGCGCCCTGGCTCACGCTGTACGCCAGTGGCGGCTCCTCAATGTTCGACCGCGAGAAGTTCCTCGCCCTGGGTGGCTTCGATGAACTATTCGCGCCCTTCGGCTGGGAGGATGTCGAGCTGTCGCTACGGGCCTGGAAGCGCGGCTACCAGGTGCACTACGAGCCGCGCAGCGCCGTCTGGCACCAGTTCGCTTCCACCATCGCCCCCCGTCCCGAAACTTCCCGACAGCGCCGCCGCGTCAACGCCATCTATGAGCGCAACCGTCTGCTCGCCCACTGGCTCCACCTCGACACAACCACCCACCTCGCCACCCATGGCTTTTTCTTACTGCTGAAGTTATTCGTCACTCCCTTCAGTGGCCGCTGGTCCCGCTTCGCGGGATGGAGCGCAGCAGCGCAAGCAGCGAAGCGCTGGGGTGAAGTGCGCGCCCGGCGTGGGCCTCTGCACGCTGCTCAACAACGCGAACTCCGCGACGTCCTGGCGCAGCTCGCCCACCAGCTCCGCCGCCCCGAAGCTCAACCCCTCACCCCGCGCACCGCCCCCGTCCGTCCCCACCCCGGAGTGCTCGGGTAGGGGAAGGCCTTGTTTACCCTGAGCTTGCCGAAGGGCTTGCCCTGCTCGCCCCGAGCGCAGTCGAGGGGAGTTTGCCGCTTGACACCCCTAAGGTTCGGACACATCATCTCTCCACCCTTACCCTATCGGGAGTCCAAGGAGGCGGACATGTGTCGAGTCTTGTTTCTGATGGTCGCGTTGTGCCTCGCGGTCTCAACCGCGATGGCCCAAGACCCCGTCACGGTAGATCCGAAGCACTACAAACTGGAGTTCGAGAATGACCAGGTGCGGGTCCTGCGCATCAGCTACGGCCCGCACGAGAAGTCGGTGATGCACGAGCATCTTCCGGGTGTGGAGATTTTCCTGACAGATGTCCACGTCAAATTCACCTTGCCCGATGGAAAGACGGAAGAGGCTCACGCGAAGGCCGGGCAGGTCATTTGGGGCCAGAGAGGAAAACACCTGCCGGAAAACTTGGACCACAAACCCTTGGAACTGATTTTGGTGGAGATAAAGACCCAGCCCGGCGCGTCTCCGCTCGCCCTCGACCCGGCGCGAGATCCTGTCCAGGTGGACCCCAAACACTACCAAGTAGAGTTTGAAAATGACCAGGTGCGCGTGCTGCGGATCAGATATGGTCCCCGCGAACAGGGCAAACTGCACACCCATCGGCCACGGGTGGGGGTCTGGCTCACGGACGCGCACGTGAAACACACCTACCCCGATGGAACGGCGGATGAGAGTCGCTCGCAAGCAGGAGGCGTGGGCTGGGGCGAAGCCGTGACCCACCAAGGGGAGAACCTGAGCGACCAGCCGTTTGAAGTTGTAGTGGTAGAGCTGAAGAGGAAGCCGGCCACGACCCGGTGAGGGAAAGTCCCGGCTTCGGGGAGCATTTTCCAAGGGCGTGCTTAATTGCTTACCACGGGTCACAAGTCACGAATCACGAGTCACGAGTCCGGAGGTAGCGGCGAATCTGGCGCAGCACGCGCAGGAACATTGCCGGAGTGAGCCGGCCGGTCTGCGTATTCTGCTGGCTGGGATGGTAGGCGGCAAACAGGCGCGGCAGCTCGGCGGGAAGCTGGTAGCTGGCGCCGTGGCGAAACTGGTAGGCAGCCCGGTTTTCAATCACCCCGCGCTCCTGCAAAAGCTTCAGGTAGCCGTCAAAGGCGATCCGCCCCAGCGCCAGCACCGCGCGCGGCCGCACCAGGTCGAGTTCGGCTTCGAGATAGGGCCGGCAGTTCAGGATTTCTGATGGCAGGGGTTTGTTTTTCGGCGGCGCGCAGCGGAGGGTGGCGGTGACGTAGGCGTTGCGCAGCCGCAGCCCGTCGTCGCGGTGAATCGAAGTGGGCTGGTTGGCGAAGCCAGTGCGGTAGAGCATCTCGAAGAGGAAGTCGCCCGCGCGGTCGCCGGTGAACACGCGTCCGGTGCGGTTGCCGCCGTGGGCGGCCGGGGCGAGTCCCAGGATGAGCAGCTCGGCGCGCCCCGTCCCGAAGCTTCGGGATTCGGGTCCAAAGCCGGGAATCGGCCGGCCCCAGTAGGTCTCCTCACGATAGGCGCGGCGCTTGACGCGCGCGA
>JBHIAG010000141.1:0-3372 GCA_046758465.1 Terriglobia bacterium | reverse complement strand
AAGGTAATGATCATCAACGAGTTCGCCGGCTCGGGCGGCGACGCCCTGCCGTGGTACTTCCGCCGGGCGGGCGTGGGCAAGCTGGTTGGCAAGCGCACCTGGGGCGGCCTGGTGGGTATTTACGACTACCCGCAGTTGATTGACGGGGGAATCGTGACGGCGCCGCGCATGGCGTTCTGGAATCCCGACGGCACCTGGGACGTCGAGAACCACGGCGTAGACCCGGACATCGAGGTCGAGCTCGATCCCAAGGCGTGGCGCGCAGGCGGCGACCCGCAACTGGAGAAAGCCGTGGAAGTGGTGCTGGAGGAATTGCGGCAGAACCCACCCCCGCGGCACAACAAGCCCGCCTACCCCAACTACCACCGCCGCTCGCGCCCCCGCTAAGCCGCAGGCTGCACGGCGCCCCGCAATCACCGGCCAGAGGCCGGTGCCACCAGACACAAACAGTTCAGCCCACGGGCTTCGGCCCGTGGGACGGAAGCTCTGCAAGGGCCTACTCTGCCTAGGCGTTCCCAGCGGCCGAAGCCGCTGGGCTGAACCGGAAAGAACACCGGCGAGACGCCCTTCGATCCCGCAAGCCCGTCCCGCTCTGCGGGAGCTGGCGGGGCTCAGGGCAAGCGAGCTATTCGCAGGGCCCGGTGGCCGGCGCGCCCGCAGAAAAGCACCGGGCAGGTGAGAAACTCGGCGGGCCACTTGGTGGGCGTATTTGCGGACTGGTGTTATCCGATTGGTGGAATCCACCCTTTCAGCAATTCTTCCGAAAACAAATCTAGTATCTTCCTCTGCGCATCCTCTGATAGCCCTGCACGTACTAGCTTTTCTCGGAGTGCATCAAGCATAAATCGGACAACCTTGCTCCATTCAACGGGGGGCGGCTGTCGCTTCTCCTTGAGCATTTGGTCGTAGCTAGGGAGAATCTTCCTGAGTGTCTTTTCGTCGGGGATAGGAAGAAGCTGCGGATCCTCCTTCAGGCGCGACCATATCCTGCGGTCGTTTTCACCTAGAGAGGCAATCACCTCATCTAGCCGTTTGCCTTCCTCGGACTTATACCCTTTCATTTGGATGGGCACTTCCATCGCGTAGGTATATTCTGGGATTTTGTATTCAATGACTGACATCTTCATATCTGGAAAGAGTCCTCTATGTATCGTCATTGCCTCGAATGAGTCCAAGAAAATATTGTTGTCGTTATATTTCAATCGAATCCTGACTTCTGTTGGCGTTGGATCCAGCGGGTACACGACTCCGAAATCCAGTATTCGCTTTTCCCAATCCACTTGCCGAAGTACCAGAGTTCCATCATCGGTATCATGCCTGTGCACGGTGACCACTGACTGTAAGCCGATGTCCGGCCTATCCCATCTGTCAATCACTGTTCGTTCGAGGGTGCAGTGCGTTTGATTCTTCCGCTGCCAATACCAAGTTGGGGGGTACTCACATGTCAGATACCACAGTTGATAGCGATGGGTGGTTCGCTTTCCGTTTTCCCATTGTTCAATAGCGAAATCAAATATGATCTGGTAGTGAGGAGGGTTGTCTTTGGAAATAAAACCTAAATATGGCAAGTCCACCCACGGTTTTTTGGGTTCTTGGGCTAAAGAGGAAGTGCTTCCACTTGCAAGGATAATAACTAGCACTACCAGCTTTTTCATGGTAGGAAGGCCCTGCTTAGTGGCTACTGTCGACAGTTGCTGTTTCTGCGCTTTGCCTTGCACTCATTGCAAAGCTCTCCACCACGCCTATCAGGACGCTGCTCGTAGTTGGTTGTTGGCCAATTGGAGCAGTTCTTACAGAAGTGCCAAGTGTCGCTATCCCTTCTTCTGCGGTAAGTAGCCATACTTCTTTCCCCCCAAGGTCAAAGTTGCACCATTGTATCACGTCTCCGGTACGGAGGTTGTCCTGGATGACCCGCTTGCGAAAAAAGAAAATCCGAGAACGCGCCGCCGAATCGACAGAGACGCTAGGGCGCCCCGCAAAGAACGCGGGATCTCCGCTGGGCTCCGACAAGGCCCTGCCCTACCCCTCCGGACTGGGGGGCGTGCGGGGGGCTAGCGGGGCGGTTGCGGCACGGGCAGGGGCAGGGGCCGCGGGCGGGGCTTGCGTGAGGGGATCGTGTTTTTGCGCAGCTTGCTGAAGTGCAGCAGCGGCTCGCCCTGCTCTAACAGGGAGATCAGTTCGAAGACGGTGTAGCGCGGGTGGTCAATCTGCCGCAGGCGATACTCGTCCGGCTCCACCTCGATGATTTGCCTGCCCTGCTGCTGGTCGAGGAAGCGCTCGGCGTCGGCGCGGGCGGCGCGGGCGTGCTCGAGCACGGGAAGGCTCAGCGCCTCGACCACGTAGCTGCGCAGTAGTTTGGACCAGTAACGCTCAAAGAGGTTCGCGTCGGCGAACAAGTCGGCCCAGACCACCTCGCCGTTGATGGCCACGACCACGCCGACTACGTTCTTGCCCCGCAACGCGCCCCGCAGGGCTCGTTCGTATTCGCGCTGCAGGTCAGCGCTGGCCTGGTCAATCTTGCGGCGCAAGGCGGGGGCACGCTCCAACTGTGCGTAGCTGGTGGAGGCGCGTAGGGTCCCCGTTGGGACGCCGCCGACCACGCCTTCCCGCACAGCGTCGGTCGCCAGCCAGACTTCCTGCTGGGTTTTCGCCACCGCTGCCTTTTCGCGGACGCGGGGTGCAGCCATCAAGCCCGTGCCGGTGAAGGCCAGGGAGGCGCCGTGCCAGCGGCCGCGTTCGACGCAAAAGACATCGAGCGGGAGCGGGTCGGCGCCGGCGGGCACGAGGCGGTCTTTGGCGATGACGCGGTCCTGCTTGCCGCCGGTGACAATCTCGCCCGCCAGCAGCAGCAGGGCCTTCGGCGAGTGGTTGACCAGCGCCAGGGTGTTCACCCGCGCCCGGTCGGGCCGGGGCATACCGGGGCGGCGGCGGATGAGGCCGGCGCCGAGCTCCCTCACTTCGACCTCGCCCGCGCGCAAGCCATCGTCAAGCGTGATGTAGGCGGCGCTGCTGTGTGCGGCCGCTGAGGTGACCGGGAACAGCGCCAGGTTGGAGTGGACAATCGGTTCGTGGACCTGCCAGCGGGGGCTGGCGGAAACCGCCGTGGGCGCGGCCGGCAGGAACGCAGTGGCAGCGACTCCCGCGGCGAGCAGAAGCAAGAACCATCGCAGACGCATGCAACCCTCCTCGCTCTTCTTCCCCGGCTTCCACGGGTGGCCGGCGCGCCGACTGTTGCGCAGCCGCAAACGCTGTGGTTCGTGGCTTGCTTGGGTTTGATGCCGGCTGGCGGGAGGGAGTTGACTCGCCCCTGCGGACGGGCGGGTGCCCCTCGACTACGCTCGGGGTAAACTCCGCACCTCTTCCAAGCTGGGG
>JBHIAG010000140.1:0-3501 GCA_046758465.1 Terriglobia bacterium | reverse complement strand
ATACACCCGACCTGTCGAAACTGTTACCCCCCAATGCCCCTTTCTGAACCATGCCCAAAATCCTCCCAACTCCGTAACTTGGGCTAGATTGGCCGTCTCGACTAATACTACAGCGCCACATGGTTATAGGTTATCCGGTATACACGAGTTCAATTGATCGGCTTCGATGCCCAGGTTGCGAAGTTGTCGAACGGTCCTTCTTGTGTGGTAGATGCGAGCACATTGGTTCCGTCCCTGATGATATGCGATTCGTCTGGCGGCTTCTCGATAGCGTTTCTTTCGGGATGGCCGCGGCAGATCGTGGGAGGCCATCCAGACGTCGGCGGCGTGGCGAACCTGCTCGACGGTCAGGTATAAACTGTCTATCGTTTTTTTCTCTGAGGCGTTGATGAACACGGGCACAAAACAGCAGGCTCAACTGGGTGATGTAAAAGTGCCGGTGGATCGCCCGCCACGATCGCGTCTCAAAATGATCCATCCCCATATCCCGCTTGCCCAATTCAAAGCATCGTTCGACCGGCCAGCGACAGAAGGCTACCCACAGCATCCATTCGAGCGATACGCCGTTGGCACCCGGCACCATGTTCGACAGAAAGTATTTCACTTTGTCCGGATTCAAAACGTTACGAGCAACAATCAGCGTATGCATTGGGCCGGGCAGTCGGCTGTCGCCCTGCCTGCGGTAGAACGGTGCGTACTTGACCTCCCAGACTATCGGGCCCTTCTGGCCATCCTTGATCTTGAATCGTTTCCACTTCTGGTTCTGGAACGCACGCGAGTAGGTCACGAGATTCTGCACCTGGCTGGGGTCCAACGCCTTTCGGGCCAAGCGGGGATATCGGCGTTTTGGCCCGCGTTTATGGCCCTCTTGCGACCGCGGCGTCTGCAATACCTGCGGCTGGTGCGACCAGCCGGTGAACGTCGAGGGCACTTCGCCAACGTAGCTTTGGCCCAAGGCATCGAGCCCGTCGAGGAAATCGCCGTCGCGACCATACCATTCGTCGAACGTCCAGGCGGCTACGCGGATGCCGTTGCCCAACGCGCGGCGGATCTGGCCCAACGCAATCGTTGTCTTCTTGCGGTATTCCACATCGTCGCCAATGCCGGCCTCCTTGCGGCGAGCCGGATCGTTTGCCCACTGCTGTGGCAAATACACGTCACTGTCGAGCAGACACTGAAAGTCGCCGGCGACATACGAGAGGTGAACGCTGACGAGACAGTTGTCGATCTTGCCGGTGTTGCCGCACCATTGCCGCTGGACGCCGGCGGTGTGCTTGCCCTTCTTTGGATTGCCCGTTTCGTCCACAACACCGATAGCCTGGCGGTGGGCGTGATCGCGGGCGACCATCCATTGGGTGCGATCCACCATGCGCCGATCGTCCCAGTGCACCGAAGCGAGGAACCTCTGCAGCGTGCGAGGCGGCACGCCCGCAGCCAAGGCGATCGGCTCTACGCTCTTGCGGGGCAAGTCAGACAGTTGGCCGCCAATATACGTTCGCAGGTGTTGCCGCGGCTGGCTGCGACCGAAGCAGTCGTCGAACTCAGCCAAGAATTTCGTAACTTCCTTACCCATATTGGCAATCTGTTTTGCATCCATGTCGATTCTCCTTCCATATTGCGTCCCTGGAAGGAGTTATCGCCATGGGCAGCGTGATTCCTTGAGCTTACGTGGCGCTGTAGTATTAGTCCCTTATCAATGAAATTGGACGCAAGATGCGCAGGAATTTCTTATGTTGCGGTGCGGGCGAGTGCGGGAACGACCGTAAATTCTCGCAGTTTCAACGCGGCGACAATCACGCGGCGCCCGAGTCGCGTCAGGTAGTACTTGTACGTGCGCCCAATCTTCTTGATCAATCCGTGCAAACGCAAACGCCTGAGCAGCCACGAGATCTGCCGCCCGGTCTTGTCCGGCAGCACTCGTCGCAAGGCGCGATTCGTCAACCCGCTGATGGTGAACTCCCCTCGCGCGATGGCAACGAACAAGCGATGGTCATCCCTCTGAAAGAGGTTGAACCCTCGTGCGCTGCGTCCGTTGGCCTTGGCGGGCGCGGCTATCTTCTGGACGCTCTTGAGGCCCGTACCGGGGTCGTCGATATCCGAGACGAACTCCAGATATCGGCGGTTAGCCGCCCGGCAAAGCCCCATCAGCGTCGGGATGCTGTAGATCGTCTTTCGCATCGGCGCCTGCTCCATCGTCGACGTGCCGTCGCGGTGTTCTACCTCTCGGTAGTGCTTGAAAAAAGTCACATCGTTCACCTTAGTCTCGATGCGAAGTATCCGCCCGAACTTGTCGTACATCTTGATGGCCGCCTTATTGCCCATGTGATGCGTGATGCAGGTGCCCTCGATACGGGTGTGGTAGTGGTTGCCCAATTCCCCGAGATAGTTGGGGTGGAGTTTTCGCCCGAGGAATGTGGCGACGTGATCGGGCTTGACGGTGTGAATCGCCGTCCGGGTAATGTGTTCGTACACCGCCTGAAGGTCTGCCATCCGCTTGAAGACGATGTCCCTGGCGCACTCGGCCTGCATGATGCTCCAGTGATACCGCTGCCCGAAGTCTTTGTTCACCGGACAAAACCGTGCGGCATAGCGGTCCAGGATCCGGTGCAGTTGTTCGACGTCGAACGCATCGGCCAAACGCTGGGCGGTGTCCCAATCATCTATCTGTGTAAAGGCATTGTCGTGCAAGTTGTAAGCGATGCCGCGTCCGTCAAGCTTTCGGGCAAGATGGTTATGGCCGTTGAAGTAGAACTGGAGGCGGAACGGACACCACGTCGGGACACGCAGGTGGCACAAGCCCAACTGCGCGTCGATGAAGTAGAAGTAGTAGTGGAGACACTTGCCGCTGGTGGGCTTGAGAAAGGTCCTGTGGGTTTTCTTGTCGTGCCACGGCTTGTACGCGTTGCACGACTCCATGGCCGAGAAGATGTGGACCAGGCCGGGGTGATCGCCGCGTTTGCCGAGGATGGCTTGGATGCGATCCTTCTTTCGGAAGTTTTTCCTGCGGATGAAATCGATCTCGATGCCCGCTTCGGCAGCCAGTCGTTCGGCGTTCTTGCGAATCCGGTTTCGCAGCGGTTCGGCGAACTGGGTGTAGTCGAAGATTCGGATTCCTTGCTCGAAGAGGAAGGACGTCATGCCGCCGGCGTGGCAGATGGTCGGCAACGTCCCGGTGATGATGACGCGGTCCAGACATTCCAGTTCCCCAGCAACCTGCCGGGCGTATCGTTCCGTCAATGTATGCATGGCAGTCTCCCTGCAAACTCAAGAATGGCCGCATGATAAACGAATCACGAACACACGGGAAGAAACCTGTTTGGTTCCGGCTACGCCGGGTTAGGGGTGAAAAATGCCCACAACGCAACCACTGACGCAGGAAGTCATAGTACAGATGATCCCCACCTTCTGGAGCGTCGCCTTCATGGCAGTAAGTGCCCTGGCAATGATAGTCACCGCGGTTGCTACAACGGCGTTGGCCATCATGACGCGTAAGTATGTGCG
>JBHIAG010000139.1:0-3519 GCA_046758465.1 Terriglobia bacterium | reverse complement strand
ATCGCTGCGCTCCCCGTGCTCAGAGCCCGCTACCCATTCTACTCCTTTGAGGCAAACTGGAGGGGCGTTGCGGAACCCTTCCACGGCTCCGCTGAATCAACCCCCTACTCGGCCCCCGGTGGCAAGGTGGCGCTCGGAGGCGGCATTGGTTCCATTTGGGGAAAGGTTCTCAAAAAGTTCATCGTGTTCATGGTGTTCATCGTGTTCACGGTTATTAGACAGGCGGGAGCGAATGAGGTAAGGAAGGAGAGAGCTGGGCAAGGACTGCCCCGGGGCTTCGGCAGGCAGGAGCCAGAGAGAGGATTGAGGATGGAAGTGGATTCCACCTGGATTGCGGCTGGATAGGGACTGGATAAAAGGTGAGTGTTTTCAACAATTTAGCTGATTTTATCTACCCCCGGGGGGGTACATCTTGTGTGGCCGGCGGGCGTCAGCAAGCTATCGAAGTGTCACTAGGGGGTTACTACCCCCTCCCCCGGCGTAGGACGTAGCGAGCGAGCCGGCACAGTGTTCACTAATGTAGGGGACGAGCACACTCGTTTGCCTTGCTGCGGTTGACGCACTAGACTGCGCACGAGCTGGCCGCAGCGGGGCGGCTCTCGGGTGGGAGGGAAACATGCGTCGCTACACTGTGTGGTTTCCACCGGTAGTTGTTCTGTTGGCGTTGTTGCTCGCGGCGGCACAGGAGACGGCGCGCGATGCCTCTAGGTCGCTGCTGACGGCCAAAGAGCGAGAAGTCATCACACACTTACAGCGCGAGCTCTCTACTGCCGAGATGGAAAAAATTCTGGTGCCGTTCAATGCACTCGACCGTGTCTCGGGAAGCGCGGGTGAAGCGCACGCAGCCGAACTGCTGGCGGAGGCACTCCAGCGCTACGGGGTTGCGCATCAAGTCCATCACTTCCGCGCCTACCTGAGCTGGCCGATCCACGCCGAGCTGCGCATCACGGCACCGCAGCAGAAAACGCTGCGCGGGGTCACGGTGGCGTTTTCAGCATCCACGCCGCCCGCGGGCTTGGAAGGCGAACTGGTTTTCGTCGGAAGCCCTGGTTCCATCTTCGGGCCGCTGACCAGACCAGCCTATGCGGGGAAGGACGTGCGCGGCAAGATCGTCGTTGCCGATGGCTTGATCACACCGCAGCACGCACGGTTGGTGGAAGACCTGGGGGCCATCGGCCTGATTCACATCAACCCGCGCGAGCGGCTTCACGAAATGATCATCACTACCGTGTGGGGCACACCGACGCTGGAGACCATGCACCGCATTCCGAGCATTCCTGCGCTTTCGATTACGCGGGCCGACGGCGAATGGTTAAAGCAACTCGGCGAGCGCGGGCGGGTGCGTGTGCGGCTGGTCACTGAGGTCTCGACCGCCTGGCGGAGGATTCCACTGGTAGTAGCGGAGGTGAAGGGCGCAGTCGAGCCGGAGGCGTTCATGCTGGTGTCGTCGCACCTAGACGCCTGGTACAAGGGAATGACCGATACGGGTTCGACCGACGCCAGCATGCTGGAGATGGCGCGCATTCTGCACCGGAATCGCCACTTGCTGCGCCGCGGCTTCCGCTTTGCCTGGTGGCCCGGCCACTCCACGGGGCGCTATGCGGGCTCGACCTGGTACGCAGATCAGTTCTGGTCGGAGCTGGACCGCCACTGCGTTGCCTATATGAACCTCGACGGGCCGGGTACGCGCGGCGTGCCGCTGGACCAGGTCGCGGCCTGGGCGTGGCCGGAACTGGAGGAGTTCACCAAGCAGCTCGCGCGGGAACTCACGGGCCAGGAGCCGCTGGAGGGGTACTTCGCCGGTAGGATGCGCGTATTTCGGCCCTTCCGGGCGGGTGATTCATCCTTTCAAGGAATTGGGATTCCGGAAGTTTCCATTGGCCTGCCGGAAATTCCGCCCGGTCATCCGGACCGCGCCGACTACGTCGGCGGTTCGGAGCGTGGCTGGTGGTGGCATACCCCGGAGGATACGCTTGACAAGATTGACCTGCGCGCGCTCGTGCGCGACACCGAGTTGCGCCTGGCGGAGCTCTACCTGCTGGCCACTCTGCCGGTACTGCCATACCGGCCCTCGGCCATTGCGCGTTCCTATCGCATTGCGGTCGCAGATTTACAGGCAGCGGTGGGCGCGCACCTAGACCTGGCACAGCCAGCCGAGCGCGCCGCACGGTTGGAGGCGAAGGCTCGGGAACTCGAAGCGAAGGCCGACTCGCTGCGTCAGGTCGCCGAGAGTGAGAAGTCCGCTCAGCAGCGCATTGCGGAACTGAATCGTCTACTGCTGAAACTTTCACATCGCCTGAACGCCACACTCTACACTGCGGCGGGCCGCTTCGGGCAAGACCCGGCCGCGCCTTGGCCCATCCTGCCCGGGCTGGCTCGTGCCCGCGAGCTGGCGCGGCTCGAGCCAGCGAGCGACCGCTATGGATTTCTGCTAACCCAAATGGTGCGGGAGCGCAATCGTGTCACCGGTATGCTGGACGACGCCCTAGAATTAGTTACTGCATTCCTGGCGCGCTGAGCGCGTAGCCAGGCAAAAGCCTTGCTGTTCTGCTGGCCCGGTCAGCGGGGCTGCTAGGAGGGGCTGCTCTCCTGCACGCAATGGGCGACCAGCGCCGGGATGTCTGGGGCCGCCTGGGCGAGCGCAGCGAGTTCGCTCGGGCCCAAGACGAACAGCTCAGCGGCAGCGGTGGCGCGCACCGAGATGCGGCCGCGGCGAGAGCCGACAAAGAGTTCCACACCATGTATGTCGCCCTCTTTCAGCCGCTGGCCGTCGGCCTCGAGCTCACCCGAGCGCATCAGCAGCAAGCAGGGCCCATCGGCAGCCAAGTCTTCGCCGGGGGCGAGCGCAACGGGGCGCAAGAAACCTGCCAGGGTCTCGCGCTGCTGGCGGTTCAGGGTGGCGAAGGCGGGGTGGCGGGCCAAGGTCTGGTCCACCAGCCGTTCGCGGTAGGCCTGTTCGAGCGCCAGGCGCAGCTCGGGCACATGGTTCTCGACTTCGCCTACCGCGCGTCGGCGCAACTCGATCAGGTGGGCGGGGGTAGCGGCGGTGACGGTAGCGGTGCGCGGGCGAGCGCTGAGCAGCGCCATTTCCCCGAAGAAGTCGCCCGGGCCGAGCAGCCCCAAGGTGCGGTCTTCCGGGCCGACGCTGATGCGCATCGCGCCGCGGGCGATGAGGTAGAGCGAGTCGCTGGGGTCGCCTTCGTGAAAAATCGTTTCGTCTTCCAGCACGGTGTGGGGCCGGGCCCGCCGCTCCAGCTCGGCGAAGCAGTGCTCGGGGAGATTCTGGAAGAAGGGCACCTGGTGCAGGAGGTCGCGGACTGCAAAGTGGAGGGCGCGGCGGGGCCAGGCACGCAGTGCCGCGAGGCGGGCGTCGAGCAAGCGGGCCATTTCGTCCACTACCCTGTCCGGGATCACCCCCAGTTCGCCCAAGTGGCGGTAGCCTTCTCGCTCCAGGTTCAGACAGAGCCGCCCGGCCAGCAGCGCCTGCACCTTCTCCACGTATTCCTGGTCCTGCACCGC
>JBHIAG010000138.1:0-3548 GCA_046758465.1 Terriglobia bacterium | reverse complement strand
GGGAAATCCTCCACGACGGTCGGGTGCTGTGCCGCGCCTGTGCGGGCGAACGCTATTACGAACCGGTTGAATAGCTGATTCGTTGATTGGTTGATTGGGTAACTAGCGGCGGCGGAAGTGATCCCAGCCGCGCGGCCGCAGCGGCCGCTCGCGCCCGGCGGCATCCACCAGAGTCAGCCGCCGCCCGGGGGTGATTTCTCCGATGGGAGTCAACTTCACCCCCGCCAATTTATTGGGCAGGCGCGCCGCACGGGCTTTGGGCAGAGTGAAAAGCAGTTCGTAGTCTTCGCCGCCGTCGAGAGCTAGCGTGAGTCCGTTCGTGCCGAAGCGCTCCGCCAGTGTCCGGGGCAACCGCACCGCAGGAATCTGCTTGGTAAGAATGCGCGCCCCGACGCGGCTGGCCTTGCACAGGTGGGCGAGGTCGGTGGAAAGTCCGTCGCTGAGGTCAATCAGGGCGCTCACCCCGCCGCGGCGGACGAGTGCGCGGGCCAGCCGCAGGCGCGGCTCCGGATAGCAGTGCGCGCGCAGCGCCGACTTGAGCAAACCCCGCAGCGGGCGGGTGTGCCGGCGGAGCACCGCCAAGCCCAACTGCGACCGCCCCAACGTCCCGCTGACGAAAAGCGTCTCGCCGGGACGCGCTCCTGAGCGGAGCAGTGCCCGTCGTTTCTCCACTTCGCCGAGCACCTGCACGTCGGTCACGATCTGTGGCGCGGCGGAGAGGTCGCCGCCGGCCAGTTTCACCCCGTAGCGGCGCGCGAGGCGATTCACCCCGGCAAAAAAATCTTTCACCCAGTCGGTCGGCGTGGCGCCGGGCACGGCTAGCGCAACCAAGGCATAGCGCGCTCGCGCGCCCATAGCAGCGATGTCGCTCAGCGAGCGCGCCAGCGCCTTCCAGCCAACCGCGCTAGCTGGCTGCGCTCCGCGGAGGAAATGCACCCCCTCGATCAAGAAGTCGGTCGTAACCACCCAGTCGCGGCGCGCGTCGCCCGCCAGCACCGCGGCGTCGTCGCCAATGCCCACCCGCAACTCGCCGCGCGCCGGAAAACGCTGCTGCAAGTAGCCGATCCACTCGGCTTCAGTGCGCATGGGGCTCGAATTCTACTGCCAGCGCCGCGCCGGGCAAAGCCCCGCCGGGGGAGGAGAAGAAATTTCCGATTTTTCTTGACAGCGTTTCCCCGGTTGGGGTAAAAAAGTGGCTGACACGCCAGCTTTTCTGCATCGGGGTTACACCTCTCGGTGTGAGTCGGGTGCGGTTTCCTGTGCGCCTGCGGTGGCGGCGCAGCACCAGAATCAGGGGCGATGCAGAAGCGCTCTTACACGCTGGTTTTCGTCGACGACGCGCGCGGGCGCCTTCGGAAGCTGAAGGTTCCCGCCTACCTCGTCCACGTCATTTTGCTGGTCGCTCTGGTCGGCGGGGGCACTATCCTGGCCGGGGTCGCCTCCTATACCCACCTGCTGCTAAGAGTCACCGACCACAACCAGCTCCTCACCGAGGGCAAACAGCTTCGCGAGCAGAATCGCACCCTGCAAGCCACCTACGCCCAGACACACCAGCGCCTCATCAGCCTGGAAACGCTGGCCAATGAAGTCGCGGTCAGTTACGGCCTGCTTCGCCTGCGCCAGACTCCCTTTGGCACCCTGGAAAGCGCGCAGACACCGCTCTTGCGCCTCGGCGAGTTTCGGGACACCCTGGCGCGCTATCGCTTCCTGCGGCACTATGCCACCGCAGTTACCCTCTACGCCAGTGGGGTGCGGCCCCTGCCCGGCCAGGACTGGACCGAGTTGGAGTACACGCCTTCGCTATGGCCGGTCCGGGGGCGGCTGACGGCGGGCTTCGGTGTCCGGATGGACCCCTTCAATGGAGAAGGGAACTTCCACTCCGGCGTGGATATCTCCACCGGCTACGGGCGGGAGGTGCGCGCCGCCGCTGACGGTTTCGTGGTGGCGGTGGGACGGCGTACCGGCTACGGGCAGGCGGTGGTGGTCGACCACGGCGCCGGCCTCACCACCTGGTACGCTCACCTCTCCGGCTACCGAGCCTACCTGGGCCAGGCGGTGCAGCGCGGCGACATCATCGGCTACGTAGGCAGTTCGGGGCGCTCCACCGGACCCCACCTGCACTACGAAGTTCGCCTCTACAACGCCCCGGTCAATCCCTGGCGCTTCCTGCGCACGGGGCGGATCTACACCGCGCGGACTGTGCTCCCTCACCTGCGCGGCGGCGACTAGTCAGTTCAGTTGCGGGGCGCTTTCCCGGCACTTCCCCGGGGAGAACTCTCTACGGCAGCCTTCCGCACGGGCGGAAGCCGCAACAGCAGAGCCAGGGTTTCCGGCGGCAGAAGCACGCGGGCGCGCAGGGTATCGCCCTCCTGGGTGAGTTCCAGGTTGCTGAGAGCCTCTCCGAGTGCCTGCGCGGTTTCGTCGCCTTGCCGACCGAGCGCCACCCGCCCCACCAGAATGAGAATATTGAGGTTGCTGCGCAAGCGCTCGGCTTGTCTGGGCTCGCGGCAGCGCGCCTCGCCGGCCAATTCAACTCCTTGCTCGCTCACGCCTATTCCCACCGCCAGTTGCACCACCAGGTCCTCGAGGGTCTGCTGCATCTGTTGCTGGCGGAAAACCGCCGGCTTCCACTTCTCCAGGTCATTCACTGCCCACGCCTGTCGCCCCGCCGCCAGCCGCTCGACTTCGGCCCGGCGCGACTCATCCGAGGCCACCGAGGGCGTTTTCCCCAGCCAGGAGTCAATCACCAGGGCCACGCGTTCAACGTCGGAGGCGAAAGCCAGATGGGTGTCGTCGAGAAAGGCAAAGGCAAAACCGCGCGCTGGCCGCTTGGACTTCTGCGGCTGGGTCGCCAGGTAATAGATCTCAATCCCCTGGTGGTGGTCGAGCCGAGCCCCCCGCCGGCGGGCATAGTCCTGGATGCGGGCGGAGGCAAAGCGCCCTTCGGCGACCCCGGCCACCAGCGGGTGCCGGCGGGGCCCGAAGAGGCCGACCCAGAGGCGGTCAAGGTCGCGCCGGTAGTCAAAGCCAGTGGTCTGGACGAAAGCTTGGTAGTCGGACTCTTCCCGCACTCCCTCCGTGGCGCGGCGGGCCATTTCCAGCAGCCACTTCTGCTGGCGCAGTTCGGCGACGTCCACCCCGGCCGCCAACCCGGCTGCCGCCGGCAGCCAAGCCAGCCCCTTCAATTCCTCCGGCTCAGCCATCGGCGTGGGCCGTGGCCGGCCCAGGTCAGCGAGATACAGCGCCGCCCCCACCAGCAGAAGGCCGACCGCCAAGACCAGGAACTGCCGGAACCGGGACATCCTTTTGCCGTCCCTCCAGAATCGAACCGAGCGGCTGAGTATAGGGTAGGGGCGGGGTGGCGCCAAGCGGGAAGCGGGCCGGGCTGGAACAGCAATAATTTAGCTTGCCCCTTGCAATCGGTTTGCCGCTATGGTATTTTTTTAAGTTTGTAAGGCCTGCGAAGAGGCGGGCCGGGCTGGCGTAGCTCAGGGGTAGAGCATCTGATTTGTAATCAGAGGGTCGGGGGTTCGAATCCCTTCGCCAGC
>JBHIAG010000137.1:0-3566 GCA_046758465.1 Terriglobia bacterium | reverse complement strand
AAAGCCAGAAAACAGAAATTAGAAAAGGGGAAACAGGTAATGCGGGGCAAGAGGGGCAAGCTTGGGGCTCGATGCAAAGGAAGCAGAGGAAGCAGAGGAAGCAGAGGAAGCAAAGAGGCTGTGGGGATGGTGGGCAAACGAAAAGCGGGTGGGGAGATGGAGCCGATGGCAGGGTAGGGGGCAGGAAGGGGGATGGGGCGTGGGTCATGGGGGGGGGCGTGGCACGGGCTGAGGGCGATGGCCGCCGAAGCGCCTTGCGCCACCGCTGTGGCAGCCCTTCTGCCCCTTTGTTGCCACGGGGTGCCACGCTTTCCGTCGGTTTCCTGCGCCCTCCGACGCGAAACGACGCGATCCGACGCCCTGCGCTCACGGTTTGGCTTCATTGTTTTTGCGAGGCTGGCGCAGGGGGAGGAGTTGCAGGTGGTGGCGGGCGGCTTGCGCGACGGCGGCGTCGGAGAAGGGGAAGGGAAAACTTTCCACTGCGTCCCAGGCGGCGTACTGGTCGCGATAGTAAGGACTCAAAACGTGGCCGGACTGGCCGACGGTGATGTTCAGCAGCGAGTTGTCGAAATTTGCCAGGTCCACCACCATGCGCATGGAAGGCCCGAACTGGCGGGTCATTTGTTTGACGGCGTAGCGGCCGCCCGACTGTGGCCCACCGACGTTGAGCCAGCGGCCGAGAAAGCGCGGCCAAATGTAGCTGAGCGGGTGAACGAAGTGAACTTGCAGGTGATTGCCCCAGCGCAACGCGCGCAGCGCACCCTGCCGTGGCCGGTTGCCCGCGCGCGGTAAGCGAAATTCCGCCGCGAGGTGCGCGACAGTTTCTCGCAGCGTGGCCCGGAGCAGCGCGTCGTAGTCCGCGTAATCCTCTGCCTCCGGCCCCGCCGGCAGCCAGCGCGCTGGGCGCGCGCGCAGGACATTCTCGAGAAAGACCGGACTCGACAGCCACGAGTAGGCCTCCCACTCCGCGCCCAGTTTCGGCCGCAGCAGTTTTTCCAACAGGATGCGGCGCGCGGTCGCGGTCAGCAGCGGTGCTGCGTCGCCCGCGCGCATGCGGCCGTCCCAGGTATCCAGAATGCTGACGGCCTCGGCCAGTTCCGGGAGATCGCGGGCGGCCGCCGCCAGTTGCTGTGCCAGAACGAAATCGGGATGGCTGGCGATGTCGCCTTGCAGCCGCAGAAAGTCTTGGGGCTCGAACCCGGTCTGATTTTCCAGCACTTCATAGATGCGCGCGATGCGATAGGGTGGGTCCCAGCGGTCGGTGAGGTAGTGGGGGTAGTCATCGGGCACGACGCGGTTGTTGGCGCTGGCCAGGATGCCCAGCGGCGGATTGAACGCCTGCGGCATCTCGGGAAAGGGGATGGTGCCCACCCACTCGTAATCAGAGACCTCACCCGCCACCGGCACTTCGCCGCGCCCCCGCCGCCGCAGGGGCACGCGCCCGGCACCGTAGTAGCCGATGGTGCCCTCCACATCGGCGTACACAACGTTCTGCGTCGGGCCGCCGTAGAGCGCCAGGGCGGAAAGGAACTCGTCCCAGTTCTGCGCCCGGTTGATTTCATAGAAGGAGAGGGCAAGCAACGCGGGCTCAAGTGCCGTCCAGCGTAGTGCCAGCTTCTGCTGGCCGTCATCGTGCACGATGGGGCCGTGGCGTGTCCGCAGCACTTCCAGTTGCACATCGGGTTCGCCCCGCACGCGGATGGTCTCGAGCCGTCGGCCCACCGGCTGCCAGCCTGCGGGTGTCAGGTAGCGGTTCGGCTCGTCGGGATGGAAGCGCTCGATGTAGAGATCCTGAACGTCAGGCCAGAGGTTCGTCATACCCCAGGCGATGCGCTGGTTGTGGCCGAGCAGAACAAACGGCATCCCCGGCAGGCTGACGCCGGCGACGTTGAGTTCGGGCGACTTCAGGTGCACCGCAAACCAGATCGCGGGCAGTGTATGGGGCAGGTGCGGATCATTGGCCAGCAGCGGCTTGCCCGCAGCGGTGCGCGTCCCGGTGACCACCCAGTTGTTGCTCCCCGCCGCGTACCTCCCGGCAAGCGCGAGCCCGCCGCCCACGCCGCGCCGCAGTGCGCCAACATGTTATTCGAGGATGTGTTGGCAGCCGGCCCCGCCGCGGGCGGGGCCGGCCAGATAGGTGCGGCGACGCTGGCGCCGCCGCGGCACCGCGCCGGATTCGGCCACCGGGCGATCCAGCGGTGAACGCGACACGTAGAGGTCTGCGGCCAGTTCGGGGCCCAGCGTTTCCACCACTTTGGCCCGCAGCAACTCCGAAGGCCAGGTGGTCGCGAGCAGCTTGGTCAGGTTGAGCCCGACCGCCAAGCTGTCGGCGGGCGTCCAGGGCTGCGGCGCGTAGCGCAGGAAAACGAACTCGATTGGGAGCCGGTTGCGATGCGTTTCGATGTAGGTGTTCACACCGCGGGCGTAGGCTTCCAGGTGGGCGCGGCTCTCGGAGTCGAGCAGCTCAGCGGCACGCTCGGCGACATCGCCCAGGCCGAGGAGGCGGTTCTCGCGGTCTAGTTCCAACAGGCGCCGGCCCAGGATTTCAGCCAACTCGCCCCGCGCCCTGCGCCGCAGCGCGTCCATCTGCCACAGACGCTCCTCGGCTGTCAGGTAGCCCTGCGCGAACAGCAAGTCGCCCAGCGAGTCTGCGTAGATGTGCGGCACGCCGCGCGCATCGCGCAGCACCCGGACCGGAGCGGCCAGGCCTGCCAGCCGCAGCTCGCCCTCGTACTGCGGCAGTGCCCGCCACAGCCGCCAGTACCCCCAGCCCAGGACGCCGCCTGCCACCAGCAAAAACAGGAGAACGAGAGCGAGAGAAACTTTGCGGGCTGTCATCATCGGAGTACCGGCCGAACGCAACTGCCATCCTAGCCAAATTGCTCTCAGCCCCGCAAGTCAGTCTACTCGTCCACATGAGGGGTGACATTTTGCAGCAGCTTGCTGATGCCAGCCACCTCGCCCGACCAGCTCGCTTGCTGCCTCCTACCCCAGGGGGGGTGGGGGGGTTGGAGTAAACCCTGCCAGGTAACTCGTTCATCCGCGGAAAGATTCCTCAGCTCAGTTCAGATCCGGCCCATGCCCCGGAGCAGACCCCCTGGATGATTGGCCTGGGGACACTCGGCCCCAGTGTCACCTATCATTCTGAACGAGAGCAGTCAGCGCGCTTACATCGCGGCTGGAAGCAGCCAGTGACGCACGGGTACACCTCGAAAGGCTAGAGGGCATGTGACTTCCCGCGAGGTGTGGAAAACCGTGGCAGCCTGTGGAAATTTGCTTGACTCCGGCGGCTGCCTTTCCCTAGACTATCGCTAATCGCGCAATCTGGGACGGTGGGGAGTCTCCAGACTGGGTGAAGCGAGGGCAGCAGGGGTGTTCCCCTCTAGGGGAAGAGGGAAGGCTGCCATCGCCGGGGAGCAGCCATGAAGGCAGTGGGATTCGATCCCGGAAGGGAACGTTTCGTCAGTCTTTACGTCACCAAACTGAAAGAGCTACGGCAAACTCCCTTCGCCCAGCGCGACATCCGCGAGCTGGAGCGCATGGCCGACCGCTGTCTGGAGGCCGTG
>JBHIAG010000136.1:0-3607 GCA_046758465.1 Terriglobia bacterium | reverse complement strand
GGTCCTCCTGCTCAACGGAAAAAAGGTCGCCAAGCACCGCCTCGACCTCGCCCAATTGCGCCGCCAGCTCGTGCGCGCCCAGGCCCGGCAGAGCACGACTTCATGAAACTTGACCTCCTCGCCATCGCTGCCCACCCCGACGACGCCGAGCTGACCTGCGGCGGCACCCTCGCCAAGATGGTCGCCGCCGGCTACCAGGTCGGCATCCTCGACCTCACCCGCGGCGAGATGGGCACGCGCGGCACCCCCGAGACTCGCGCCCGGGAAGCAGCGGCGGCGGCGAAAGCGCTCGGCGTCCAGCAGCGCGAAAATCTCGCCCTGCCGGATGCCCACCTCGCGCCCAACCAGGAAAACAAACTCCAGCTCGCCGCCCGCCTCCGCGCCCTGTGCCCCCACACCGTCATCCTCCCCTACTGGCAAGCCCGCCACCCCGACCACTACCACGCTTCCCAACTCGCCTATGAGGCCTGCTTCCTGGCCGGCTTGAAGCAACTCCAGCTTGCGGGTAAACCCTTCCGCCCCTTCAAAATTCTCTATGCCACCATGTATGACGAAAGCGCCCGGCCCTCGTTCGTGGTTGACATCAGCCAACACTTCGAGCAGCGCCTGCAGGCCATCCGCTGCTACCAGTCGCAGTTCAGTACCTCGACAAACGTGCACGACCCCGACGTCTATATCCCGCTGAACGAGTTGGAGGCACGCGTCACCCAGATCGTGCGCCACTACGGGCAGATGATTGGCGTCGCCTACGGCGAGCCCTTCCTGGTGCGCGAAGTCATGCAGGTGGACGACATCGTCCAGATGCCCGTCCGCTCCATTTGAGCCCTGGCAGACTTGGCGGGCCTGCGCTAGTGCCGCTCCAATTTTTCGCTGCTATTTGCTGCCACCTGAACAGCGTTTGCGCTCTCGAAGATATAGGTATAATCCATAGGGCCATCAAGTTGGAACGGTACTAGGATAGGATTCTCGCACACGGTCAGTCTGAATCTGCATATGAGGAGCCCATGAAAGCGAAAAGGCGGAAGGTATCTCCTGCAGCCGCGGCGCCGACATCCTCAGGGCTCGCGGCGTTGCTGGCCGAAAAGCGTGTGTTCAAGCCCTCGGCGGCCTTTCGCCGCCAGGCAAACATCAACGACCCCAAAGTCTACGAACGCGCGCGCCGCAACCCGGATAAGTTCTGGGCCGACTTCGCTCGGGAACTCGAATGGATCAAGCCGTGGAAGCGGGTGCTCGACTGGAAGCCGCCGCACGCGAAGTGGTTCGTCGGGGGCAAGCTCAACGTCAGCGTCAACTGCCTCGACCGCCATCTCCGTGGTCGGCGGAAAAATAAGGCCGCGCTTATCTGGGAAGGCGAACCCGGTGACCAGCGCACCTTGACCTACTGGGACCTTTACCGCGACGTCAACAAGTTTGCCAACGCCCTCAAAGGCCTGGGCATCCGCAAAGGCGACCGCGTCGCCATCTACCTGCCGATGATTCCCGAGGCGGTGATTGCGATGCTGGCCTGCGCCCGCATCGGTGCCGTCCACTCGGTGGTCTTCGCCGGCTTCAGCGCCGAAGCCCTCCGCGACCGCATCAACAACGCCCAAGCCAAGCTCCTCATCACCGCCGACGGCGGCTACCGCCGCGGCAACCTGCTGCCCCTCAAGCACGACGCCGATTTCGCCCTGCGCGACTGCCCCTCCATTAAGAACGTCGTCATCGTGCGCCGCAGCAGTCCGGCCGGCGGCGGCACCAGCTTCCCCCTGCGGATCGTGGAGGGCCGCGACCACTGGTACCACCACCTGCTCCAAGACGCCCCGGCCTACTGCCCACCCGAAGTCATGGATGCCGAGGACATGCTCTACACCCTCTACACTTCGGGCACCACGGGAAAACCCAAAGGGGTCGTCCACACCACCGGCGGCTACCTCGTCGGCACCTACGCTACCACCAAGTGGGTCTTCGACCTGAAAGAAGACGATGTCTTCTGGTGCACCGCCGACATTGGCTGGGTAACGGGCCACAGCTACACCGTCTATGGCCCGCTCGCCAACGGTGCCACCACCGTGCTCTACGAGGGCGCACCCGACTACCCCGGGCGCGACCGCTTCTGGCAGATCGTCGAGCGCTACGGCGTCACGGTTTTCTACACCGCGCCCACCGCCATTCGCGCCTTCATGAAGTGGGGCCCGGAGTGGATCCAGAGGCACGACCTCTCGAGCCTCCGCCTGCTCGGCACCGTGGGCGAGCCCATCAACCCGCAAGTCTGGGTCTGGTACCAGCAAACGGTTGGCGGCGGCCGCTGCCCGGTGGTGGACACCTGGTGGCAAACGGAAACCGGGATGATTCTCATCACCCCGCTGCCGGGCATCACCTCGCTCAAGCCCGGCTCCGCCACGCGACCCTTCCCCGGCATTGAAGCCGATGTCCTCGACGAGTCAGGCAAGCGCATTGCGGTCGGCGGCGGCTACCTGGCGCTCACCCGACCCTGGCCGGCGATGCTGCGCACGATCTACGCCGATCCCGAGCAGTACCGAAAACAGTACTGGAGCAAGTGGAAGAAAAGCATCTACTTCACCGGCGACGGCGCTAAACGCGACCCGGACGCCTACTTCTGGCTGCTCGGCCGCGTGGACGACGTCCTGAACGTTGCCGGGCATCGCATTGGAACCGCCGAGGTCGAAAGCGCGCTGGTGGACCATGCGCGCGTGGCCGAAGCCGCCGTCGTGGGTGTCCCCCATGAAATCAAGGGCATGGCTATCGCGGCCTTCGTTACCCTCAAGGACGGCTTCTACCCCAGCCCCGAGCTGATGGACGAGCTGAAGGCACACGTGGTGAAGAAGATCGGCCCAGTGGCCCGCCCGGAAAAGATTGTCTTTGCCGCCGACCTGCCCAAGACCCGCAGCGGGAAAATCATGCGTCGGCTGCTCCGTGACATCGCCGAAGGCAAAGCCCTGGGCGACACCACCACCCTCGCCGACCCCAGCGCCATCAACGCCCTCAAAGCGCGCTACGAAGAGGAAGCGGCGGAATAACCGCAGACCCGCCGCCCCGACCTAGCTCCGCGGCTCCGGGGATCGTCTCGGCCAGTGCGACCACACGAACCAGACCACGCCGGCCACCAGCACAATCCCGATCAGCGTGTCGAACTTGTGAAAGTAGACCCGAATTGACTCCCACTGCTCGCCAAACTTCAACCCCACGTAGGCCAGCCCCAGGCACCAGGGCAACGAACCAAGAAAGGTGTAGAGGTTGAAGCGCCAGAAATTCATCCGGGCGATACCCGCGGGCAAGGCGATGAAGGTGCGGATGACTGGCAGCAGGCGCGCGAAAAAGACGGTGGCCTCGCCGTAGCGAGTGAACCAGCGGTCAGCCCAGGCGAGGTCACGCGGGGAAATGAGAACGTAGCGGCCATAGCGCTCCAGCCATGGCCGGCCGCCATAGCTGCCCACCGCGTAGGCCACAATCGAGCCGACGTTACAGCCTACCGCACCCGCCACCCCCACCCACCATAGCTGGAAGCGCCCGGTCGTAACCAGATAGCCCGCGAAGGGCATGATGATTTCCGACGGCAGCGGAATGCAGGCCGACTCAATCGCCATCAGCAAGACAATGCCCAGGTAGC
>JBHIAG010000135.1:0-3627 GCA_046758465.1 Terriglobia bacterium | reverse complement strand
ACCAGGGTGCGCACGCCGACGCCCGTGGGTCCTTTGGCCATCCAGGGTTTGGCCTCTTCGAGCCAGGCGGTGCCGGCAATGTCGAGATGCACCCAGGGGGTTTCGTCCACGAACTCCTTCAGAAACATGGCTCCGTTGATGGCGCCGCCCCCGCGGCCCTTGCCGATGTTTTGAATGTCGGCGACGCCGGACTTGATGTTGTCGCGGTAGTCGTCGTCCAGCGGCATGGTCCAGAACTTTTCCCCGGCAGCACGGGCGCTGGCCACTAAGGCGTCGAGAAAGCTCGGGTCGCTGCCGAAGGCCCCTACGTAGATGTGGCCGAGAGCGACCACGATGGCCCCGGTGAGGGTGGCGGCATCCACCAGGTGGGTGGCGCCGAGCTGGCGGGCGTAGTGCAAGGCGTCGGCGAGCACCAGGCGACCTTCCGCATCGGTGTTCACCACCTCGATTGACTTGCCCGACATCGCGATTTGAACGTCGCCGGGCTTTTGGGCGCGGCCGCTGGGCAAGTTTTCGGTCAAGGGGACGACGGCAATCACCTTGTGCGGGGGTTTCAGTTGGCCCAGGGCGCGCATCACCCCCAGCATGGTGGCGCCGCCGGCCATGTCGTACTTCATCTTTTCCATCCCCTCGCCCGGCTTGATGGAGATCCCGCCGGAATCGAAGGTGACTCCCTTCCCCACCAGGCCGAGCACGGGCCGGCCTTCACGCCAATCGGGCGGCGTGTAGGTGAGAACGACCAAGCGGGGCGGTTCCTCGCTCCCCTGGGCAACCGAGAGAAAGGCGCCCATTTTGAACTCGCGGATGCGTGCCTCGTCCAGAATGTCAGCCTCCAAGCCGACCGCCCGGGCCATGGCAGCGGCCCGCTCGGCAAACAGACGCGGGGTGAGGCGGTTGGCGGGCTCATTGACCAGTTCGCGAGCAAAGTTTTGCGCCTCGCCGATCACTCGGCCACGGTGGATAGCGGTCTCCAGGGCCACCTGCTGGTCGGGCGCCAAGCCAGCCAGGCTGATGGCTGCGATGGTCTTTTGGCTTTTCTGCTCGGTCTGGTAGCGCGCGGGCTCGAAGTTGGCGAGCAGGACACCTTCGATAGCTGCCTGGGCCGCGTCTGCGGGTGCGATGCTTGCAGGCTGCGGACGGACGAAGAAGGTGAACTCCCGCACGCTGCGGGCTTTGAGAAAGCGCGCGGCAGTGCCCGCCAGGGATCGGACGTCGGCCAGGGCAAACTTCCCGGCCGTCCCCGCCCCGATGAGGAGCAGGCGGCGCGCCTGCAGGCCGGCAGGATGGTGAAGCAGAAGAGTTTCCCCGGCTTTGCCGGTGAGTTCGCCCGCCGCGGCCAACTCCTGGAGCTTGCCGCCGGTGCGCTGATTGAGCGCAGCGAGGACGCCTTCCAGCACAGGCTGGGCTGCCGGCTCTTTCGAGGGAGATTCAAACACCCAGGTGACCAGCGCGGGTGTCTCAATCGCTTCCGCAGCAGCGAAGTTCAGTTTGACGTCAAGCACGGATGGCCCTCCCCAGATTGAGTGAAACCCGTAGTCTACTCGGGAATCGGGAAAGGAGGAAGCGCCCAGGCCGGCCGCCGCTTTTTCGCTTCGCGGACAGAGCGCCCGGCGGCAGGGCCCAATGCCCTGGCCTACCGCCTGCGTTGCGGGGCTAGCGGTAGCGTTTCAGTTCCTGTTCGATTTCGCGTTCGGCGGTGCGCCGGCGGATTTCATCGCGGCGGTCCCAGACCTTCTTGCCCTTGACCAAAGCCAGTTCACACTTGGCGCGGCCATTCTTGAAGTAGAGCCGCACCGGCACCAGGGTCAACCCTTTTTGCTCGACGCGGCCGCTGAGCTTGGCAATCTCCTCTTTGTGCAGCAGCAGCTTGCGGGTGCGCAGCGGGTCGTGGGAGGCATAGCCGGAGTGGCTGTAGGCGCTGATGTGGCAGTTGAGCAGCCACATCTCGCTGCCTCTTACCACCGCGTAGGCGTGGCGGAGATTGGCGCGGCCCTCGCGCAGGGATTTGACCTCGGTGCCGGTCAGCACCATTCCGGCCTCGAGGCGGTCAAGGACGTGGTACTTGTACGGGATCTGGCGGTTTTCGGCAACGATCTTGCGACCGGGTTTCTGAGGAGCAGGGCGAGGCATCGTCTTTGCCAGCCTGAACTAGCCATAGTAGTGGAGCCGAGGTGTGGACGGCAAGGCGCCTCCAATCTGAGCGGGTGCAAAGCACCTCTTCCGGACACAAGAAGGACGGCGCTGATTCTGGCCCCTCGGCTTCGCTCGGGGGGAACGCTCACGTCCCGGCCGATGCGGTTCTTGCGGTTTTCCGCTTCACTTTTTTGACGGTGAAAACGACGCTCGGAAAAAACCTCCGCATAAACCCCCAGAACCGTAGACACGAAAAACAGGGCTATGTTACTCGAGTGTCGGGGAGACTGCTGAGGGAGACGAGAGCGCGGGCAGACAAGAATGTCTGCCCCACCAGAATGGAATGGATGTCCCAGCGGAATGGGATATCTGCCCTGCGGGAACAGAATAGCTGCCCCACCGAGGTAAATTGCTTCAAGCCGAAGGCGGATCGGATGTCAACCGCGGGCAACCCACTGAATCACAGGTTGCTGGGCGTGAGAGGTAGTTGACGTCGGTTCACATGTGTCAACCCGGGAAGCGGGTGAACCCAGGGGTGGGGGCGGTGGAAAACGTTGTCCCGGGCAAACCGCCAGTGCTAGACTTTGGCCAGTTCGCAGCGGAGCAGCATCCTAAGCAAGGGACGAATCGAGAGCAATGTTTCGCTTCAGCGCCAACCGGAGTCAAAGGGGCCTGACCTTGCTGGAGCTGGTGGTAGCCAGCTTCATTCTGATGATCCTCGCCACCATGGCCGTGCCCCTGGCACGAGTGAAAATCAAGCGAGACAAGGAAATCCAGTTGCGCCACGCTCTGCGCACCATGCGCTCCGCCATCGACCGCTACAAGGACGCCGCCGACCGCGGCTTGATCGCCGTCCAGGCCGATACGGAAGGTTACCCGGCCGACCTGGAGACGCTGGTCGAGGGGGTGCCGTTGGCCGGTAAGCCTGACCGGCGGGTGCGCTTTCTGCGACGCGTACCGCTGGACCCCATGACCAACTCCACCGACTGGGGCTTGCGGGCGGTTCAGGATCCGCCCAACTCCCTCTCCTGGAGCGGAGAGAACGTCTTCGACGTTTACTCCCGCAGCAGCGGGATCGCGCTCGATGGCACCCGCTACCGTTATTGGTAGGTGAGAGAAGTGCGAACGGTGTCGGAGAAGATACGCGTCTGGGCGGGCGGCGCCGGCCAGCCGCGCCTCTTTCGGCGGGGCCGCGGGCGCTTCGCCCGGCCAGCCTCGGGGGCGGGCTTCACCCTCCTCGAGCTGATGATTGTCATTGCTCTGATCGGCATCCTGCTCGCCGTCGCCGTTCCCAACTATCAGAGATCCATGCTGCAGGCGAAGGAGACGGTCCTGAAGGAGAATCTCTTTGTGCTGCGCTCCATCATTGAGCAGTTCACCCTGGACAAGCAGCGCCCCCCCGCCTCGCTCGAGGAACTGGTGACTGAGGACTACCTGCGCGTCCTCCCCAAAGACATCACCGGTGCGCGCGACACCTGGCAGCCACTCTACTCC
>JBHIAG010000134.1:0-3709 GCA_046758465.1 Terriglobia bacterium | reverse complement strand
GAAGCGGCTGAAGCTGGGTAACGGCCTCAATCAAGACACGCGCCTGGGCCCGCTGCACAGCGCCGCGCAGCGCGAGGAAGTAGAAGCGCAGGTGGCCGATGGCGTCGAGCGCGGCGGCACGGTGCTCGTGGGCGGCAAGCGCCCTGACGGCAAGCCGTACGAGAAAGGCTTCTTCTACCTGCCCACGCTGCTGGTCAATGTCCCCGAGGATGCGCGCATCGTGCAGGAGGAGTGCTTCGGGCCGGCCCTGCCCATCTTCAAGGTGAAAGATTGGGACGACGCCATCGCCAAAGCCAACCGCTCCATCTATGGCCTGGGCTCCTCGGTCTGGAGCCGCGACGTGGGCAAGGCGCTGTGGGCGGCCGAGCGCATCGAGTCCGGCTACACCTGGATCAACTCCGCCCAGATCATCTACGACGAGCTGCCCTTCGGCGGGGTGAAGTGGAGCGGGCTGGGCAAAGAGCATGGCTCGGAAGCGCTCGACTACTATATGGAAACCAAATCCGTCGTGGTCACCAACCCCGAGTAATGGAGGCGCTGATGGCTGAAGACCTTGTTCGCTATAGCACCCAGGACGGCATCGCCATCCTCGAGATCAACAACCCGCCCGCCAATACCTACAACTTCGACCTGCTGCGGCAGCTCGACGCCGCCATCGTGCAGGCGCGGCTGGACGCAAACGTGCACGCGCTGGTACTGCGGGGCGCGGGCGAGAAGTTTTTCTCCGCGGGCGCCGACATCCGTTTCCTGGGCGAGGCCCCGGCCGACGTGCGCTACAACTTTTCACTCTTCGGCCACGAGACCTTGAACCGGTTGGAGAACACGCCCAAGTTGGTGATCGCCGCGCTCAACGGCCACACGGTGGGCGGGGGGCTGGAGATTGCCATGGCCGCTGACCTGCGGGTGGCGAAGAAGGACGGGGGGCGGATTGGGCTGGCCGAGGTCAACCTGGGCGTGCTGCCAGGCATGGGCGGGACGCAGCGGCTGGCGCGGCTGGTGGGCCGGGGCCGGGCGCTGGAGCTGGCGACGACCGGGGCGACCTTTGCCTTCGAGGAGGCGGAGGAGTTCGGCCTGGTCAACCAGATTTTCGCGGCCGAGAACTTTTTTGGCGACGCGCTGGCCTACGTGCGCCAGTTCATCCCGCCCAATAAGTCGAGCCTGGCGGTGGGCCGCATCAAGCGCGCCATCCAGTCAGGGCTGGAGACCGCGCTCAACGAAGGGCTGGCAATTGAGCGCGAAATGCTGGCCCAGGTCTTTGCCAGCGAGGACGCCGCTGAAGGCATCAAGGCCTACCTGGAAAAACGCGCCCCCCAATTCAAAGGCCGCTAACATCCTTCCGGCGAGAATCAGCTATGCATTGAGACGGCGACAACGGGATGGTAGACTTGACTGACAAGGTGGCGTGATGAACGTGCATGACTACAAGACTGTTCTCTACCGCCAGGAAGATGGCTCCTGGGTCGCAGAAATTCCCGCCATCTCCGGCTGCTATGCGCTGATGGAGACGCGGGAAGAAGCACTGGCAGAACTCGGCCGGGTCTTCGAGATGATCGCCGAGGAATACCGCGAGCAGGGGCGCCCGCTCCCGAGGGACACTACCGAAATCATTCCTGCCTAGCGCCCCTGCCCGGGAGTTCCAAGCGGTGGCAAGGAAACTCGGGTTTGTTCGGCGGCGACAGACAGGAAGTCACGAACGCTGGAACCATCCCGACGGGCGCGCGGTTACCATTCCGTTACACGGGGGCAAAGAGATCGGCCCGCCGCTTTTCTACAAGATCGTTCGTCAGTTAGGTATTTCCGTAGAGGAATTCCAAAACCTGCGCTAGCCGTAGCGGGAAAGGCGGCTAGTTCGCCTCTTTTTTCAGTGAACGAAAGGCGGGGCGGTGGTGTCTAAACTAGTGAGCGCGCCGGACTCGGGCACGCGCGACTCGGGCACGTGAGACGTGATGAGTGTGCGAACGGAGTCACTCCCGTACGTGGGGGCTGCGACGGACGAGTTGGCAGAGTTCGAGCGGCGCCTGCGGGAGAGCCAACGCGTGGTCTATCAGGTTGCCTACAGCGTGCTGGGCAACGCCGCCGACGCCGAAGAAGTTGCCCAAGAGGTCTTCCTGCGCGCCTACCGCAAACGGCGGAGCTTGCGCGAGCCGGAAAAATTTCGCGCCTGGGTGGCGCGGATGAGCTGGCGGCTGGCGCTCAACTACCAGCGGGCGGCGGGCCGCGCGCGGCGGCGCGACACGGCGTGGGTTGAGAGCACAGCCCGGCCACGGGCCGACGTCGAAACCCAGGCGGCGGCGCGTGAGTCCCAGGCGCGCCTGCGGAGCGAGATCAAGCGCCTGCCGGAAAAATTGCGTGCGGTGCTGCTGCTGAGCGTGGTCGAAGGTCTGGACACGCGCGGCGTCGCGGCCATCCTGGAGATTCCGGAAGGCACGGTGCGCTCACGGCTGTATTTGGCCCGCAAGCGCCTGCTGGAGGCGATGACGCGATGAGAGCCTGTCGTGAATGGAACGACCGCTTAGGGGATTTCGTGCTCGGCGCTGCTGCGATGAGCGGGCTGGAAGAGCACCTGGAGCAGTGTCCTGCCTGTGCTGGCGCGCTGGTGGAGTTGCGCGCCCGCCGGGAGCAGATAGACGCCGGCTTGCGCCAACTAGTGCAAGGCGCGGAGCCTTCGCCGGCCTTTGGCGCGCGGGTGCTGACCGCCTTGGAAGCGCATGCGGCAACGATGGCTTGGCGGCCGGCACGGTTGGGTGCGCTGGCGGCAGTGGCCGTGGTTCTGCTGGGGGGAG
The DNA here is from genome assembly GCA_046758465.1 of Terriglobia bacterium. Taxonomy (GTDB): domain Bacteria; phylum Acidobacteriota; class Terriglobia; order Acidiferrales; family 2-02-FULL-67-57; genus JBHIAG01. The sequence continues at coordinate 926 of JBHIAG010000134.1, read as the reverse complement.
TTTTGCTTGGGCGGCTGGGCGAGCCCGTGCGGGTCATGCAACTGCAGCTCTCAGGCGTAACGCTTTCCACCTGGCGGTCGCCCACAGAAGGGTTGCTGCGCTCGGCGGGGGAGGAGTTGTTGGGGGCGCCGCGGCTGGGCGAGTTCTATTTTTCACTCGAGTCCGTTGCGTTGTTGACGGGCGAAGAAACGGGAGGTAACGATGAAAGCTAAGCTTGCACTTGTCTGCGCAGGGTTGGTCTTTTTGGCAAACGCGGCGCTGGCGCAGAGGCCATTGCCGCCGCAACCGCCACAGCCGCCTCAGGCACCACGCCCGCGTCACGACCCGCTGGGCGAGAACCTGTTTCCGCCCGAGCTGGTGATGCGGCACCAGAAGGCGATTGGGCTCGAACCGGAGCAGAAGAGCTACCTGCGCGACCAGATCCGCCAGGCACAACTGCGCTTTACCGAGTTGCAGTGGGAGCTCCAGGATGCCATGGAAACGGTGCAATCGTTGCTGGAGCAGACTCAGGTAGCCGAGGAGCAGGTTCTGGCGCAACTCGAAAAAGTGCTGGCGGCCGAGCGCGCCATCAAGCGGACCCAGTTGACGTTGATGATCCGCATCAAGAATAAGCTGACCCCGGAGCAGCAGGCTCGGCTGCGCGCGCTGCGCCAGAAGGGTATCAGGGCTCCCCGGCTCCCAAGGCCGCCCCCAACTCCGCCCGCCGCGCCCGGCCCGACTCCCGACTGGTAGGCGCGACTCCCAACTGCTGGCCAGCTTCACCTTCGCCGGCCCAGCTTTCGATAGGAAATGAGCTCGCGGTAAGAGTTGGAGTGGAGCTACAAAACTATTTCTGCAAGGTGATGACCATTTCTTCACGCATTCGACTACGCAACTCCTTGCCAGATTTTCTAAGGTTCGGAGGAGGTAAATAGCGACGATTCGAC
>JBHIAG010000133.1:0-3724 GCA_046758465.1 Terriglobia bacterium | reverse complement strand
GTAGCAAGCTCAACGTCTATGGCGAGGAGGCCCTGATTACGCATCTGGCGCGGCAGCTGGGCCGGCCGCTGAAGTGGACTGAGACCCGGCGGGACAACTTCCTCGCCACCACCCACGGCCGTGACCAGATTGGCGAAGTGGAGCTGGCGGTGAAGAAAGACGGGGGCGTCCTAGGCCTGCGCGCTCGCATCGTGGCGGACCTCGGCGCGTACCATCAGTTGCTCACCCCCGCCATCCCCACCCTGACCGGTCTGATGATTGCGGGCTGCTACAAGATTCCCGCGGTCAGCGTTACCTACATCGGTGTGTTCACCAACAAGATGAGCACCGACGCCTACCGCGGTGCGGGCCGCCCGGAAGCCACCTACCTGATTGAGCGGATGATGGACCTGGTGGCGCTGGAGTTGAAGAAAGATCCGGCTGCGATCCGGCGCAAGAACTTCCCCGCCCCGAAGGAGTTCCCGTTTGCCACCGCCACCGGGCTCGTCTACGACAGCGCCAACTATCCGGGTTCGCTCGCCAAAGCGTTGGCCTTGGTGGGCTACAAGCAGTTGCGCGCCCAGCAACAGCAGGGTTGGAAGCGGGGTCGCTACCTGGGCATCGGACTTTCAACCTACGTGGAGATTTGCGCGATGGGGCCGTCGTCGACGATGCCGGCGGGGGGTTGGGAGAGCGCGACGGTGCGCATCCAGCCAACCGGCAAGGTGGTTGTGCTCACCGGGGCTTCGCCCCACGGCCAGGGCCAGGAAACCAGCTTTGCGCAGCTCGCTGCCGACGAACTGGGCATCTCGCCCGAGGATGTCGTCGTTACCCACGGCGACACTGCGATGGTGCCCTATGGCATCGGCACCTTCGGCAGCCGCGGCACTGCGGTGGGCGGCACGGCGATCTATCAGGCGCTCCAGAAGCTGAAGCAGAAACTGGTCGAGATGGCGGCGCATCAGCTTGGGACAAGCCCGAAGCGCATTGAGGTGCGCGACGCCCGCTATCAGGTGAAGGGCAATCCGAAGCAGTGGAAGACTTTCGGCGAGCTGGTGCTGGCTGCCTACATGGCCAAGAGCATCCCGCCGGGTTTCGAGCCCGGACTCGAAGCCACGAGCGTTTTCGAGCCGTCCAACTACACCTTTCCCTTCGGGGCGCATGTGTGCGTGGTGGAGGTGGACTCTGAAACCGGCAAGGTGAAGATTCTCCGCTACGTGGCCGTGGACGACTGTGGCCGGGTCATCAATCCGCTGCTGGTGGACGGACAGATTCAGGGCGGGATCGCGCAGGCGGTGGGGCAGGCGTTGTTCGAGGAGGCAGTCTATGACGCGAGCGGGCAACTGGTCACGGGCGAGTTGATGGACTACGCCGTGCCCAAGGCGTGGGACGTGCCGTGGTTTGAGACGGCGCGGACGGAGACGCCTACGCCGGTCAACCCGATGGGTGTCAAAGGAGTAGGCGAAGCGGGCACGATTGGGGCGACGCCGGCGATTGTCAACGCGGTGCTGGATGCGCTGCGGCCGCTGGGCGTGCGTCACATTGATATGCCGCTGAAGTCCGAAAAAATCTGGGCGGTCTTCCAGCAGGGGAGGGCATCATGATTCCCAGTGCGTTTGACTATCTGGCCCCGAAGACTCTGGAGGAGGCGGTGGGGCTGCTCGAGCGCCACGGCGCCGACGCTAAGCTGCTCGCCGGCGGGCACAGCTTGCTTCCGCTGATGAAGCTGCGGCTGGCGGCGCCGCGCATCCTAATTGACCTGGGCAGGGTGCGCGAGCTGAGCTACATCCGCGCGGCGGGTGCGCCTCGGGGGCAAAAGATTGCCATTGGGGCGATGACCACGCACACCGCCATCGAAACCTCCGAGCTGCTGCGGCAGCGCGCGCCGTTGCTGGCTGAAACCGCTGCTGAGATTGCCGACGTTCAGGTGCGTAATCGCGGCACCCTCGGCGGCTCCCTCGCCCACGCCGACCCGGCGGCTGACTACCCGGCGGCGTTGCTGGTGCTCGATGCGGAGTTCAAGGCGGTGAGCCGCACAGGGGAGCGCGTCATTCCGGCGAGTGAATTTTTTCTTGAGATGCTGACCACGGCGCTCCAGCCGGGCGAGATCCTGGCCGAGGTGCGCTTCGCAGTCGATCCGCCGGGCACGGGCAGCACCTACAAGAAACTTCACCAGCCGGCTTCGGGTTTTGCCATCGTCGGCGTAGCCGCGCGGGTAGTGCTGGACGGGCGCGGCCACTGCTCGGAAGTCCGGGTCGGCGTCACGGGTATGGCGGCCAAGCCCTACCGCGCGGCGAACGTCGAAAGCGAACTGTGGGATAAGAAGCTCGACGCCAAAACCATTGCCCGCGCCGCTGCCCGGGCCGCCGAAGGGGTCGAGCCGCTTTCGGACCTGCACGCTTCCGCGCGCTACCGCGCCGCCATGGCCGAGGTGTTCACCCGCCGCGCGCTCTCCGAGGCCTTCACGCGCGCGCAGAAAGCCTGAAGGCCCGCTCGATCGTTCACAGCCGCATAGGGGTACTGACAGGATGATGCTCGCCGGGGAGCAGAAGATTCCCGCGCCGCCGAGTCGGGTCTGGTTTCTGCTGACCGATGAGACTTCGCTCGCTCGGCTGCTGCCGGGCTGCGAGAAACTCGAGCGGAAAGAGGCTGACTCCTACCACCTGACAATGAAGCTGGGGCTGGGGGCGATGAGCGGCAGCTACGCCGGGAGCGTGCGGCTGCGCGAGCAGCGGCCGGAGGAGCGGCTGCGGTTGACGGTGGAGAGCCGCGGGCCGTGGGGCTTTGTCCACGGCGACGGCACGCTGGAACTGAGCGAGCAGAATGGGGCGACGTTGGTGCGCTACGCGGGCGAACTTCAGATTGGCGGGACAATCGCCTCGGTCGGGCAACGGCTGCTCGACAGCGCTGCCCGCAGGGTCATCAGCCAGTTCTTCCAAAACCTCTCCCAGCAGGCGACTGCTGAGTACTGAGTACCGAGTACCGAGTACTGAGTACGGGCTGCAGAGGAAGGTCGCCTGACCGCGCGGTGTGGGCTATCATCGGGAGTACTGAACTGAGTACAGAGTACGGAGTACCGAATACGGAGTACGCATGAATCATGCAATCTGCCAGGCGCTTGGAGGAGCTTCATTTCTGGCAGCGCGCTCGCCAACTGGCTCGTGCTATCTACGACTTCACAAGCGACGCTAGGTTCCGGCACGATCGCGATCTCTGCAGCCAACTGCAGCGGGCTGCTGTTTCCGTGATGTCGAACATTGCCGAAGGCTTTGGCCGGGGCTCCAACGAAGAGTTCGTCTATTTCCTGTATGTGGCCAAGGGGTCCATTGCTGAGGTTGAATCACAGCTCTAGCTAGCCAGAGATCTTCGCTATCTTAGCGAAGCAGAATTCGAAAAAAACATTCAGCTTATGCGAAGAAGTAGCTTGACTGATTCATGCCTTTGCACGCTTGATGAGGGCTGCGGGCAGGGTGGGGTTTCGGCAAAAACGGCCACGGGTGGCGTGGAAGGATCGGGTGGAACAGTTGATGCAGGAGTTGCAGGGGGAAAGTCGACGAGAAGAGTGAGTACTCAGTACTCGGTACTCGGTACTCAGTACCCAGCACCCAGTACTCAGGGTTCCCTCCCATGATTGGCAAGACGCTGGGCCATTATCGCATCGTGGAAAAAATCGGCGCCGGGGGCATGGGCGAGGTCTATCGGGCGCACGATGAGCGGCTCGACCGCGACGTCGCCCTGAAAGTGC
>JBHIAG010000132.1:0-3844 GCA_046758465.1 Terriglobia bacterium | reverse complement strand
CCAAAAGCCCTGCACTCGTTGCCGCGGGCGAAAATCGCTCGCAGCCTTTGGCGGTTGCTTGCCTGCTGAGGCCCCGGTAGAATCGTTGGCCCGCGCCATGGCGGAGAAGAAAAAGGTGGAATGGGTGCGACGCTATCTGGTCAGCGGGTTCGTACAGGGGGTGGGGTTCCGGTTTTTCGTCGAGCGGGTGGCGCGGCAGTTGAGTGTGGGCGGCTACGTGAAAAACTTGCGCGACGGCCGGGTGGAGGTATATGCCATTGGCGCGCCCGCCCAGTTGCGCGAGCTGAAGCAGCGGCTGGGGGAGGGCCCACGGGGGGCGCGGGTGCGGAGCGTGGAGGAGGAGGAAGCCCCGCTGGTCGAGCGCTACCGGCGCCAGTTCAGTCTGGAGTTTGAAGGAGACCTCTGGTGAGGGAAGCGCAACTCAAAAAGCTCATCCGTGAAATTCCCGACTGGCCCAAGCCCGGCATCCTCTTCTACGACATCACCACCTTGCTGAAAGATCCCCAGGGCTTCCGGGCCCTGATTGACCAGCTCTACGACCACTACCACGCCCAGGCGGTGGACCTGGTCGCGAGCATCGAGGCCCGCGGCTTCATCTTCGGCCCGGCACTCGCCTACCGGTTGGGCGCCGGCTTCGTGCCCGTGCGCAAACCCAACAAGCTGCCGGCGGAAACAGCCCGCGAAACCTACCAGCTCGAATACGGCAGCGACGCCTTGGAAATTCACAAGGATGCCATCCGCAGCGGCCAACGCGTGCTGGTCTGCGACGATCTGCTGGCCACGGGCGGCACGGCGAGCGCGACCGTGCGCCTGGTGCGCTCGATGGGCGGCGAGGTGGTGGGCTGCGGCTTTGCGGTCGAGCTGACGTTTTTGGCCGGCCGCAAAAAACTCCCAGACCTTGACGTCTTCTCTCTGCTGCAATACGACAAGGGCTGATGCCGGACTCGACCCCGGACCTCGCCTCGTTGCTTCAGGAGTTCGTGGATGCGCGCATCGGCGCGGCCGAGCTCTTCCGGCGGGCCGAGGCCCTGCTGCCTGCCGGCAGCGACGCCAGCGCTGAAATCCTGACGTGGCTGGCGGAGTCCGACCAGATGCTGCGGCTACCGCCGGACCCGCAGCGCGGATTGGCGCAGCGGCTGCGCGAGTTCGCCCGAGAAGAAATCGCCTGGGAAGAACTCGATCTCTGGGCGTTCGCGCTTGAACACACCGAAGCCTTCTGGGAGGAGCAGGCCTCGGACACGCCGGAAGTAGCGGTTGTGCGGGCAGTGCTCGGCTGGATTGAAGAATGGCAGGAAGCCGAGGCGCGACCCGCCGCGGCGCGGATGGATGAGCTGGCCAGCATCCTGCTCGCCGAACGCGACCCGGCGCGGTGTCTTGCGCGGCTCGAACAGGCGCTTGCGCGACCCTGAGGACAAACCTCCTCCCGAAGGCCACGACCCCGATGAACATTCTCGAACAGATGGCCGTCGAGGGCCACGAGCAGGTCATCGCCTTCCAGAACCGCGCGGCTGGGCTGCGCGGCTTCCTGGCCATCCACGACACCACGCTGGGGCCGGCGCTGGGCGGAGTGCGCCTCTGGCCCTACGCGAGCGAGGAGGAAGCGCTGGCGGATGCGCTGCGGCTCTCGCGGGCGATGACCTACAAAGCGGCGCTGGCCGAGCTGCCCTGCGGCGGGGGCAAGGCAGTGATCCTTTCCCACCCGGAGCTGAAGCGCACCCAGGCATTCGAAGCCTTCGGGCAACTGGTCGAGAGCCTCGCGGGCCGCTTCTTCACCGGGCCCGACGTCGGCATCACCGACGCTGACCTGGCGGCCATCGACCGCACCACGCGCCACGTGGCCTGTGAATCGTCGCCCGCGCTGGGCGACGTCAGCGAGCTGACGGCCATCGGCGTCTGGCACGGAATGCGCGCGTGCCTGGAGTTTGCTGGCCTGCGGCGGGCGCGGGTGGCGATTCAGGGCGTGGGCAGTGTGGGGATGGCACTGGCACGGGTCTTGAAGCGCGAAGGAATGGAACTGAAGGTGGCCGACATTGATGCCGGGCGCGCGCAGCAGGCCCAGCGAGAACTGGGGGCGCAGGTGGTCGCCCCGGAGGAAATTCTCGCTGCGCCTTGCGAGGTGTTGGCGCCGTGCGCGCTCGGTGGCGTGGTCAGCGTCGAGACCGCGAAGCAGGTTCAGGCCCGCATCATCTGTGGCGCCGCCAACAACGTCCTGGCCACACCCGAGGCCGGCGACGCGCTGGCGCGCCGTGGCATCCTCTATGCGCCGGACTACCTGGTCAATGCCGGCGGCTTGATTCGCGGCGCGGAGTTCTACCTGCTCAAGCGCGCCGACAGCTGGCCGAGCCTGGCGCGCATCTACGAGCGGATGCGGCGCGTGCTGGCGATGGCAAGCGAGCGGGGTGTCTCGACCGCGCGCATTGCCGACGAGCTGGCCGAGGCACGACTCCGGAAGGCCAAGCGCGGTTCCTAGCCAGAGCCAGAATAGCTTCGAGTGCGCGGAAGCCTGCCCCCAGCACCACGATGCGCCTCGGAACGGCTAGCGGGCGGCTTTCGCGCGGCTAGCCCCCGCTTCCCCGCAACGGCTCACGCCGACTAAGCTCAGTCTTTCTCTGTGTGCTCTGCGCCTCTGCTTGCCCTGAGCGTAGCCGAAGGGTCGCTGGCCGCTGATCTCACGCCTCGCGTTGACTTGGGTGCGGGCGCGGCCTAAGATGGGGGAAATCACCAAGCAGGGGAGGCAAGACAATGACGAATTCTCCCATCCAGCCTCACGGTGGCTTTCTCAGGGATATCGATGGCAAATGGAGTGCCAGCCGCATCCTTGCTGTGTTGGCTTATTCAATTGCGCTAGGACATATTCTTCACTACGAGATTGTGGGAAAAGCGATCGAATGGAGCGCCATAAGCAGCTTCTTGGTGGCTGTCGCTCTGCCCTACTTGGGCAACTCAGTGAAAAACGGTCTCTCCTTTCTAAGGCACAAGTAGGCCTCGCTCCGAAATCCGACGACCTAGCCTTGAGAAAGCCACCGTGAGGCAGGTGTGGGTGGCTGAAGGAAGCTAGTCATAGCTGCCATAGCTCCTGCTGCGGCGGATGAACTTCCGCGAATAGGCCCTTCGCGTTGACTTGGGTGCGGACGCGGCCTAGGATGGCCCCACGGTTGCTTCCCCATGATTGGCCAGACGCTCGGCCATTACCGCATTGTGGCAAGGAAGAGCCATGCCTGAGCAAGCTTCTAACCCTGCCGCCATCGCGGAACCGGCAGCGGTGCTGGGCCCGGTTCGCGCCAAAGAGCGCATCGAGGTGATTGACATCCTGCGCGGCTGGGCCATCTTTGGGATTCTTCTCGTCAACATGATGGTTTTCTCGGCCGACTATCTCCCGGAAGCCGAGCTCTGGCCGGGACTGGCCGACAGAACCGCCTTCTATTTGATTCGGTTCTTCGGCGAGTCAAAGTTCTGGACTCTCTTCTCGTTCCTGTTCGGGCTGGGGTTTGCCCTGCAACTGGAGCGGGCGAAGGCGCGCGGCGTCCGCTTTTTCCCTGTCTATCGCCGGAGGCTGCTGGCGCTGCTTCTTATCGGGATATTCCACTCCCTGATTTGGGAAGGCGATCAGCTCATCATCTACGCGCTGCTGGGTTTTCTGCTCTTTGTGTTTCGCGGCCGCTCGCCGCGAACGCTGGTGATTGCGGCGGTCGGCTGCCTGCTGCTCACTCTGAGCATCTATGCCGCACGCGATGGTATTCGGGAGTTGCGCAAGAGAGATCCGGAGACAGCTCAGCAGACGATTCGGGCGGCGGTGCAGCGAGAGCTGGATAGAAAGGCCTGGCGCGAGCAAGCCGTTCAAACG
>JBHIAG010000131.1:0-3920 GCA_046758465.1 Terriglobia bacterium | reverse complement strand
GGGTCGGAATGACAACTTGGGACATTGCTTATGCAGCCGTCAATAGCTCAGCCAGCGTTCGACCCAAACCTGCACCCGCCCGGACCAAAGATAGGCTACCAGCAGCGTGTTGATTATCAGAATCCAGCGGGTGGTTCGGTGTCCGTGCTGGCACACCCAGACCCAATAGTGCGCGTAGGCGAGAAAGCCCACCGAGCCCAGGAACAGCCAGGGCAAGAGTTGGCCGACGACTCCCCGAGCCGCCGCGGCGCTGCCCACCGCCAAGGTGGACAGCAGCGCCGGCAGCACTCATCACCAGGGAATCGCCAGCAGCAGGCTTGCGAGGCTCGAAAACTTTAGCTTCATCATCGCCGGCAGCTACGGGCGGAGGCAGCAGGCGGGCGTGGGACAATCGGCCGGGCTGGTGCAGCAGCCGCTGCAGCCAGTCTCAGCTCGCTTGGCCTGGATCAGCCAGCCGCCGAGCAGGAGCGCTGTGAGCAACAGAGGTGCGATCACCCATTTTCTCATTTTCATTGGCCTCCTTTAGTTATCCGTGCTGACAAATCGCGCCGGCGGGCGCGGTTTTCGATGAGCGGGCAGATGCTGCTGGCGGCATGGTAGGCAACGTCAATTGCTGCCTCCCCGAAGCCTTTGCCGTTGCACAAGTTGGTAGCTTTCGACGCGCAGGGTGAACGGGTGCTGGCCGTGGCCCTGGGCTTGCTTAAGCAGCACAGTGCCGGTGACTTCCACCATCTCCCCCTCCGCGACCTCCTCCACCAGGGCGGGGCCCGCACCCTCGCCCGCCAGCAGCACCCACTGGCCGTCCCTGAGCTTTAGGCAGGGGTGGCCTTCGCAAGCGGCGCGCTGGGCGCGCAGCGTCAGACGGAGAGCGCCGAGCTTGAAGCCCGCCTCATCAACCACCTTGGGGATGTCGCCCAGGCCCGGCGAACGCTCGCCGCTAAACTGCACGCGGGCCCGGTTCTCGTTCAGCAGCAACTTGAAGGCTACGGCCCCGGGCAACTGCTTGAGCTTGCGCTCCAGGCCGTAGGCGCAAAATGGACAGGCGAGACCTTTGACTTTCAGCTCCGCCTGGAGAATCTGCGCCTGCGCCATCGGCGCTGCCAGAGTAAACACTAGAAATAGTATCGCCGCGGACAGGGCGAACATCGGACGACTCATAGCTGACCTCCAAGACCACAGTGTTCAATAGTGGAATTCCACGGCGAAGACGGCGCGCAGATCACGCTCTTGGCGCAGCGGACCCATGTGCTGCGCCAGTGGGAGTTGGATGCCGGGCTTGAAGGCCCAGTTCCGATAGGTGATCCAGGTGCCCAGGGCGGCGAACATCCGATCCCCACTGGTACCCGGAACCCGCCGGCCGTCTTGTTCTGCGTGCCGGAAAACTTCGCCGTTGATCTCAAACATAAAGACAACATCGGGCCGCGTGTAGGCGGTTTTTACGGGACGTATGCCAACCGCCAGGTCGTAGAGAACAACATCAGGGCGGGCGAACCCTTGCGCATTTTGGGTATTGAAGCGGTAGCGCGCAGCCCCAATGCCGAGCCAGCGCCGGCCTTCATAGCCACCTGCCAGGCCGAGAAAATAGTCGTAGCTGCCGGAACCAAGTCCCACGCCCGCCGTGTCGCCGGTGGGAAACTCAACGCCGCCCAGAACCGCCGCCTGATACATGCCGCCCCATACCTCATGGCGGTAGAAGCGCCACTTGCCGCGCAGCAGAATATCACCAAGCCCGGAATCTGTTTCGGTTCCGACCTGCTTCTGAAGCAGGTGGGGCAGTTCCAAGGTGATGGCAAGATCCGGTGTGATGCCGTAGAGCAACTCGTACTTGAGAGCCCAGATACGGTCCAGCTCTTCCCGTTCCCGCTCCAGTTCGGTTTCAAAACCGATGCCGTTCTTCCAGATGGTACGGGGGCCGAGGCCAAAAATGGGCTCGTGGGCGAAAACATTGGGGGCGGCCAGCGCGGTCGCAAGCAGCAAGGGAAGCATTCGTTTCATCGCTTTTCACCTTTTTTCTTCCCGACCGAGGGCATGTCCTCTATCAGCGGACAGATGGCACTGGCGGCATGGGGCAGGGGGGGCAGGGCGCGCGAGCGTTCGAGGCACACACGCACCTGCTGCCGCACCACGCGCAGGCGTTTCATCTCCTGCTCAATCTCGGCCAAGCGCAGGCGCAGGCGCCGGCGCACGCAAGCGCAGGGCGAGGTCCCGGCATATTTCATGCGCAGAATCTCTTTGATTTCGGCCAGCGAGAAGCCGAGGGCCTGCGCTTGCTGAATGAAGCGCAGGCGGTTGACGACCGTCTGCTCATAGACCCGGTAGCCCGCCGGGGTGCGGTGCGCTGGGGGCAATAACCCCAGGCGCTCATAGTAGCGGAGGGTGTGGACGCTGAGGGCGGCGGCGCGGGCTATCGATCCGATAAAGTTCACCTGTTTCATGGGGGTTATGCTAAACCCTAGAGTTAGCTCTAGAGTCAAGGTCTTTTTGGGGCGGGCGCGCCCAGAAGATAGAAAATGGAAAATAGAAAATAGTGGCTGAGGGAGAGACGCTCCGGCGGTGGGGGCGCGACGCTCGGCCCAGCGGCCGGAGCCGCTGGGTTGAACAGGGGAGGCGGGAAGTGTGCTTCGACTTGCTCAGGGCAAGCGGCTGGGCGGGACAAGAGGCCCGTGAGCCGTGAGCGCCGAGCCGTGACCCAATTGGGCTCAGGGGCTAAAGCCCGTTTTTTTGCCGGTAGGGGATGGCACCGCTAAAGCGGTGCCCTGCCAAAACCTTGCCAGCGGCGGGGGCTGCGCTCATTGGCGCCCCCTGAGCAACGCGATCCGCTCCCATCCGAGCCTATGCGTTCCCATCCGAGCCTATGCGTCCCCATCCGAGCGCCTATGCGCCCAGCATCGGCTTTCTTGCAGCTGGGGGCGTAGGGGGCGCTAGCGAGCGCGTTCCAGGTAGGTGCCTTCGGAGGTGTCGACGCGGATGAGCTCGCCTTCGTTGATGAAGGGGGGGACTTGGACGCTGATGCCGGACTCGAGCTTGGCGGGTTTCATGACGTTGGTGGCGCTGGCACCTTTGATGCCGGGTGCGGTCTCGACCACTTTGAGTTCGACGGCGGGCGGCAGCTCGATGCCGATGGGTTTACCTTCGAAGAATTCGAGTTTGAGTTGGAGGTTGGGGACGAGATAGCCGACCGTGTCGCCGAGCGCCTCGCGGGCGAGCTGGTACTGCTCGTAGGTAGTCGTGTCCATAAAGGCGAAGAGGTCGCCCTCGCGGTAGAGGTATTCGACCTCCTTCTCGTCCACCACGGCGCGCGCGACGAAATCTTCTGAGCTGAAGCGGTGTTCGACCATCGCGCCCGAGCTGAGGTCGCGCAGCTTGGTTTGCACGAAGCCACGCTTGTTGCCCGGGGTGCGGTGGTAGAGGCTGAAGACGCGGTAGAGTCCGCCCTTGAGCTGAATGATCATCCCGGGGCGGAGTTTGGTAGCCTGCATCGTGTCCATGGCAGAATCCTTCGCGTGAAAGCAAAAAAAGGCACCCAAGAAGGCGCGACGTTATTATAGTGATGCCGTTAGAAAGCGTCAAACCGGCCGGCGGCCCGCCTGCGCCCCTACGGGTAGGCCGGCGGCACAGCATGATGCCGAACCCCATGACCGGAAAGCCCTGCGTGCTCTGCGGCGCGCTGGCGCACGAAGCAGTGCTCGAGGTCACGCTCGGGCCAGCGCCGGCGGCGCCCAGCTTTCGTCTCCTGCGCTGTCACCTCTGTCAGCTCGTGATGACTGAACCGCAGCTGGCACGCGACGAACTCGAACCGTACTACGAGCGCGACTACTGGGGGCGCACGCGCGCCGACGACTTCGCCTGGGTCCGCCGCGACCAGCGCCACCGCACCGCCTTCCTCGCCCGCTTCCGCCGCCAGGGGCGTCTGCTCGATG
>JBHIAG010000130.1:0-4021 GCA_046758465.1 Terriglobia bacterium | reverse complement strand
GCGGCTACGTCCTGCCCGCGGGCCGTTTGCGCGAACCCGTGCGGGCGCTGGCCCGTGCTGACTTGGTGGTGCTGACCCGGTTGCGCAACGCTGCCGACCGCCTCATCGAAACCATTCGGCTCTACAACCCGCGCGCGACCACCTTCGGGACGCGCACGCGGTTGGTGGAGGTTCTCGATGCCACTTCGCACAAGCGGGTTTCGGCGGCGCTGGTGCGGACGCCGGTGCTGGCCTTCTGCGGCATTGGCAACGAGGCTGCCTTCTGGCAGGATGTGCGGGAGTGGGGCTTCACCCTGGCTGGCACACTGGCCTTCCCGGATCACCACCGCTACACCGTCAAAGACTTCAAGCAAATCGTGCGGCAGGCGGATCGTGTCGGCGCCCAGGCCCTGCTGACCACGGAGAAAGATGTGGTGAACTTTACGGTATTGCCGCCGAGTGTGCCGCCCTGCTACTACTGTCGGATTGAACTGGAGTTTGACGACGAGGAGAGTTTCTGGAGCGCGGTGCTAGCCCGGCTGGAGTTGCCGGCGGCGGCGACGCCCGCGCAGTCCGAGACACGCTATGTCCACTGACCTGAGCGCTGCGGAGAAGATTCTTGTGCGCGTGCCCAACTGGGTGGGCGACGTGGTGCTGTCGTTGCCTGCCCTGGCAGCCCTGCGCGCACGCTTCCCCCGCGCCGAGCTGGTGGTGCTGGCCCGGCCGTCGGTGGCAGACCTCTATCGCGATGTGCCGGGGCTCGACCGCCTCTTTGTCTTCGATCACCGCGGCCCGCTCGGTCTGGCACGGCTCGCGGCGCAGTTGCGGCGCGAGCGCTTTGATCTGGCCGTGCTCTTCCAGAATGCCTTTCAGGCGGCGCTGCTGGCGCTGCTCGCGGGTATCCCACGGCGCCTGGGCTACCGGCGCGATGTGCGTGGCCCGCTGCTCACCCATCCGGTCGCTGTGCCGCGGCCCGGCGAAATTGCCTCCCACGAAAGCTACTACTACCTGGAGCTGTTGCGGCGCGCCGGGCTGCTCGCGGCGCTGCCGCGGGTCGAGCAGATTCGGCTCGTGCCCGCGCCGAGGCTGGTAGCGGCGATGGAGATGCGCTTGCGTCAACTGGGGGCCGACAGTGGTCGCTTGCGCGTGGTCATGGCGCCCGGCGCCGCTTATGGTTCGGCCAAGTGCTGGTTGCCGGAGCGCTATGGCGCGCTCGCCGACCGCTTGGTGGAAAGCCGCGGCGCGGCGATCGTGCTCTGCGGCACCTCGGGCGAGGCGGAGTTGGCGCAGCGCATCGCCCGCGCCATGCACACGCCGGCGGTGTCCCTGGTCGGCCAGACCTCGCTGCGGGAATTTCTGGCGCTGCTGGGGGTCTCGCAGCTTTTCATCGGCAATGATTCCGGTGCGATGCACTTGGCGGCGGCCGTCGGCCTGCCGCAGGTGATTGTCTTTGGGCCCACCGACGAGGGAGGCACGGGTCCGGTGAACCCGCGCGCGCGCATCGTGAAGCACCCGGTTTCGTGCAGCCCTTGTTTCCTGCGCCACTGTCCCATCGACCACCGCTGTATGACGCGCATCACGGTGGATGACGTCTGGCAGGGGGTCGAGACCGCGCTGGCCGACATCGTGGTGGTGAAAAGCGATGCCCGCTGATCCGAACCCGCTCGCCGCGCTCCTCCAGCGCTTTGCCAGCCGGCGCGTGCTGGTGCTGGGCGATCTGGTGGCCGATGAGTTCATCTACGGGGAGATGAAGCGCGTCTGGGGCGATATCGCCCGCACCTCGCGCGAAGTGGCCTTCGGGCTGGTGCTGCGCGAACGGGAAGTGCAGCGGGTGCCGGGCGGCGGCGCAAACGCAGTGAACAATTTGGTGGCACTCGGCGCGCGCCCGCTGCCGTTCGGTTTTGTGGGCGACGATGAAGCGGGCCGCCGCCTGCGTCGCCACTTGCAGCGGGCCGGTGTGAAGGTTGGCGGCATCCGCGTGCTCCGCGGCCGCGCCACCACCACCAAAGCGCGCATCCTGGCCGGCTCGCCGCAGTCGACAGCGCAACAGGTGTTGCGACTCGACCGGGAAGAGACCGAAGCCCCGCCGGCGACCGCCGCGCGGCATCTGCTTGCCGCCGCGCGCCGCGCCCTTCCGCACGTGGACGCCATCCTGGTCTCCGATTACGGTTACGGAGCCGCTACGCCGGCGCTGCTGGCGCGGCTGCTGGCGGGTCGCCGCGTGCGCGTGCCTGTGGTTGTGGATTCGCGCTTCCGTTTGCGCGCCTACCGTCGAATGACCGCTACCACACCAAGCGTGCCGGAACTCGAAGAAACCTACCATTGCCAGATCGGTGGCGACGCCCGCCTGCTCGCACGGCTGGGCCGGCGGCTGCTGGGCGAGGTGCGGGCGGCAGCGGTGCTGGTCACGCGCGGGCGGCACGGCATGCTGCTGGTGGAGAAAGGCAAGAAGACGGTGAGCGTCCCGAGTGTGGGCGGCGACCAGGTGACCGACGTGACCGGTGCGGGCGACACGGTGGCCGCGGTCTTCACCCTGGCGCTCGCCGCTGGCGCCAACTTCGCCCAGGCCGCGCAGCTTGCCAACTACGCTGCTGGCCGCGTCGTCCAGAAGCGCGGCACTGCCACCGTGAGTCGTGCCGAACTGCTGGCTGCGGTCAACGCTCGCCCGTGACGCAAGAGAAAATCCTCGCGCTGGACGAGCTTGCCGCGCGCCTCGCTGCGCACCGCCGCGGCGGTGCGCGCATCATTCTTGCCAACGGCTGCTTCGACCTGCTCCACGTCGGCCACATCCGTTATCTCGAAGGCGCGAAAGCTCTCGGCGGTGTACTGGTGGTGGGCGTGAACAACGATGCCAGCGTGGCGCGGCTGAAGGGGTCAGGGCGGCCGTTGCTGCCGGCGGCCGAGCGCGCGCGGCTGGTGGCGGCTCTGGGTGCGGTGGACTACGTGGTCGTCTTCGACGAGCCCACCGTAACGGGCTTGCTCGAGCGGCTCAAGCCTGACGTCCACGCTAAGGGCACCGACTACACGCCCGAGAGCGTCCCGGAGCGCGACACGGCTGAGCGCGTGGGCTGCCAGGTGGCTATCGTGGGTGACCCTAAGCAGCATTCGACCCGTGAGCTACTGGGCGAAATCCTGCGCCGGTTCCACCGATGAGCGAACGCTTCCTGGTGGTGCGTCTGGGCTCAATGGGCGACATCGTCCACGCCCTGCCCGCGGTCGCCGCCTTGCGGCGAAGCTTTCCCCAGGCGCGTATTGACTGGCTGGTCGAGGTACGCTGGCGCGCACTGGTGGAGTTGAATCCGGGTGTCTCGCGCTGCCTCACCATTGACACGCTCGCCTGGCGTCGCCAGCCCTGGCAACACCTGGGAGCTCTCGGGCGCGCGCTGGCGGCGCTGGCGCGTGCTGACTATGACTGCGCGGTGGACTTTCAGGGGCTCTACAAGTCGGCCGTCCTGGCCTGGCTCGCTGACGCCCCGCGGCGGGTTGGCTTCCATGAACGAGCCCTGCGGGAGCCGGGCAGCTTCCTCTTCTATACCGAGCGGGTGCTTCCACCCGCGGGCACACACGTGGTCGAGATGAATCTCGCGCTGGTTGCCCACCTCGGCGCAGACATCCGGGAGCCGCTCGCCTTTGACCTGCCTACCACGGCCGAGGACGAGGCCTACGTGGAAAACCAGTTGCGGCGTCGCGGACTTGAGGAGTTTTTCATTCTCAGTCCGGGTGGCGGCTGGGAGGGCAAATGCTGGCCAGTTGCGCGCTACGCCGAGTTACACGAGGCATTGGTGCAGACATACGGTTGGCGCGGGGTTGTCAATGTGGGGCCGGGCGAAGAGCGGCTGGCCGCAGAGTTGATCCGGCTGGCGCGGGCGGCAGAGCCGGCGCAGGTTCCGCTGAGCCCGCGCCAATATATTGCCCTGGCCCGCCGCGCCCGGCTCGTCATCAGCGGTGACAGCGGCCCGCTGCACGTGGCGGCGGCACTCGGCACGCCGGCCGTGGGGCTCTACGGCCCCACCGACCCGGTGCGCAACGGGCCCTTCGGGCC
>JBHIAG010000129.1:0-4042 GCA_046758465.1 Terriglobia bacterium | reverse complement strand
AAGTATGCCGCGGCCGAGCCGCTCTACCAGCGCTCGCTGGCGATCTGGGAGAAAGCTCTGGGGCCGGAGCACCCTGACGTAGCCACGGCTTTGGAGAACTACGCTGCGCTGCTGCGGAAGACGGGTCGGAGGGCAGAAGCAGCCAGACTGGGGGCGCGCGCCCAGGCGATCCGGGAAACACACACGCAAAAGCATCCCGAAGAGTAGGGGCTCAGGAGGGGGCGAGCGTGGCCCCAGGGGTGCGCGTACGGGCAAGCCAGGGAACGCGCTCAGTTGCGCTCTGGGAGTAGCGCGATTCGCTCCCATGTGGACGCGATGCGCTCCCATGCGTTGCGATCCGTTCCCATCCGTTCGGGAACCCCCTCCATCGGTTCGAGAGCCGGCTCCGTGCACACTCCAGCGACCGCATTGACGCCAACTGTGACTCCTCCTATAATGGGTGGTGTGCGAGGTGGATTGAGCCGGGCATGTATGCGGTGATTCGCGCTGGCGGCAAGCAGTATCGGGTGGAGCCGGGAGCGGTGGTGCGCGTGGAGGTACTGCCGGGGAAGGTAGGCGGGAAGATCACCTTCAAGGAAGTGTTGGCGGTCAACGACGATGCAGGCTTGAAAGTGGGCGCGCCGACCTTGGCCAAGGCGAAAGTCACCGGGACGATTGTTGAGCAGAGCAAACACCAGAAGGTGCGGGTGCTGAAGTTCAAGAAGAACAGCCAGTACAAAATTCTGCGCGGGCACCGGCAACGCTACACCGCGGTGAAGGTGAACGAGATTTCCGCCTGACGCCAGCGCGGAGGGAGTAACGTCGTATGGCACACAAGAAAGGGCAAGGCAGCAGCACCAACGGGCGCGATTCAGCCGGGAAGCGACTGGGCGTCAAACGCTTTGCGGGCCAGTGGGTGCACGCGGGCTCGATTCTGGTGCGCCAGCGCGGCACGCCCATCAAGCCTGGCGCCAACGTGGGCCGGGGCCGCGACGATACCCTGTTCGCGCTGACTGACGGCACCGTGGCGTTTGCACGCAAAGGCCGCTTGGGCCGCTACGTCAGCGTCCAACCCGTGCGCGAAGTCGAACCGGTGGCAGCGCCCGCTGCGAGCTCGCTGAGCGAGACCCCCGCGCCGGCCGACTAATCCTCTCGAACCTGCAAAGCGCTTTTCTACGCTTCTCGCTTCCGCTATTCTTTTCTCCGCTGCAGCGGTGTCGTGCGCGGCGCAGAGGTTGCACGCGATGGTTTTTCTTGACGAAGCCCGCATTGAGGTGAAGGCCGGCAACGGCGGCAACGGCTGTGTCGCCTTCCGCCGGGAGAAGTACGTGCCGCGCGGCGGCCCGTCGGGCGGCGATGGCGGCCGTGGCGGCGACGTTGTACTGGAATCCACCGAGCACCTGAACACACTCCTGCAATTCCGCTACAACCGCGAGTTCAGCGCCGCCCGGGGCCGCCACGGCGAAGGCTCCAACCGCCACGGTGCGGATGGCGACGACTGCAGCATCCCTGTGCCGGTCGGTACGATAGTCTTCGACGAAGAGAGCGGCGAGCAACTGTTCGACTTCACCGCGCCCGGACAACGCTTCGTTGTCGCGCGCGCTGGCCGCGGGGGTCGCGGCAACGCCCGCTTTGCTACCTCCACCAACCGCGCGCCCCGCAAAGCCGAGCCCGGCGGCGCGGGCGAGTCGCGCCGCTTGCGCCTGGAGTTGAAACTGCTGGCCGACGTCGGCCTGGTCGGCTTCCCGAACGTGGGCAAGTCAACGCTGGTGGTGCGTGTCTCGGCGGCCCACCCGAAGATTGCCGACTATCCCTTCACCACGCTCGAGCCCTGCCTCGGCGTCGTGCGCGCCCACGAGGACGCGACGTTCGTCATCGCCGACATCCCGGGCCTGATCGAAGGCGCCCACCGCGGCCACGGCCTGGGCACGCGCTTCCTGCGCCACATCGAGCGCACGCGCCTGCTCGTCCACCTGATTGACGTCTCCGACACCGGGCGTGACCCCGTGCGCGATTTTGAGATCATCGCCGACGAACTCGGCGCGTTCAGTCCTGGCTTGCGGCGGAAGCCGATGACGGTCGTCGCCGCCAAGCTCGACATCCTGAGCGACCCCGAACGCCTGCAACGGCTGCGCGCCTTTTGCACCCGGGCTGAGCTGCCCTTCTTCGCCCTTTCGGCGCTGACCGGCGAAGGTGTCGCCGCGCTGGTCCGCGGCCTGGCCGCGCGGCTGCGCGCACTCCGCGACGCGGAGCAGCCCGTGCGGGCGCAGACGGCATGAAGGCGCTCCTGGCGGCTGTGGCAGGACACGGCTTCCCGGAGTGTTGCGGAGATCTCGCTTGCCCTGAGCTTGGTCGAAGGGCACGCTCGTGGCGGTAAGCCGTGCCGTTAACGGTGTGAAAAGAAAGAAGGGTTTAGCATCTGAGGAGAATCAGGAAGCGAAAGGAGGAACCTCAGCGGCTAAAGCCGGAATGAGACAGGGATCACGGAAGTCAGGGCTGAAGCCCTGACCCGCCAAGCATGTAAGGCGGGTCAACCCTGCCTGCGGTAGGCAGGCCTTTAGGGTTGACAACGTAGGGGCAAAAAGCGGGGCTTTAGCCCCTGAGGTCGCTCCGGAAGCGAACCGCGGGCAACAGACTGTGAAGATCGGTATCTTCGGCGGAACCTTCGACCCCATCCACAGCGGACACATGGCGGTGGCGCGCGCGGCCGTACGCCGCTTTCGCCTCGACCGCATCTACTTCGTCCCCTCGGGCACCCCGCCCCACAAATCGCACCATCGCCTGACCGCGTTTCTGCACCGCTACACGATGGTAGCCCTGGCCTGCAGCGACGAGCCGCGCTTTGTGCCCTCGTTGCTCGAAGCTGGCCCCGACCTCACCGGACGCGCCCGCCACTACTCGGTTGACACCGTGCGCCACCTGCGCCGCCGCTGGCCCCGCGCACACCTCTACTTCATCCTCGGCGCCGACCAGTTCCTGACGCTACCGGCCTGGAAGAACTACCGTACCCTGAGCAAGCTCTGCGACTTCATGGTGGCTGCCCGGCCGGGCTTTCGGCTGGACAGCCTGCGCGCCGCACGCGTTATCCGGAAGCTCGGTGAGCACGCTCGCGTCTACCTTCTCACCGCGGTGCACGCAGATGTCTCCGCCAGCAGGATCCGTCAGCTTGCCCGCCGCGGCGGGCTTGTCCGCTCTGGACGCGCCCGTCCCGCTTTGCGGGACTGGCCCGCCGCGGCGGGCTGGGTCCTCCCGGCGGTCGCAGACTACATCCGCTCCACCGGACTCTATAGACGTTCCTGATGGGAAAAGATTTGGTGCCGGAAGCGGTTCGCCAGGCGATCAAAGCCGTGCAGGAAAAGAGGGCCTTCGACTTGGCTCTGCTTGACCTCCGCACCGTGGCTTCCTTCACCGACTACTTCCTGCTCTGCACCGGCGCCTCCACTCGCCAGGTCCAGGCCATTGCCGATGCGGTCGAAGCGCAACTCGACCGGATCGACCTGACCCCGTTGCACGTCGAGGGCTACGAGTTCGGCGAGTGGGTGCTGGTTGACTACCTCGACTTCGTCGTCCACATCTTCAGCGAGCGTGCCCGCGCCTACTACGACCTCGAGCGCCTCTGGCGCAGCGCCCGCCGCCTCCCCATCCCTAAAGAGATAGCGCGCACGCGAGAAGAACACCGATGAACGCTTTTATATTCCTCGGTGTCTCTGTGCCTGCCTGCGCAGGCAGGCCTCGGTGGCAAAAAGATATGGTTTCATTCTTTCTATGAAGCTCCGTCTGGTTTTTCTCGGTAAGACCCGCAATCCCCACCTGCGCGCCCTCATCGAGGACTACCGCCAGCGCATTGCCCGCTTCGCGCCCATCGAGGTGGTGGAGTGGAAAACCACCGACGGCGGCCCCTGGACCCTGGCCGAGGCGCGCGGCAAGCGGGCAACCGCCCCGGTCGTCCTGCTCGATGCCGCTGGCCAGGCCGACACCTCCGAGGAATTCGCCCGCTGGCTCGCCCGGCAGATCAACAGCGGCCAGCCGCAGTTGATTTTTTTACTCGGCGGCGCCGAAGGCT
>JBHIAG010000128.1:0-4081 GCA_046758465.1 Terriglobia bacterium | reverse complement strand
TTGACGCTGGCCTGCCAGCCGCAAGCCCCGCCCGATACCCGCGCGGCCGACGCGCGCGCCATCCGCGCGGCAGAGGCCGAGGCGGTGAAGGCTTTGGACGCAAAGGATGTCGAGGGCTATCTCAACTCTTATACCGATGACGCCTTCGTGTTCCCACCTAATGCCCCCATCGTTACGGGCAAGGAGGCGATCCGCGTTCTGTTGTCCGCGTTGGCGGAGAATCCGGGGTTTGGCCTCAGCGTCCAGCCGACGAAAGTGGAGGTCGCGCGCTCGGGCGATTTAGCTTATCTGGTGGGGACTTACGAGCTTACATTGAACGATCCGCAAGGCAAGCGGGTCACCGAGCATGGTAAGTACGTGGATGTATGGAAGAAGCAGCCCAACGGCGCTTGGAAACATGTGATTGACATCTGGAACTCCGACCAGCCCCTGCCGGCCATGCCCTAACCGTGCGGCCCAAACGAAGTTAGAACGGCAGGGGACCCTTCGACCAAGCTCAGGGCAAGCAAGCCCCTGCCCTACCCGAGGGTTGCGGGGCGACGACGGGGTAGGGCTAGGTCCCGCTCTGCGGGGTGCCTTGCCGCTGGCCCCGTCAAATTAGGACACTACTCCCAGCACCCCACTGATACTTGCCGGCCTACCGCCGGTAGGCTCTATAATGGCGGCGCATTTGAGCTGACGATGGCGCGCCTGCGGCAAGACCCGTTCACCTGGCAGTGGGTGATTACCGGCGAGACCTCGCCTGCCTCGCCATCGGCGGGGCCCGCGCCGCCCACCCCCGAAGCTCGCCTGCGCCCGCCTGCCGGAGGGGCAGGCGAGCAGGCTTCGGGGCCGGCCGACCCCGCCGCTACGGGCACCGAAGCCCTTCGGGGCGCAGGCTGTCCCTTCTGCCCCGCGCAGCAGGCGGCAGCCCGCGAAAGCGTGCTCAGCGAACGGCCCGCCGGAGCGGACTGGCGCGTGCGGGTCATCGCCGACCGCGCCCCGCTGCTGCGGGTGGAAGGCGACCTCGACCGCACCGCCGAAGGCCTCTTCGACAGCATGAACGCCGTCGGCGCCCACGAGATCATCATCGAGGGCCAAGAGCACGCCGCGACCCCCGCCAGCCTGCCGCACGAGCTCTGGTGTTCTTTGCTGGAGGTCTTTCGCGACCGCATCAGCGACCGCAAACGCGACCCGCGCTTCCGCTACGTCGAAGTCTTCCAAAATCACGGCCCGCTGGCGGGCGCCCTCGTCTCCCATCCGCACGCGCAACTCATCGCTGCGCCCGTCTTGCCGCATCGCGTCGAGCGCGAACTGCGCGCCGCCGCGCACCACTACCACCTCAAACAGCGCTGCCTCTACTGCGACTTGATTCGCCAGGAAACTCATACCCCCCAGCGCGTGGTGGCCGACCAGGATGGCTTCCTGCTGCTGTGCCCCTACGCCTCTCGCTTCCCTTACGAGATGTGGCTGCTGCCGCGCCGCCACCACGCCAGCTTTGAGGCCGCCACCGCCGGCGCCGACGTGCGTGCGGCACTGGCCGGCGTTTTGCAAACGGCGCTGCGCAAGGCCGAACGCGTGGCCGCCTCCTTCCACTTTTTCCTTCACACCGAGCCCTCCCGCCGGCTGCCGCCCGTGCTCGCCGAGCGCTGGCGGACACTCAGTGAGGACTACCACTGGCACATCGAGATTCTGCCGCGCCTGGAAGCCCGGCGAAAGTATTTGCACGAGGAGGAGTTCTACCTCAATCCCGTGCTGCCGGAAGAAGCGGCGCGCACGCTCCGCCAGCTATGACGCCACATCGCCTGCCCCGACGCAGCCCGCAGGGCGAAGTCGCGGGCCTGAGCCCCGAGGCGCTCCACGACCTGCGGCTCTTCATCTTCGACCTCGACGGCACCCTGATTGATTCCAAGCTCGACCTCGCCCTGGCCGTCAATGCTACCCGCGACCACCTGCGCCTCCCGCCCCTGCCGCACGAACAAATCTACGGCTATGTCGGCCACGGCGCAGCCATGCTCATCCGCCGGTCCCTGGGCGCCGAATACGACGCGGCGGCCGTCGAAGCCGCCCTCCGCTTCTTCCTCGACTACTACCGCGCGCATATGCTCGACAACACCGTCGCCTACCCCGGCGTCCGCGCCGCCCTGGCCGAACTCGCCGCCAATGCCCGCATCCTGACCGTCCTCACCAACAAGCCCGCTCGCTTCAGCACCGAAATCCTCCAGGGCCTCGGCCTGGCCTCCTACTTCCGTTCCATCTATGGCGGCAACAGCTTCGAGCGCAAGAAACCCGACCCGATGGGTGTGGAAGTCATCCTGCGGGAAAGCCGTACCGCCACCCGCCAGACCATCTTGGTCGGCGACTCTGAAATTGACGTCCTCACCGGGCGCAACGCTGGTACCTGGACCTGTGGCGTCACCTACGGGCTGGGCAGCGACCGCCTCGCCGACCCGCCCCCTGATCTGCTCGTCGATTCCCTCACCCAGCTCTCCGCTCTCACCTGCCCCGAACCATAACGGTTCCGACCTGCTCCCCTGACCCCTTGCCAACCCCCAGATGCTCGCCTCCCGATGAAAGCAGGGAAGTGAACGCACGGGGCCGGATCGCGCATGACGGCGTCGGATCGCGTCATGCTGGGAGCGGATCGCGCGCCCGCGGAAGCCCATCCAAGCCCCCTGAGAGCTGACCCTTGCTTCCGGCTGCCACCGCCTCGCCCCGCTGACCCTCCTGTGCTCTCCTCTGCTTCCCCCCGCCCGGCTAAAGACCTATCCCTTGACACTCCCCCCCCACCCGCCATACTAGCAGCACTCCTCCGGGGCGGGGTGGGGGTAACGCACACCCTTCTATCTTCTCCCCTGCTGAGGGAGCGCAGCAAAGGGGGAACCTATGTCTGCTTCCGCAAACCGCCGGCACTTTCCTGGGTATGGATTGTGTGTTCTCGCGACTTTGCTAATTCTGGGCCTGGTGCCCTTGGTGCACTTCGGGCAGAGCGGCCCGCCCCCAGCGGGCGTCCGACGCCTCGATCCGCAAGCGCGCATTGCGCTGCCCCCTGGTCTTCGGCCGCGGCCCCTGCTGGCGCCCGCAGCGGCCGTGATGAAACGCCGCCCCCCCAAGCATCCCAAGCTCAGCACGCCTCTTGCTGACTTGGTGCGCGCAGTTCCCCAACAACGCGGCCCCATTCCTCCGGGCCAGCGCATTGCTCCCCCGCCCGGCTTCTCGGTGGACGCCCTGCCGAAATCGGCCCGCGACGCCATCCGCGCCGGGCTGATGCGCATCAACAAGAACGCCGAAGTCCAGGTCTATATCCACGTTCTCGAAGTCACCGACGAAACCCTCCAGCAGCTTCAAACCACCGGGGCCACCCTCGAGTTGCACGATACCCGGCAGCGCATCATCCAGGCCCGCGTCCCCATCACCCGCCTGGAAGAGCTGGCGGCTCTGTCGTTTGTGCGCGTCGTCCGCCTGCCCGACTACGGCATCCCGAACACCGGCTCGGTCACCAGCGAAGGTGATGCCATCCTCCTGGCCGACCAGGTGCGCATCCTGCTGGGTGTGGACGGCAGCGGCCTCCGCGTCGGCGTCATCTCCGATGGCATCGGCGGCATCTTCGACACCGGCTGCGCCGCCTGCCCCGGCGTGCTCGGCGGCCCCATCCAAACCGCAGACCTCCCCGCCCTGGACGTTGACGGCAATCCCACCACCGGCACCCGCACCGCCACCGGTGTCCTCATCTCCACCTCCGGCGGCCTCATTGCTCTGTCCTCCCGCGCCGATAACGATTTGGAAGGCTGTCTAGCTGCTGGCTGCACCGGCTCTGGCGTTGGCGCGGAAGGCACCGCCATGCTGGAAATTGTCCACGACCTCGCCCCTGGCGCCCCACTCTACTTCGCCAACTTCGACACCGGCCTGGAATTCAACAATGCCGTCAACTTCCTGGCCCAGAACACCGACGTGGTGGTGGACGATATTGCTTTCTTCGGCCTAGCCTATGATGGCACCAGTTCGGTCTCGGCCAACACCGCCACCGCCCTCAACGATGCCGCCAACCCCATCCGCGCCTACTTCAACGCCGTCGGCAACCAGGCCCGCGAGCACTACCAGG
>JBHIAG010000127.1:0-4196 GCA_046758465.1 Terriglobia bacterium | reverse complement strand
ACCCCCCGCATGGCCCTCGCCGTCCGCACCTCCGACTCGTCCGAACTGGTTGTCCGCGTCTAAAGTCTCCTGGGGCACACTGCCAACTCAAATTCTCGCGCACGGGCTCAGGCTGCGACCGGGAAGGCCCGCGGCGGGTTGACCGACTGGCAAGGCTGGGATAGCATCGGGTTTTCGCGGTGGAGGCCGGCAGGCCTCTGTAAGCTTCGCCGCAAGTAAATCCGGTCGGGCTCGTAGGGACGGCGCAGGGCCAGGCGTCCCGCAGAAGGCGCCCTTCGACTTCGCTCAGGGCAAGCGGGATCTACGCCCCGTCCCGAAACTTCGGGATTCGGGGCTCCGACAAGGCCTGGCCCTACCCGAGAAACCTCTGGGGAGAGTCGCGTGAAAGTTTACACGGGAGAAAATGTCCGCAATCTAGGGCTGACGGGCCACGGCGACACCGGGAAGACCTCGCTTGCGAGCGCCTTCCTCTACACGGCGGGCGGAGTGAATCGCCTGGGGCGAGTGGACGACGGCACCAGCATCACCGACTTTGACGAGGAAGAGGTCGGGCGCGGGGTTTCGATCTGGACGGCGCTGGCGCACGCTGCGTGGCCCTCCTCCGCCAAGGCTTCGGAGGGCAGGGCCGCGGGCGAGAAGGTGAAAATCAACCTGGTTGACACGCCCGGCTACAACCTTTTCATCAACGACACCAAAGCCTCGCTGGTGGCGGCCGACAGTTGCCTGCTGCTGGTGGATGCGGTGGCCGGGGTCGAGGTGGTGACCGAGAAGGCGTGGGACTTCGCGGTCGAGTACAGCCAGCCCGTGGTCTTCGTCGTCAACAAGATGGACCGGGAGAATGCCAGCTTCGAGCGCACCCTGGAGGCGTTGCGGGAGCGCTTCGGGCGTGGCGTGATGCCGGTGGCGTTGCCGCTGGGCGAGGCGAAAGAGTTCCAGGGGGTCATTGACCTGCTGACGATGAAGGCCTACCGCTACGAGCCCGACAGCAGTGGCCGCGCCAGTGCGGCCGACATCCCCAGCGAGCTCGCCGAAGCGGCTCAGAAGGCGCACGAGGCGCTGGTCGAGATGGTAGCCGAGGGCGACGACAAGTTGATGGAAGCCTTCTTCGAGAAGGGGACGCTCACCCCCGACCAGCTCCGCACGGGCCTGCGCGCCGCTCTGCGCCAGCGCCGGCTCTTTCCGGTCTTTCCGGCCTGCGGGCTGCGCAACATCGGCAGCGACCGCTTGCTGGACTTCATCGTGGACCACTTGCCGGCCCCGGTGGAACGGGGCGTCGCCATCGGCTACAGCCAGCCCGCCGCGGCGGGCCAGCCGGCGGGGAAGGGCGAGAAGATTTCGCGGAAGATTGACGACGCGGAGCCGCTGTCCCTGTTCGTCTTCAAGACCCTGGCCGACCCCTTCGCCGGCCGCATCAGCTACTTCAAGGTGCTGAGCGGGGTGCTGAAGAACGACACCACCGTCAGCAATTTCACCCGCGGCGGCCAGGAGCGCTTCCAGCACATCGCGGTGGCGCAGGGCAAGACGCACACGCAGGTGGCCGAGCTGCACGCGGGCGACATCGGGGTGGTGGGCAAGCTCAAGGACACGCTCACCGGCGACACGCTGGGCGACAAGGCGGCCCGAATTTTCTATCCGCCGGTGCGGCTGCCGGAGCCGCTCATCACCTTCGCGGTGGAGCCCAAGACGCGCGCCGACGAAGAAAAGATGAGCGCAGCCATGCACAAAATCTTGGAGGAAGACCCCTCACTGCGCTTTCAGCGCGAGCAGCAGACGCGCGAGCTGTTGCTGGCGGGCTCGGGCCAGCAGCACATCGAGATTGTGGTGTCGAAGCTGAAGAAACGCTACGGCGTGGACGTGCAAGTGAAGGCGCCCAAGGTTCCCTATCGGGAAACGATTCGCAAGAAGGCGGACGCCGAGGGCAAATACAAGAAGCAGACCGGGGGGCGGGGGCAGTTCGGCATCTGCCGCATCAAGATGGAGCCGCTGGCGCGCGGCAGCGGGTTCGAGTTCGTGAATGACATTTTCGGCGGGGCCATTCCAAGGAACTACATCCCCTCGGTCGAGAAGGGCATCGTGGAGGCGGCCGGGAAAGGCTATCTGGCGGGCTATCCGGTGGTGGACTTCCGCGTCATCCTCTACGACGGCCAGTACCACGACGTGGACTCCTCCGATCTGGCCTTCAAGATTGCGGGCTCGTTTGCCTTCAAGAAGTGCATGGAGCAGGGGCGGCCGTCGCTGCTGGAGCCGATTATGAACGTCGAGGTGTACGCGCCGCAGGAGTTTTCCGGCGACCTGATGGGGAACATCAGCGGGCGCCGGGGGCGCATCCAGGGGACGGAGATGCGGGGGGCGTTTGCCGTCATCAAGGCGCAGGTGCCGATGAGCGAGATGCTGGAGTTTGCCACCGCGCTGACTTCGATTACCCAGGGGCGCGGCAGCTACCACATGGAGTTCGCCCACTACGACTACGTCCCGCCCGAGATCGAGCAGCGGATCGTCGCCCAGGCCAAAGCCGCCCGCGCCGCCGAAGCCGAAGAAGAAGCCTGAGCGAGCGATGAGCGCTCAGCCATCAGCGGTCAGCTTTCAGCTAAGAGCCGGGGTAGGGCAAGGGCGTGGGCTGAAGTAAAAAACAGATCTCTCGCTTCGCTCGGGATGACAAGGGGGAGGAGCGGTCAGCACTCAGTGTTCAGCAGTCAGCGAATGTCGCTGTCCACTGATACCTGATACCTGACAACCAAGTGCTGACTACTGATTGCTGACCGATCTCTCACTCGGGGAAGTGCGGGCCTGCCCGTACGGGCGCAGGCGGGCGCCGCAGCAAGTCCTGGAAACGCAGGCGGGAGGCTCCCCTGTTGTCATGCTGAACGCAGGGAAGCATCTGAAAAGCAGATTCTTCGGCCGTACGGCCTCAGAATGACAGGGCCTGGGGCTTGCCTGCCCTGAGCGCAGTCGAAGGGCCCCCTGCCGGCCTGCTCCGGCAAGGCGCCCGTACGGGCCCTACCCAGCAGTAGCCCAACCCACACCGGTCACTGACCGCTGACGGCTGATTGCTCACTCGGGGAAGTTCATGCGGCGGAGGAGGTCGTGGAAGCGGGGGTCGTGACAACATGGCCCCTCTGTGGAGATCTCCCCAGGCTCAATACCGAGAGGCCACTTGCCGCGACTACGCGCCCGGGTTGTCGGCGGACGGGCCATAGATGGAGGGCACTTTTCCTCCCATCGGCCGGATGTAGGTACTCAACTGCCCGCGGTGATGGATGGCGTCAAAAAGTAGAAGCCAGAATGCTCCACCCAGCGTGTCTTCGTGGGTCACCTGTCCGTCGACCACAAACTTAACCTTCTTTTCCTCCCAAGTTTTGTCGTCGAGTTCTTTCAACCGCCAAGCGAGCTCCCGATGAGCTTTCTCATAGGCAGTGATCATTTCTCCCAGGCTCTTCGGCGCCGCACCCATCGGAGAATAGGTGATTGTCACGCTGCCACAAACGGTCTCCTTCCAGTTGCTCTGACCGGTGTCGATCAGTTCCTCGCCGGTCTGCACCTCGTAGACCAGCAGCCAGACGAGCTCGGCCGCCGACATAGAGCGCTCGTGCGGCCGGTAGTCAGAGTTGTCGACGGGCAACGCTTTGAACACTCGCAGGAAGGTTGGATACTCCTGCTCCCACCACTGAAGGAAAAACTCCCGGTTAGTCATCTTCACCTTCCCTTCGGCTTGGTCTGGTGCACCTTTACGCCGGAGCGGTATTGCATCCTTGCCCGCCACCCTACGCCCCACCCCCAGGCAAGTCAACGCGAAGGGCACTTTTTCAATTGCCTAGCAAGGTTATTGAGACCTTCTCGCTCCAGCTACGTCTAAGGGGTAGGAGGAGGTGATAGGCAATGGTTCTTCGAGCCCGAGAAGACCTTACAATCGATGACCTCCGTAATCACTCGACGGAGAGTGTCGAGAGACTCCGTGGCCTCCTGGCTACTGGTGTGCTGGCCCATCCCGACCCTCATCGCAAAAACTTTTATGAGCTAGAGGACGGGTGTCAGGTGTTCTACATCCACTTTCGCCCGTTGAGGAAGAAAGTCCTATTCCTGGCAACCTGGAATAAGGACTGCCCGGACATAACGTAGCTTCTCTCTCCTGTCATCCAAGTCTGCCTGGAATCCTAGTTCGCCGCCTGTGCATACTCCTACTCCGGGAAGTTCATGCG
>JBHIAG010000126.1:0-4278 GCA_046758465.1 Terriglobia bacterium | reverse complement strand
CGCGTTCTCGCGTTGCAGAAGGTCAGGCTGGTTTGCGGGCTTGGGCTCTGCCGGCCGGTTCTCGCCGACTGGAAATTTTCTCCGCTCAGACTTGCTCATGCGCACACTCGTTCGTGCCTCTCCCTGATAGGAAAAATCCAAGGCAGCACATAGCCTGCCAAATGCGGGCCTGGGGGCACTGAAAGTTCCCTGGTTATCTCCTCTGTCTTGAAGGCGTTGCCAGCATTCCCAAAACCCGGACTTGCAGGGTTCCACACGGCAGTGTTTCAAAAAGAGACCTTTGTATACATTTGAGACACACTCGAGCAGCAAGCGGCGCGGGCCAGCGGGCGCTCTGCGTGCTGGCAATGCGGCAGGCCCCTCCGCAAAGAGCGCGGGGTCAGGTAGCGGTGACGAAAGCGCATGGCGGGTGCGCACGTGGGGGGCAGGCTTCGTCGCCGGTCTGTTCCCCAGCGGCGGCGTTCAGTGATCAGCGGTCAGTCGTCAGTGAGGCCATTTTGAGCGCAGCCTGTCATGCTGAGCGAAGCCTGCCTGCGGCAGGCAGGCGAAGAATTTGCTTGCGATGCTTCACGGTGGGTGATGAGATGCTTCGCTGCGCTCAGCATGACAAGTGGAGGGATAGCGCCTCGGAGGAAGCCCGGAGGTGGGGTGAGCTAGCTGCGCTCGAGAGGCTTACTGGTTGGTGTGGGCTACGGCTTCCTTGGGGGCGTAGTAACCGCGCTTGGCGAAGACGAAGTAGTCGTGCTGGCGCCGGCCGAAGCGGTCCGTGAGGCGGACTTCAATACGGCGGAAGCTGCCGTCGTGGGCCTGGTTGGTGGGGTAATAGCCCAGCGTGTAGCGGGTTTTCAGCCGTTCGACCACCGCCTGCAGGGCCGCCGACACCGAGCCGACGCGGTCCACGTCGAACACTTCGCCGCCGGTTGCACGCACAATTTTTCTCACGTTCCCGTAGCCCTGGAACCAGATGGGCAGACGCAGCGCGAGGGGAGTAGCTTCGCCCGGAGTTTTGATGTTGTAGATGACGGTGTCGGCCTCAAGGGCGTTGCGGATGACCTGGCGTTGGGTGGTGCGGGGCCGCACGGTGGCGCGGTTGTCGGAGACGAGGATGAGGGCGCGGCGGCGGTCCGGGGCGGCTAATTGCAAGTAGTTCGTGGCCTCCCAGAGCGCGTCGAGGATGTTCGTGCCGCCCGAGCCGCGCAAGCGCTGGATGCGGCGCGCCACGCGGCGGCGGTCGGTGGTGAGGTCCACCAGGCGGTCAACGCGGGCGGTGAAGACAAACAGGGCGACCTGGTCGCCCCGCTTGAGTTGCGAGAGCGCATCGAGAGCCGCGCGGCGCAACTCGGGCATGTAGGGCGCCACGCTGCCGCTGGTGTCCACGACCAGCGCCACCGCCAGCGGCAACTTGTCGCGGCTGAAGTGGCGGATGGTTTGCTCGCCGCCGTCCTCGAACAGGCGGAAATCTTCGCGGGTGAACTTTTCGAGCGGCAAGCGCCGGCCGGAACCTTCCGCCGCACGCACCACCGCTTCGACCAACACCAGCTCCACATTCATCCGCAGCCGGTAGGCATTCGGGCCGCTCAAGGTCGGATCGTCGAGCGGGGTCGGCGCCGGCCCCGAAGCTTCGGGGGGCGGCGGTGTGCGGTTGTGAGCCTCAAGCTCACCAGCCTCGGGCTGGTGAGCGATCTCAGTTTCGGCTGCCTCGGCCGGGGCCGATTCCGACTCTGTGGTCTCCGCAGTTGAGTCGGCTTCGGGGACTTCCGGTTCGCTCTCGGCGTATGGTGCGTCTAGAGCATCGGCTGGCCGGGGCGGTGTCGGCCCCGAAGCCTGCTCGCGCAGGCGAGCTTCGGCGCGGGCGCGCTGCACCGCCGCCAGGGGCAGGGCGAGTTCCCGCGTGAGTTCCACGTCCATGCGTGTTCCCGCAGCTAACTCCAGGTCGGGGCCGCGCTCGAGCAGCACACCGAGCAAGCCAACGCTGGCTCCGATGAGGCCGCCGTAGGCCGCGCCCTTTTTCCCGCCGATGCTCCCTCCCAGGATGACGCCTTGCAATCCGCCGTAGGCGACTGCAGCGGCGTCGCGACCCTTGTTGCCCTCGCCGCGCACTTTCCCTTCGCTCTCGCGGCGCACTTCGTGGAAGCCGGCACGTAGCAGTTGGGCGTTGAACGGCAGGGTGGTGCCGTCGGCCAGAATCAACTCGTCAAATTGCAGGCGGATTTCGGCGCGGCCGGCGATGCGGCCGGCACGCTTGGCGCGGGTGACGGTGGCGCGCACCGAGCTGCCGCGGGGGAAGGCAAGTTGGCTGCCGACCCAGACGTCCTCGCGAACGGTAAAGTGCGCGTGGTCGCCGCTGCGGGTGGAGCGGGTGGTGAGCGCGTCGCGCAGCGTGAGAGAGAGAACCGTGCCTGCGGGTAGGGTTACGGCAGGGTCGGTGGGCGGCGCGGAGGAAGTGGCCGCCGGAGTTTGCGCGGCTGCGTAGACGGGCAGGAAGCTCAGCAGGGCCAGACCGAACCAGCCACGATGCCACAGCCCGGCGCTCATCTCTCCCCCGGACTTGCCGCTGTCTTCGTTCGCCTTCCTTTTTATCGAGATGCCGTGCGGGTTGGTGGGGATGCCCCGGAAGGAGGAGCAGAGGCAGTGCGCGCGGGCGGCTCAGGGGCCGCAGTCGCCTGTGTGAGTTGTTCGGCGCGAACCTCGCGCCAGGCTGACGGCGTGCGCAGCAGGCGCAGGACAAGCGTGGTGTGCAGCGCGTGGCCGGCGTGGTGGGCAACGATGTGACCGATGAGCGGCCGGCCGATGAGCGCCAGGTCACCGATCAAATCCAGCGCCTTGTGGCGGCAGAACTCGTCCGGGTAGCGCAGCCCGTCGGGATTCATCACCGCATCGCGCGTCAGTACCACAGCGCAGTCGAGCGAGCCGCCGCGGATCAACCCCATCTGGCGCAGGCGCTCAACTTCATCATAGAAGCAAAAGGTGCGCGCGCCGCTGATGAGTCCGCTAAAACTGCCGGGCGTCAGCTCGAACGAGAGCGCCTGCCGGCCGATGAGCGGATGGGAAAAATCAATCTCGTAGTCCACGCGCAGCCCGCCGGTGTTCGCCGCCGGGTAGATCGCAATGCGGCGCGCGGGCGCATCGCCCGCGACCACTTCCACCGCTTCCACCACTTGCACGTAGCGCCGCCGACGCCGCTGCCGCACCCGCCCTGCCGCCCGCACCAGCTCTGCGAAAGGACGCGCGCTGCCGTCGAAGATGGGGAGTTCCAGGTTGTCGAGTTCAACGATGACGTTGTCGATGCCGAAGGCGTAGAGGGCCGCCAGCAGGTGCTCGGTGGTTGAAATCAGCACCCCTTTTTTCATCAGGCTGGTGGCATAACTGACGCGCGCGATGTTGGCCGCGCACGCTTCCACCTCAAAGTTGTCGAGGTCGGTCCGCCGGAAAACGATTCCGCTGCCCGCCGCTGCTGGCAGCAGCCGCAGCCGCGCCTGCACCCCGGTGTGCAGCCCCACCCCCTCGGCCCCCACCGGCGTCCGAATTGTGTGTTCGTAGTTTGCGCTCATTGCGAGCCAGAACGTGTGGTTACGGAACTGATTACGTCTGATCGCGACGGAAAACGTCGCTTCCTAGTGTCACCACCAGCCTGAAAAAACGTTCCCAAACGCTCCACCCGTAGCAGGTAGAATGCCGCAATCTACGAATTCCAACAAGTATTTATTATACAGACAATTACAAGCCATCCCCGCAAATAACCCTCCTCCCCGCTGTGTCTAAAATACAACAGACTGCCACCCAACTGTGGCCCTCCTGACCTACCACCTTACCGCCGGTGCCACGCCTGGCGACCCCTGCAGTTGGGCAGGAGCTTGCTCGCCCTGAGTCCCGCTGGCCTGCCATAGCGAGCTTCGGGATCGAAGGGTCGCCTGCCGTCGGTTACCTGCGGGAGGCCCCGACGGGCCCTTCGACTTTGCTCAGGGCAAGCAGGCCCGAATGCGGGCGAGCCGGTAGCACCGATTCGAAAATCAAAAAGCTGAAAACCGAAAACTGAAGACAGTCTTCTCTCTGCCTCCCTTGCTTCCCCCTAATCAACCACTCAACGAATCAACCAATCAACCAGTTCCCCCCGGGTAGTGGGTCAGTTTCCGGTAAGGGGTTACACAGGCAAGTCAGCGGCGCCGTGCGTCGGAGAGCCATTGCTAAGAGGGCGAGGCGGCCGGGCGCCGCGGCCGGCGTCAGCAAGTTACCGAAAAGTGTCATCAATCATGTGGACAAGTACACTGTACACCGCAT
>JBHIAG010000125.1:0-4315 GCA_046758465.1 Terriglobia bacterium | reverse complement strand
GTGGAAGGCGCCGGTGGAGCTGCCGCCGTCGCCAATCCAGGTGAGCGCCACCTCCGCGCGGCCTAGGTAGCGCGCCCCCAGCCCAACCCCCGTCATCACCGGAATCAGATCCCCCAGCATCGAGATGGGCGAGATGACCCGCTTCTCCTTCAGGTCGCCGAAGTGCCCCGTGCCGTCCTTGCCGCCGGTGGGCGAGTCCGCCTTGGCCATGTATTGCATCAGGATGTCGCGCGGCTGGTAGCCTTTCATCAGCACCGCGCCCACGTTCCGGATCATGGGCGCAATCCAGTCCTGCTTCTCGAGCGCGTAAACTGCCCCCACCGAGATGGCTTCCTGCCCCAACGAGCTGTAGAGTCCACCCACCAGCTTGTTCTGCCGGAAGAGAATCGTCAGCAGGTCTTCCAGCTTGCGGGTGAGCTGCATCCAGTAGTACAGCTCAAGATGCTGCTGCTTCGTGAGCCCCAAGCCACACCTCCCATTCGTCTGGCTCGATGGTTGTCATTTGGCGCTCAAACACTTCGCCGAAACGCTGCACCACTGCCGCTTTCAGCGCTGCCATCAACTCAGCCCCT
This sequence comes from Terriglobia bacterium, assembly GCA_046758465.1. Classification (GTDB taxonomy): domain Bacteria; phylum Acidobacteriota; class Terriglobia; order Acidiferrales; family 2-02-FULL-67-57; genus JBHIAG01. Next base: position 3,743 of record JBHIAG010000125.1, on the reverse strand, counting down.
ACCAGCCCAACCCAGCGGCCCCGGCCGCTGGGGTCGCTGTGCCCACTTCCCACGGGCGGAAGCCCGTGGGCTGAACTGCCAAGCGCGAGTAACCGTTCGAGCGAGGTCACGCGCTTGTCGGCGATTCCGCACGGCACGATGAAATCAAAATAGCTTAAATCGGTGGTGACGTTGAGCGCAAACCCATGCGAGGTCACCCAGCGCGCAATGTGTACCCCAATGGCGGCCAGCTTCTCGTTCCCCACCCACACGCCGGTGTAGAGCTGCCGCCTGCCTGCCGCGGCAGGCCTGCCTGCCGCGGCCGTCTTGCGCCTGCCTTCCACACCGAACTCCCGCACCGCACGCATCAACACCTCTTCCAACGCGCGCACGTAGGCAACCACGTCCTTGTGCCAGCCGCCCAGGTGGATGATGGGATAGCCTACCAACTGTCCCGGCCCGTGGTAGGTGACGTCGCCGCCGCGCTTGGTCGTGTGCACCTCGACCCCGCGCGCCGCCAGCTCCTCCGCGCTCGCCTGCACGTTCTCCCGCCGCGCATTGCGCCCCAGGGTGATGACCGCAGGATGCTCGCACAGGATCAGCAGGTCCGGGAGCTCGCCGGCCTGGCGTCGCGCCACCAGCTCCGCCTGCCAGGCGCACGCCTGCGCGTAGGGCACCACGCCCCAGTCCATCACGCCGCAATTTTTTCGCTCCTCAGCCACGTGCGCTGCCGGGCGAAATCCCCGCTTTATTGTCTCATTTTTCCGCCGCGGCTGAACCTCATTATCTGCCAGAGGGAGACTGCACGACGGTTGCTTGCCGGCGGCTGCCGTGTGCCTCCTTGCGCAGGCGAAACTGCCGGCCACGGCCCTGGTTGTGTTTGATCTGCCGCAACCCTAGAAATACTTTTCCGACCAGCGGCGTACCAGACGCCACTGCCCGTCAGCTTCTTTGCGGATTACTTCCAGGCTCAACTCGCTCTGGGCGCTGCCGGCTCTGACGAAGCCGGTGCGAAGCGCGGCCACCGCTTCCTCCTCGCTGCGCACCATGATGCTGAGCAAGTTGCGGTTCCAGGCCATCTGCTGGCCGCGCACCGCGTCGAAGAAGATGCCGACCGCCGCCAGGGCGCGTGCGTAATCGTCGTGTACGAGGCCGGTGCCGGGCAGGTAGGCGGTGCTGACGAAATCGCGCGCGATCAGGTTCGCCAGCGCGTTCCGGTCGTGGGTTTCCCAAGCACGCCAGTAGGCGGCGTAGAACTCGCGTACTGCTGCTTCCACTGGCGCGGGGTCAAAGGCAGGGGGCGCGGGCTCCCCGAACCTTCGGGGCTGGGCCCACGCGGAAAGAAAAATCAACATAACCAGACTCAGGCCAATCGTCGCTCGTCGCACGGAATGCCTCCTCGCACCGGCTAGACTAGAAAGGAAACAAAGAAGAACTTTCCGACCATCTGCTCCCCGCTCGCAAGCAAGCGCCGCTGCCACTTGCCACCGACTCCGCGCTCGCGCGGGGCCAAATTCCCCCCCTCATTATAGCCGATGAAGAGACCCTGGGAACTCCCTGGGGGTTGCTGACTTGCGTCTTCTCAGCCGATTCCGTGGATGCGCGGCAGGCCAGTTCGGGCGGGCACGTGACAGGAGGTTCAGTTCGGACGGAGAAACTCGTACCGGTCGATCACTGCCGCCACGCCCACTGCCCCCGGCGTTTCCGGCTTTTCAACGCGCACCACGCGGCCGGCGCAGTAGATGCGGACGTCGCCAGCCAGCGTGAGCTCCTTAGGGAGGGTGAGAACAAACTCGATGGGCGAGCCGGACTCAATGTTGCGGTCCAAAACAAAGTAGAGGCCGCGGGAACTGACGTCGCGGGTCTCAGTGGCAAACGCCTCCTCGCTTTGAAGTCCCTCCTGGATCTCCACCGGGAGATTCATCAGAAAGCGGCGCGCGTTCCGGCGCTCGTCCACCACCAGCGTCTCCTTGCAAGCGAGTGAACGCTACCCTAACATCGCTTCCACACAGGCGCAATAGGAAACCCGTCAGGTGTCCCGCCCGCCGCCCTTCGACTTCGCTCAGGGCAGGCCAGGGCTGCTACCCACCCCATGTGGTGTTGGGGGCTTTACGTACGGGCTCCCCGCAATCCCGAAGCTTCGGGACGGGGCTCCGAAAAGCCCGTACCCAACAAGGCTAAGGCCCGTTGCACTAGCCGCGCCGGCCCCGTCCCAGGCGCGCCAGCACCTCGTCCAGCCGCTGGGCGCGTGTCTTCTCGGTCACCTGGAGTAGCTCGACATCCGGGCGGGCGCGCAGGGCGGCGAGAAAGTAAGCAGGACCGGTGCCGAGCGTGGCCAGAACCGGTGTAGGTGCATCCAGGGCGTCCTCGACGCCGCGGCGAAAGCGCCCGGAGGCACACTCCATCTTGCCGATTTCGTCAATGACCAGCAAATCGGCGTCTCGCACCCGAATGCGGGGCAGCGTCAGGCGCTCCAGGTCGGCCAGGTTGACTCCATAGCGGCCGACGCGGACGGGGCCGGGCAAGCCGATGCGCGCCAGCTCGCCTTCCTCTCCGTCCAGCGTGATGATCTTGAAGCCAGTGCGGGCGCCTCGCGGGTCACGGACTTCGCGGGTGAGAAAGCCGGAAAGCCGCCAGCCTGCGGCCTGCAGGCGGGCGACGACCTGCTCGACCAGGGTGGTCTTGCCCACAGCGGGTTTACCCGCCAGCAGCAGGTTCATCGCTTGCGTCCTCGACCTCTGGCAGTGAAGAACAATCTAACCACAGAAGCACCGAGGAAATCTCGCAAGGGAAGAGGTAGCGGCGAGGACGGCGGCTGGGCGCAGGTCGCATTTCTCGCCTGCCCTGAGCGAAGTCGAAGGGTCGGTCTTTACTGGAAAAAAACCGACGACGAAGGCTGCCCCCGCGGGCGCTGGGGCAAAAACGCCTTCCTCGCCGCTACCGCACCCAGGTCGCGGGTCGCTGGTCGCTTACTGCAGCTTAGCGTACTCGGCCTTGGCTTCCAGCAAGATGGGAATGTCAGGGTCGGCGTCTTTCCACAGAGCAAAGAAATCCTGATAGGCCCGGCGGCTTTTGCTCGTCTCCCCCGCCAGCGCCCAGGCCCGTGCCCGGCCCAGATACGCCAGCGAATAACGCGGAGAACCTGGATCAACGCCTCTGTGATCCAGAATTTTCTGAAACTCTGCGGCTGCTTTGCCTCCCATGCCCATACGCAGGTAAGCCTGGCCGCGAACGTACACGGCTGTGAAACCTGGAGACTCCCCAGGCTCTAAGCCAAGCTCGTAGGGGGTGGCTGCCTGTAGCCACTCGATCGCCTTCCTGGGATTGCCGCGCTGGGATTCAATGGCGGCGCGGATGGTCGGCAGCCAAACGCCGTTCACCAGGGTATCAGTCGGAAAACGCTCGCCTAAGTCATCAGCGAGCGCTTGCGCTTGGCGGATAGCACCGGAGAGGGCCAGGGTGTGGGCCGCGAGCCCCCTGGCGTAGCGGCTCCGAGCGATGGCCAGGGCTGCTGTCGCCCCCTCGCGTGCCTGCTGGTAATTCCCGAATTCGGCCTCCGTCAGCGCCTCCAGTATGGCGGTAAACGCAGCCAATTCCTTGAGGTTGTGCCGCTGCGCCACCTCAACCGACCGCCCGAAACGTTCTCTCGCTGTCTCCAGCTCGCCCGAAAACGCCGCCGCGTGGGCTTGGAACCGGAGCATCCTGCCTTCATCGGGCTTACCGGTCGCCCACGCAGCGTGCCGTTGCATCGCCTGCGTATCGCC
>JBHIAG010000124.1:0-4378 GCA_046758465.1 Terriglobia bacterium | reverse complement strand
GCCGACCGAGCGGGCAAAGATTTCGGTCTCTTCGAACAGGGGCAGGCGAATCTCGCGGTAGTTGTAGGCGGCGAGCACCTCGCGGGCCGTCTGCTCGACCTGGTTCCACAGGGCGGACTCCGGCGGGAGGATGTCGCGGGTGCCCTTGACGGCTTGGAAGCTCGGTTTGGCTATGGTTGGGCCTCCCCTGCGGGCCGTCGGGCCGCGAGCCGGGCGCTGGGGGCGATGTAGACACCGCTACCCATCTGAGGCGTGTGTCCGTTGTAGGCCAGAAGCATGCGGGCAAGAAAAATTCGCGGCGGCGTCAACCGCCCTACCTGCCTGCCCGTCCCTGCCCGTACGGGCGCAAGCGGGCCGCAGGCAAGTTCAAGCGTGAAGGTAGCATAGGGGGTTGGGTTGCGCAAGGCAGAGGGACTCCGCTATTCGCGCTTCGCGAGTTCCAAGAGGTCAAGAGCGGGCTTCAGCAAAAGCTGCGACCAGAGAACGCGCCCTTTCTGCGTCAATGCGTCGCGGTCAGCGTATTGTGGTTTGAAGCGGACGGCGTTGCGATAAGCCTCCAGAGCTTCTTCCTTTTGGCCGGTGGCCAATCGCCCCAACGCAAGACCCATCCACAAGTCAGCGTTCTCCCCGTCTAAAGAAACCGCCTTTTGCCAGTCTGCAACAGCGCGTTGCAAGTCGCCCTCTTCGTAGTGGAGGGCGGCATGACAGCCATAGCCTTCTGCATGGTTGGGGTCGAGCCCGATGGCTTTGTCGCCTGCCTGACGCGCTTCGGCAAGTGAGCGGCTGTGGAGACGAACCCAACAAAGGCCGGCGTAGGCGCTCGCCACTTCGCCCGATTGCAGGGATTCGTTGAAATGCTTCTCCGCCTCCGTGAAGCGGTCCTGCACAACAAGCGACAGACCCCACTGGGCGTGAGCCTCCGCCAAGTCATTTTTTGCTTGGACGTAGTCCGGCTCGATCCGGATCGCGTGTTGAAAAGCGTCCTGCGCACGCGGATAGTCATTTTTCTCTAGATAGGCTTCGCCGAGGTTGTGATGAGCAAGCGAGTAGTCCGGCCGAAGGCGAATAGCGGTTTCATACTCTTGAATGGCTTCGTCCAGTTTGCCTACTTGGCGCAACGCGTACCCCAGGTTATTGTGCGCCCGAGCGAAATCAGGCTTGAGAGCTAAAGCACGGCGGCGCTGCTCAATGGCTTCTTCGTAACGGTTTGCCATGCCTAAAAGGGATCCGTACTGGTCCCAAGCGTCGGCATCGGTAGGGTCAGCCAGGGTGGCCGCCTGCCCGCGAACCAAGGCTGCCTCTAGGTTCCCGCTCTTGTAGGTACGGTAAGCCTCATCTTTCAACCGCTCTAAGACACCAGGATCGAGTTCCCGAGCGCGAGTGCAGGCCCTCCGCGCGGTATCCAGGGCTCCGGCCTGAGTATAGGCAACGCAACTGCCTTGTTGCGCCAGGACATCTTGGGGATTCTGACGGAGCACTGCGTCAAAGTGGGAGAGAGCCAGGGCAAGCTTGCCGCGACGCAGGTAGGCGTTTCCCAGGTTCAGGTGCGCATCCAGCTGTTGCGGATCGAGTGCGATGGCTCGCTTATAATCTTCGATGACCTTGTCATCCTCCCCCTTGAGGCTGTGGATAATAGCTGCGGTTACAAAGATCCCTGGATTGTTCGGGTCGAACTGAAAAGCCTTTTCCAGAGAGGCCTCTGCTGCAGCCCAATCGCCTTTCAGAGCAAAAACCAAAGCCAGTTCTGCGTGGGCAGCGCCGAGTGTGGGCTCGAGGGCAAGGGCTTTCTGGTACTCGGCAATCGCCTCGTCAAGCCGGTTCTGTTGCAGGAGGGCGAAACCTCTGTGATGGTGCTGTAAAGCAGGCCGCTCTTCAGTCTGCTGTTGGGCCAGGATTGGGAGAGAAAAGAAAACACCGAAAAACAAAGCCCAACCGAAGATCCCCCGGTAGGTCATCTGTGCCAGCCTTTTGCTCACAGTAGCACTGTGCCGCGGAGTGTGCAACACCGAGGAGGGGGTGGGTTGCGCAAGGCGGAGTGGCCCCCGCGGAGTGAGGATGCACAACCGGCTGCGGGACTACTGAATCTGGATGATTTGCTCGGCCTGCTGGCTCATGGCGACGACGCTCATGCGCGCTGCCACCTGCCGGGCGACATCGAAGAAGGCCTTGGCGCGCGGCTCGTCTTCGCCCCGTGTGACGATGGGCTTGCCGGTATCGCCGCCCAGGCGGATTTGCGGGTCGAGCGGGATCTCGCCGAGGAACGGCACCTGGAAGCGTTCCGCGGTGTTTTTCCCTTCCCCGTAGCTGAAAATTTCGCTGCGCTCACCGCAGTGCGGGCAGAGGAAGTAGCTCATGTTTTCGATGACCCCCAGGATCTCGACCTTGACCTGGCGGAACATCTCGATGCCCTTGCGCACGTCGGCCAGCGCCACGATGGAGGGCGTGGTGACAATGACGGCGCCGGTGACGGGCACCATCTGGATCAGGGAGAGGTGAACGTCGCCGGTGCCGGGCGGCAGGTCAATGATGAAGTAGTCGAGTTCGCCCCACTCCACCTGGCGGATGAACTGCTGCATGACGCTGTGCAGCATGGGGCCGCGCCAGATGAGGGCCTTGTCACCCGGGTTGAGGAAGCCCATCGAAATCACCTTTATCCCGTAGGCTTCGAGCGGGATGATGCGGTCATTGCTGACGTGCGGCGTTTCGCTGACGCCGAGCATGAGCGGCACGTTAGGGCCGTAGACGTCAGCGTCCATCAAGCCCACTTTCGCTCCCAGCCGCGCCAGCACCACTGCCAGGTTCACTGCCACCGTGGTCTTGCCCACGCCGCCCTTGCCGCTGGCCACGGCGATGATGTTCTTCACTCCTGGCAAGGCGGCGCGGCCCTGGATGCCGCGCCCTTTTGGAACCGTTGCGTCCCACTTGAGGCTGACTTCCTTGACGGCGGGCAAGCGGACGAGCACCCCGCGCACGTCTTTTTCGATCACGTCTTTGAGCGGGCAGGCGGGCGTGGTGAGGTTGATGGTGAGCCAGACTCTGCCGTCGGCCACCGCCAGGTCTTTGACCATATTCAGGGTCACGATGTCACGGTGCAACTCCGGCTCCATCACCGTGCGCAACGCGTCCAGCACCTGCTCCTCCGTCACCGTGCTCGCCGATTGTTCCTTCTTCCCGAAAATCCCCATTGAACCCTCACGTAAACTCAAACAGCCTATACCCGCGCTGGCATAGGCTGCCTGGTTCTCCTTTCCAAGCTTCAACCGCGCTCAGACCCGAAAGTGCGCAAGCCATGAGCCGGCCAAAGAACAGCACGGGGCGCGCCCCGCTTTCGCGGGACACGGTATCGTCCCGGCGCCACCCGTAGGGGATAGGTTGTCTCTCCCGTAGGCCACCGGGATCGGAGAACCAAGAGCTATCTTAACCGACTCGCGCCAGAAACGCAAAGGCTACCCCTCTTGCGTCCCGCCGGTGGAACGCGATCCCACTAAGGCCGACGCACTCCCTTACGGTGTAGCCTCGCCGCCACATCGCGTGCTCTCGCCCTACACCGCGCTCTACCCGCGCAGCACTCTGCCCTCCAGAGTAGCTCTGACGGAGCGCCTCAAAGGAGGAGCTGGCAAAGAAAGCCACTCACAGGCTACCGCGCCGCTCCCCCAACAACCTCAGCGCTAGGCCCAGCGCCGAAAGAAAAGCGCCTGGCGGGCGATCGGCTGGGTGCGGGCCTCCAGCCGCCGCATCTGCGCCTCGCTGAGGGGCGTGAAACGCCAGCCCAGCTCGATATTCTCTTCGAGCTGAGCAATGGAGTCGCAGCCAATAATGATGGTACTGACCGGCAGCGAAAAAACGTAGTGGACAGCCTCGCGCATCACAAGCGTCCCCGGACCGCTGGCACGCAGCCAGCGCCGCTGCTGCTCGGGCGGCGGTGGTGTCCAGGTGGAAAGGATGCGGCCGCGCGCTGGCACCTTCATCCCGATGATGCCCATCTGCTTTTCCACCGCCAGCGGCAGCAGATGCTCAATAAAGCTCAGGTGGTGCCTGTCAGCCGCGTTGAGCGCCATCAGAATGGTGTCGAAGGGGAAGCGGCGGATGGCTTCCGCCAGTACGTGTGGGTCGGCGTGTCCGGTAACGCCGAGGAAACGCACAATCTTCTGCTCGCGCGCCTCCACCAGTGCCTGCACCGCCCCCCCCGGCGCAAAGATCTGCTCCACCTGCTCCATCCGCGACAAATTGTGGATTTGCCAGAGATCGAGATGGTCGGTCTGGAGCAACCGCAGGGATTCCTCCAGCAACCGCAGCGAGCCCTCGCGCGTCCGGGCGTGGGTCTTGGTGGCAAGGAAGGTCTCTGCGCGCCGCCGCTTCATCACTTGACCGATGTAGC
>JBHIAG010000123.1:0-4383 GCA_046758465.1 Terriglobia bacterium | reverse complement strand
CCCATCAGGGCAAATCCATTTGGTTCTCCGCGAAAGGGGCGAAAAGGTGAAACGCAACCTGACGATTACGCTGGTCGAACCCCCCGCCACCGTTGACGGCCGCCTGGACGGCAAGCTCGCCAAAGACATTTACTCGCTGCTGCTGTTTCCTCCCCGCGGCCTGCCGGCGTTGGAGGCCGTGCTCCGCCAGCAGGGCTACACGGACGTGGCCTCGATTGACCCCGAGTACAACCCCGGCACCAACGGCCGCCTTACCCCGGCCCAGTGGCAGCGCCTGGCCCACTCCGACGTGGTGGGCATCTCGGCCATCACCCGCACCGCCAACCAATCCTATGAGTTGGCCGACCGCGTGCGCGCGCTCAATCCCCGCGCCCACATCGTCTTCGGCGGCCCCCACACCACCGCGCTGCCCGACGAAGCCCTGGCGCACGGCGACACCGTGGTGCTGCACGAGGGTGACGCCACCTTCCCGGACCTGCTGGCGCGCCTGCAGGACAACCCCGCCCGCCCGCCGCTCACCGATGTGCCGGGGTTGTGCTACCGCGCCGCCGACGGCGCGCTCTGCCGCACCGGCGAACGCCCCTTCTTGACCAGCGAGGAGCTGTCCCGGCTCCCCTTTCCCACTTTTACCCCCGAGGTGCTGCGTGGGATGACCTGTAACGTCGTCAACACCTCACGCGGCTGCCCCTTCGAGTGCGAGTTCTGCGATGTGATCGTGAATTTTGGCAAGCAGTTCCGCTTTCTGGACGACGACACCACCGTGGCACTGATTCGCCACGCCGTCTCCTACTCCCGCAAACGCATCTTCTTCGGCGACGACATCTTCACGTCCAACCGCGCCCGCATCAAGCGCGTGCTCACGCGCCTGCTCACCCTGGGCGTGAAGCTGCCGCGCTGGTTCGCGCAGGTGCGGGTCGAGTCGGCACAAGACCGCGAGCTGCTCCAACTCATGAAGCGGGCACATTGCTCCACCGTCTTCATCGGGCTCGAATCCATCAACCCCGAGACCCTGAAGCTGTACCACAAGCACGCCACCGTGGAGCATAACCGCCAGGCCATCCAGAACTACCACGCCGCCGGCATCAAGGTGCACGGCATGTTCGTCCTCGGCTCAGACGCCGATACGGTCGAAACCATCCGGGAGACCTACCGCTTTGCCCAGCAGATGCGCCTGGACACGGCGCAATTCTTCTCCCTGACAACGGTGCCCGGACCGCCGCTCACCCAGCGCCTGGCGCAGGAAGGCCGCGTGATCTGTTGGGGCCAGTGGCATCTGTTCGACGCTCAGCACACCGTGATCATGCCCAAACGGATGTCATCGTTCGAATTGCAGATGGGTGTCTTCCAGGCTTCGACGGAGTTTTACTCCTTGCGCGAGGCCTTCCGGCGCTTGTTCAGCGGCGACCATCGCTGGTTCAACTTCCTGCTCCGCATCCAGGGGCGCGCCCTCGCCCACCAAATTATTCGTGACAACCAGGGTTATCTCGAGTCCCTGGAAAAACTCCACCACTGGCATACCTATCTGGAGCGCGAAGCCGAGGATCTGAGCCAGCGCGTTCGCCGGCTGGTAAGCGAACTCACTATCTCGCTCGAAGCCAAGCGGACGCAGGTCAAGACCTATCTGCAGGAGGCGATGAAGAAAGTCTCGGAGAGTGCGCGCCACCTGCCCGCCGAATACAAGCCCTACGCCAGCGCCCTGGTCGATCGCACCCTCGCCTCGCTTCACAAGCACCTCGACTCGTTCTTGGCCTCCGCTTCCCCGGCGGCCAGCGAAACGCGCTCTGAGACACTACAGAGCTAGCCCGGAGCCCCGCGCCGGGAACCCGCGCTGGCTTCCCGAGCCGCCGAAGTTGCGGCGGAGAAGCGTTTCTGCTAGCATGGCCGCTTCGCTGAGAGGAAACGAAGCCAATGAAAGCCGGCATCCATCCCGCCTACCACGAGGTCAGCGTCTCCTGCGCCTGCGGCTACAGCTTCAAAACCCGCTCCACCCATAAGGGTGACATCCGCCTCGAGATCTGCTCCCACTGCCACCCCTACTTCACCGGCAAGATGAAGCTCATCGACACCGCCGGCCGCATCGAGCGCTTCCAGCGCAAGTACGGCCGCACCCCCGCCAAGTAACGTTGCTGGATTACTGAGTTACTGGGTACTAGTTTCTGCCCTGAGCGAAGGCGAAAGGTTGCAGAGTCCCCGCGTGCTAGTTTCTGGTTGCTCGTTGCTGGTTGCCGGTTACTGGTTATTGGTCGCTGGCCACAGGTCGCTGGTCGCAGTGCCACGGGTCACGAGCCACGAGCTTGTGACATCGCAGGTCGCAGAGTCGCACCTCCGGCGTCACGGCTTGCTAGTTCCGCGCCGCGCGACTAGAATTACAGCGGATTTTCCACCAGCCCGAGCCAAAGGAGCCATGCCATGAGGCGAGCATTGATTCTTTTCTGCGGCACAGTTGCACTGATCGGCTTTGCCCAACTGTCCTCCCCACAGGCCCCGCGCTACGACATCCTCATCAAGAACGCCCGCATCTTGGACGGGACCGGGAATCCCGATTTTCCCGCGGATATCGGTATTCGCGGTGACACGATTGTCGCCCTCGGCCGCCTCGACGCGGCGCAGGCCGGCCGCATCCTGGATGCCACCGGACTGATGGTTGCCCCGGGGTTTCTTGATATGCACTCCCACGCGGATCGTGCCCTGGCCAGCAACGAGCTCGAGCGCCGCCAAGCGCACAATTTAGTTACCCAGGGGATTACGACCGTCGTGTTCGGTCCCGACGGGCGCAACATCATCTGGCCCATCGCGCAAGAGATGGCGGCCTTCCGCAATCCCGGTGTGGCGCTGAATGTGGTGCCCATGGTAGGCCATGGCACGGTGCGGCGACAGGTAATGGGCGATGATTTCCGCCGCGCCGCCACCCCCGAAGAAATCGAGCAAATGAAAGAGCTGGTCCGCCAGGGGATGGAAGCAGGTGCGTGGGGGCTGGGCGCCGGCCCCGAGTATAACCCGGGGATATACAGCACGACCGAGGAACTGATCGCACTGGCCACAGTGGCCGCCGCCTACGACGGTTTCTATTATGCGCACCAACGCAGTCAATCGCGGCTGCCCAAATGGCAGCTCCCGAGCATGGTGAAAGGCCCAACGCTCGATGGCATTGACGGCATAAAAGAAACCATTCGCATTGCCGCGGAGGCAGGCATCCGTGCCGTGGGCAGCCATATCAAAGCCAAAGGCCGCTCCAGTTGGGGCCGCGCCTTCATGGATACGAAGCTGGTGGAGCTGGCCCGGGCCCAAGGCCATCAGGTCTATTTGGATCACTATCCCTATGAAACCTACGGAGGCAGCCCCGCTTCCATTTTCCCCCGCTGGGCTCTCGCAGGCGGCAACGAGGGCTTACGCAACCGGCTAGGCGAGCCCGAGACCCGGAAGCTGATCGAGAAAGACCTTGAGTTTCTGATTGACCTCAACGGGGGCCCGGGGCGGCTCATCATCGTGGCTCATGTAGACCCTGCGCTGGTGGGAAAGACCGTCGCCGAGGTCGCCCGGATGCGCGGGAAAAGCATGGTGGAGACCCTCATTGAGTTTGCCCGCAACGCTACTCCAGACATACCCGCGGGCGCGCTCATTCGCCCCCTGGGCATGAGTGAGTACGACAACGATCAGTATATCCGGCAGGACTACACCGCCACCTGCACGGATGCCGGTGTGCCGAGCCAAGCCCGACGACGCCCGGGACTCCATCCGCGCTACTATGGTGCCTTCCCGCGCAAAATCGCCCGCTACGTCAAGCAGCGCCGGGTCATTACCCTGCCCTTTGCCATCCGCTCCATGACCGGCTTGGCCGCGCAAATTATCGGCCTGCCGGACCGCGGCTATATACGGGAGGGCTACAAAGCGGACATTGTAATCTTTGATTTCGAGAACCTTCGCGATCGTGCCACCGTGATGGATCCCTTCCAATACAGTGAGGGGATCAAATACGTTCTCGTGAATGGCCAATTCACGCTCGATAACGGCAAACTCACCGGTGCGTTGCCCGGTGTCGTGCTCGACCGCACGCTGGTTAAGAAATCTGCAGGTGACTAAGGCAGAACGCGGCGCTGCCGCCCGCTGCCAAGCAGTAATGTTTCTTCTCGGCCAGACACATCTCCAACTAGCCTCAGCGGCTAAAGCCGAGTAGAAAAGGCTTGGCAGGTGTCAGGGCTAAAGCCCTGACCCGCCCAATATGAGATTTATCGGGCGAGTCAACCCTGCAGGGTTGACAAAGAAGCCCTAGCAGGACCAAAGGGGCTTTAGCCCCTGAGGTTCTCTGCGGTCTCTGTGCCTCTGTGCTGCGCTTTTGTCTTTTCACGGGCCGCGGGCCACGGACCACGAGTCACGAAGGGGACT
>JBHIAG010000122.1:0-4404 GCA_046758465.1 Terriglobia bacterium | reverse complement strand
ACACTGCCTTGCGCCCGCGCAACGAAACCGCTACCATAGCCTCCGCACACTCAGCAGAACGCCGAGCATACCCCAAGGGGCAGGAGATTCCGGAGGCGGCACCGGCCAGAACCGCGTAGCGGGGACAAGCCCAATGGAATCGCAGTACGCATTCATTCCCTTGGTCGGGCAGACCGGCTCACTGGAAGAAATACTCGGTCAGACCCTGGAGCAGCTCCTGGCCGTCTTGAAGCTCCAGTTGGGCACGATCGCCGTGCTGGGCCCGGAGGGGCAGCCCCGCGCCTACGTTCACCGCGGCCTGCCGGGAAGTTTGCTGCGCGAGTGGGAGCGGCGCGGCTTGCTGGCTCATCTCCACCACGTCGTCGCCCGGCTCGGCGGCCTGCTGGTGGTGCCGGACCTGAGGCGCAAACCGCCGGCAACCCTCCTGGGGGCGCAGACGGCGGGCTTCGAGCAACTCCTGACACGCGCCCGGGAGGACGGGGTGCAGGCGCTGGTGGGTGTGAGCCTGCGGGCGAAAAGCGGGCCGCTCGGCCTGCTGGCGCTGGCCGCACGCAATTCCCACCGCTTCTCACCGGCCGAATTGCGTTTGCTGCTCGGCCTGGGCGAGCAGCTGGGGATGGTCATGGAGAACTTCCAGCGGGTGCAACAATCCGTGCGGCGCAGCGAGGCCTTGCACCTGCTGAATGAAATCGGGCGCGTGCTCAGCTCGGTGCTGAACACCGACGAGCTGTTGCAGCGGTTGCACGCGGAATTGAAAAAGGTGCTCGATGTCAGCAACTTTTTTGTCGCCCTCTACGACCGCCAGCGGGAAGAAATCGCGTTTGAGCTGGAGGTGCACGACCACCACCGCCTGGCCAAGCGCCGCCGCCCCGCCCGCAAGGGCTTGATCGAACACCTCGTGCGCACGCAGCAGCCAGTGCTGATTTGCTCGGGGTTTGCCGAACGCATGCGCGCACTGGGTGTGCAGCCGGAGCGGGCGGCGCGCTCGTTTTGTGCCGTCCCGCTCGTCTCCCACGTTCAGGCCCTGGGCGTTCTCGGGGTGGTCAACCACCGCGAGGAGAATGCCTTCAATGAGGAGGACCTGGAGATTCTGCGGATTGTGGCCGCCCAGACGGCGGTGGCGCTCGAGAACGCTTGGTTGTTCACCGAGGAGCAACGCAAAACCCGCCAGCTCACCCTGCTCAACAATATCTCCCGCAAGGCCATCTCCACCTTGAACCCGGAGGAGATGCTGACCGAAATCGCCGCCGAAATGCACACCGCGTTACCCTATGACCACATCGGCATCGGCATTCTCGACTACCCCAACCGCGAAGTGGTCATCCAGGCGGAAGCCGGACACAGTGCCCAGGGACTGAACCAGCGCATCAAGCTGGGCGAAGGCTGCATTGGGGAAGTGGTGATGAGCGGCAGGCTGCGCCAGCGAGATACTCTACAGAGCGCGGCCGAGCGGGAGCAGTGCCGCACGATCCTGCCCGACGCCCGCTCGCTGCTGGTGCTGCCCATCGTCTATGCCGACCAGATGCTGGGTGTGCTCAACGTGGAGTCGCGCAAGCCGAACGCCTTCGCTGAGGAGGACGTGCTGTTGCTGTGCACCCTGGCCGACCAACTGGCCAGCGCCCTGCACAATGCCTTCGTCTTCCAAAAGGCCCAGGAGCAAGCCATCACCGACGGCTTGACGGGCGTAAAGACTCACCGCTTCTTCATGGAGGCGCTCCACGCCGAATGGCGGCGCGCCACGCGCGTGGGCCGCCAGTTCTCGCTGGTGCTGCTCGACCTCGACAAATTTAAATTCATCAACGACTACTACGGTCACCTGGAAGGCGACACCACCTTGGAACGCACCGGCCGCGTCCTGGAACAGAACTGCCGGCGGTCGGACGTGGTGGCGCGCTATGGCGGGGACGAGTTCGTGGTGCTGATGCCGGAGACGAATGCCGAGCAGGCCCACACCCTCGCCGAGAAGCTGCGGGCCTGGCTGGCCAATGACCCGCTGCTGCACGACAGAAAGGTCACCGCCAGCCTCGGCCTAGCCACCTTCCCCACCCACGCCGCCACCCCGCAGGAGCTGATCCAAATTGCCGATGCCAGCATGTACCTCGCCAAGCATAAAGGCGGAAACGTGGTGGTGAGCGCCGAGCACTACAAGCTGAGCGAGCAGAAGGAATGGCAGCGGAGCGTGCTGGAAGCCTATCTGGGCGTCACCATCAAACGGCTGTTCGCCACCGGCCCGGAAGCCTTCGAAGAACTCTATCGCCACCTGCAATACGTCAGCGAATCGCTCAGGATGGAGGCGGGCGCGGCGGGCGAGTTGCCCCCGCCGGTGCTGGAGACGGTCACCTCGCTCGCCTTCGCCATTGACGCCAAGGACCACTACACCCAGGGCCACTCGCAAAACGTCGCCCGCTACAGTGTCGCCCTGGGGCGACACCTTGGCCTGCCCGAGAAAGAAGTGGAAGAGCTGCGCGTGGCAGCGATTCTGCACGACGTGGGCAAGATTGGCATCCCCGAGCACATCTTGCACAAGCCCGCCCCGCTCGACCCCGACGAGTTTGAGAGGATGAAAGAGCACGTCGTGCTCGGAGCCAGGCTCCTCGAGCCGTTGCACACCATTCCCGCCCTCCAGAAGATGGTGCGCCACCAACACGAGCATTTCGATGGCCGGGGCTACCCGGATGGGCTGACGGGAGAAGCGATTCCGCTCGGCTCCCGCATCATTGCCCTCGCCGATGCCTTCGACACCTTGGTGAGCGAGCGCACTTACAAACGCGCGCACACGCCCGCGGAGGCGGTCGCAGAGTTACACCGCGGCGCCGGCACCCAGTTTGACCCCAAGCTGGTGAAGGCATTTGTGGAGGCGCTGGCAAAAGAGCCGACCCCGGCCAAGCCCGTGGAGTACAAGAAGCCCCGGGTCGAGCAAGAGTGGCCGCGCCCCGGCGACTAGTCCCGTCCCAAAGGGTTGTTTTCGCGGTTCTCGATTTCCGTTTCCCGATTCCTGAGTGCAAGGGGATACCATGCAACAGGGCAGCGTACGCTGGACAGACGGTGAGCAATTCATCGCGGTCGGGCCCAGTGGCCACGGCCTGGTCATCGATGCCGACCGCAGCCGCAACAGCGGCCCGGGGCCGATGGAGTTGCTGCTGCTGGGGTTGGGGGCCTGCACCGGCTCGGACGTCATCTCGATTCTGAAGAAGAAGCGGCAACAGGTGACGGCGCTCGAAGTGCGCATGGAGGGCGAGCGGGCGTCCGAGCCGCCCGCCGTGTGGACGCAGCTCGCGGTGCACTACCGGATCGCGGGCAAAGCTCTCGATCCGCGGGCAGTCGAGCACGCCATTGAGCTCTCCCGCACCAAGTACTGCTCGGTGGCCGCCACCCTGGCGCGGACCGCCAGCATCCACTGGTCGCACACCCTCGAGGATTCATCCTGAAAGAAGCCACCCAGTGCCGTTCTCGCTTTCTCTGAGTATCTCGCCGGACTGGCCCCGTTCCTCACAGCGCAAGCAATGGGGCTGGCGAGGCGAGGAACGGGGCTGGCCAACAGCGTACACAAAATGGTGAGCACCCCTATGCGCAACAAGCGGGAACGGTACTAATGGCTCCGCGCGCGATCCTCCTCGACCTGGGCAACACCCTGCTGCATCTCGACTACGCGCGGGTTGCGCAGGCCGCCACCCGCCTGGGCCTGCGCGGGGATGCCCGGACGTGCGTCCATATGGACGCACGGGAACTGCGGGTTGCCGGATACCACGGGCGCGAATGGCTCGACCGCGAGTTGCTGCGCCGCTGGCAGCAAACCCCACCCACGCGCGTTGGCTGGGTGACGCGGGCTGACTGGCAACGCTTCTGGCGGGAAACTGCCGCCGCCTTGCTTGCCAATCCCGCACAGCAAGAACGGGCTGCGGAGTTCCTCGACCACGCCTCCACTACCAGCCACTATTGGTGTGTGGTGCCGGCCGAGGCCCGGACGACGCTCGCTGCCCTGCGCCGGCGGGGCCTGGCCCTGGGCGTGGTCTCAAATTCTTCCGGCAACTGCCGGGAGTTGCTGGCCGGGGCGGGCTTGGCGGACTCGTTCGACGTCATTGTTGATTCCACGCGCGTCGGGGTGGAAAAACCGCACCCGGAAATTTTCCGGCACGCGCTCGCGCAGTTAGGCGTGCAGGCAGACGAAGCACTGATGGTGGGTGATTTTTACTCGCTCGATGTGGTGGGAGCCGAGCGCGCAGGCCTGCGCGCCCTGCTCTACGACCCCGACGGGCTCTATTGGGCCACCGGCGCACCCCGCATCACGGCGCTCGGCGAAATCCTCCTCCACCTCGACGCACAAGCCTGACCCTGCCTGGTGGCGGGGGCCACCGGTTTGGACACCAGAGAGGTGCTCGCTCTTTATTTGTCCAGCCCAGCGGC
>JBHIAG010000121.1:0-4445 GCA_046758465.1 Terriglobia bacterium | reverse complement strand
GCCGCATCTTCTAACGTATTTGTCAATCTCATCGAATAGTTCCGTCCCGAGAGGGTATCCAACTGTTTTTGAAACTCCTGCACCCAGAACAAATACGCGCATGTCAGGTTATCCCTTGCCTCGCTGTGCTCGTGACTGGCCATTGCGCAGAATACGGGCGAGGAGCTTGCCGGTGTGGGACTTCTTGATTTTGGCAACGGCTTCAGGCGGACCTTCTGCTACCACCTTGCCGCCGGCGGCGCCGCCTTCGGGGCCGAGGTCGATGATCCAGTCGGCGGTTTTGATGACGTCGGGCTGGTGCTCGATGATGAGGATGGTGTTGCCGCGGTCGGCGAGGCGGTTCAGGACATCGAGCAGCTTGAGGACGTCGTCGAAGTGGAGGCCGGTGGTGGGCTCGTCGAGGATGTAGAGGGTGCGTCCGGTTTGGCGGCGGGAGAGTTCGCGGGCGAGCTTGATGCGCTGGGCTTCGCCGCCCGAGAGCGTAGTGGCGGGCTGGCCCAGGGTGATGTAGCCGAGGCCGACGTCGGCGAGCGTTTGCAGTTTGGCCTGAATCTGCGGGATGTTTTCAAACAGTGGCAGGGCATCGGCCACGGTCATCTCCAAGAGGTCGGCGATGGACTTGCCTTTGAACTTGATCTCGAGCGTTTCCTGGTTGTAGCGGCGGGTGCGGCAGATCTCGCAGGTGACATAGACGTCGGGCAGGAAGTTCATCTCGATACGGCGCAGACCGTCGCCCTGGCAGGCCTCGCAGCGGCCGCCCTTGACGTTGAAGCTGAAGCGGCCGGCGCGATAGCCGCGCGCACGCGATTCCGGCAACAGGGCGAACAGTTCCCGGATGGGCGTGAACATTCCGGTGTAGGTGGCGGGATTGCTGCGCGGGGAGCGGCCGATGGGTGCCTGGTCAATCTCGACGACTTTGTCGATGTGCTCGGTGCCGGAGAGGGCGCGGTGGGGGCCGGGTTCTTCGATCGCGCGGTAGAGTTTCTGGGCGAGGGCGCGGTAGAGGACGTCGTTGACCAGGGTGGACTTACCCGAGCCGGACACGCCGGTGATGCAGGTGATGAGGCCGAGCGGGAAGCGGATGTTGATATTTTTCAGATTGTGGGCGCGAGCGCCGTGGACGGTGAGGAATTTACGGTTCGGCTGACGGCGGCTGGCGGGGAGGGGAATTTTCATTGCGCCGGTGAGGTAGCGGCCGGTGAGCGATGTCGGGGTGGCGGCGATTTGCTCGGAGGTGCCGTGGGCGACCAGGTAGCCGCCGTCGCTGCCGGCGCCGGGGCCGAGGTCAACGACGTAGTCGGCGCGGCGGATGGTTTCCTCGTCGTGCTCGACGACGACGACGGTGTTGCCGAGGTCGCGCAGCTCTTCCAGAGTGCGGAGGAGGCGGGTGTTGTCGCGGTAGTGGAGGCCGACAGAGGGCTCGTCGAGGACGTAGAGGACGCCGCGGAGCTTGGAGCCGATCTGGGTGGCCAGGCGCACGCGCTGGGCTTCGCCGCCCGAGAGCGTGGCGGCCGAGCGGTCGAGCGACAGGTAGCCGAGACCGACCGCGACCAGGAAGTCCAGCCGCTCGCCGATTTCGCTCACGATGCGGCCGGCGATCTTTTCCTGGCGCGGGGTCAGCGCGCGGCGAATGCGGACGAGCGCCTTGGTCGCGTCTGCGATGGGCAGCGCAGTGAAGTCGGTGATGGCGTAGCCGGTTTTCTCTTCGCCGATCCGGACCGCGAGACTTTCCGGGCGCAGCCGTTTCTCTTTGCAAGCGGCGCAGGGCGTGGCAGACATGAACTGTTCCATCCAGGCGCGCACATCTTCCGAGGCGGACTCGTCGTAGCTGGCGTGCAGCATCCGAAGCAGCCCGGGGAAGCGGCCGTCGGTGCGCCCGCCCCGTCCCGGACCGGTACGGGGCCCGCCGTAGAGCAAGAGGTTCTGGCAACGGCGAGGCAGTTCATCGAATGGGATGTCGGGGTCAAAGCCGAGACTTTCGGCGGCGTAGCGGATGCTGCGTTCGAAGTAGGCCGAGGAGCCGCCCGGGCCCAGGCCGCCGTCAAACAGGGGCTTGGAGCGATCGACGATGATTTTGGCGGGATCGAACTGATAGCGGGAGCCCAGGCCGTGGCATTCCGGACAGGCGCCATAGGGTGAGTTGAAGGAGAAGCTGCGTGGCTCAAGCTGGGGAACCGACCGGCCGCAGTCGGCGCAGGCGAGCTTGTCGGAGTAGAGTTGTTCGCTGCCCTCGACCACGGCGACGGTGACCAGACCCTTGGCGAGCTTGAGCGCGGTCGCCAGGGAGGCTTCCAGGCGCTTCTCGATGCCGGATTTGACCCGCAGGCGGTCGACGACGACCTCGATGGTGTGGTTGCGACGGCGGGCGAGCGCGATGGGCTCGTCGAGCGCGCGCAACTGGCCGTCAATGCGGGCGCGGGCGTAGCCCCGGGCGAGGTCTTCGAGCAACTTGCGGAACTCACCCTTGCGGCCGCGGACGATGGGGGCAAGGATCATCACGCGGTCGTCGGGCTTGAGCGTCATGATGGTCTGGACGATCTGCTCGGTGGTTTGGCGGGCGATGGGTTTGCCGCAGCGCGGGCAGTGGGGCGTGCCGACGGAGCTGAAGAGCAGGCGGAGGTAGTCGTAGATTTCAGTGATGGTGCCGACGGTGGAGCGCCGGGAGCGTGTGGTGGTTTTTTGTTCAATGGAGATAGCGGGGGAGAGGCCCTCGATGGAATCAACGTCGGGGCGCTCCATCTGGTCGAGGAACTGGCGGGCGTAGGCCGAGAGCGACTCCACGTAGCGCCGCTGGCCCTCGGCATAGATGGTGTCGAAGGCGAGCGAGGACTTGCCGGAGCCTGACAGGCCGGTGATGACGGTCAGGGAGCGATGGGGGATTTCGACCGAGATGTTTTTCAGGTTGTGGGTGCGCGCGCCGCGGACGCTGATCCGGTCAAGCATACGTGATCCGTGATTCGTGACCCGTGGAGCGTGAAAAGCGCCCCGTGAGTCCTCTGGAGCTCCTTCGTCCCCAAAAACCTAGCCCACACTAAAGGCCATAGTGGGCGCTGGGCAGACGGATCGAACCTAGCAGGATAGCCCGCCCCCGTACGGGGGTCAAGGCAGGCCGGAGGGCTAGAAATTCCAGTAGAGCGACACGCCCCAGATGTTGTCGTGGTCCCAGCGGGTGGGCAGGCGGTTGGATTCGACCATGTAGTAGGGTCGCAGGGAAAACTTGGCCGTGGCGGGCAGCAGGATCCCTACCCGGAAGCGGTTGCGGTTCAAGCGGTCGGCGCGGGTGTCATAGGAGAGTTCGTTCGCGAAGTCGAGCGCCGGCCGACGCTGCCAGCGCACGGGGAGTTTGTATTGGACGCCCGGGCGGATGCGGAAGCGGAAAAAGGCCTTCTGTGCCTCGATGAAGCGGCGTTCGAAGCGGGCACGGAGGTTGGGATGCCACCGCCCGCGGCGGGTGGCGAAACCCGCATCGAGCAGGAGCCGGTTTTCAAACCGTGAGTTGGCATCAAAGGGGTTGGCGCGCAGGTGGCGAAACCAGGGCGTGAGGCTCAGCCAGGAGCGGACCTTGAACCTTACACCCACTTGCAGGAAGCTGGTAGCGAAGTTGGAGACGTTCTCATCGAAGCGGTTGACGTGCTGCAAACGCAGGGCGGTGCGGGGCGAGAGGGTGAAGGAGAAATTCTGATCGATCCAGAGTTCGTTGTCCACCTCCTGGGCCGCGACGCTGCTGGCAGCGAAGAAAGACAACGCGCCCAGCCAAAAAAAGAGGAGGTGTGCGTGGGCCACTCGGCCCAAGCCGCGGCGTCGAGAGAACACAGGCTCTGCACTCTACCACACCGGCCGCAGGCGGCGGCAAGGTGAACGACTGTGGCGGGCCGCGGCACGCCTCGGGGCGCTCATGCGCCCGGGTGGCGGAGGGGGCTGCGGTTACGCGTGATGATGGTTTGCGAGCGGCGCTGCTGGCCGGCGGGGGTGGCCTCAATCCACTCGACGTTGACCCAGACGGCGGTAACAAACACCTTTGCGCCCGGCCCGCCGCTGGTGCGCTTGTAGCCCACAAGAAAGCTGTCAATGTTGGCCTTAGACTTGCTGCTGATATCTACGACAACTGCATTGTCCGTGGGGGTAATCTCATAAGATGAGCCGGGCACCCAGCTTGCGCCCGAAGTCAAACTGCTCAAATCGTCCGTGAAGCGATATTGCATACTATCGCCGGCGGATGTGTATTGCCGACCAGCGACGTGAACGAGAATCGGGTCATCACCGCTGCCCATCTCGGCAGGGGCATTAGTAAGCGTCAGGTCGTCAATCGAGTTGTTACCCGTATCGGCGTTCTCGGTCGTGGCATCGTCGGGCGTGCCCGGCACATCGTCCACTTCTTGCCAGTTTGTGCCTACCTTCGGTGTCCAAGCAACAGCGGAATTGCCATCAGGCTTGAGAAGGAAAAT
>JBHIAG010000120.1:0-4564 GCA_046758465.1 Terriglobia bacterium | reverse complement strand
TCTGGTAGGCATTGGCGACAGCGGGGAGGAGTTCCTAGAGACCAGAGCGCCCCTGGCGGTCTTCGGGAGGAAAGTAGGTGCCGCCGAAGAAGGGCTTGCCCGCTGGCGTCAAAAAGGCCGTCAGCGGCCAGCCGCCCTGGCCGGCCAGGGCCTGTACGGCCCGCTGGTAGCGGGCGTCAATATCGGGCCGCGCGTCGCGGTCCACTTTGATCGGGACAAACAGGTCGTTGATGAGTTGGGCGATGGCAGGGTTTTCGTAGCTTTCCCGGTCCATCACGTGGCACCAGTGGCACCAGACCGCGCCGATGTCGAGCAGGATGGGCCGGTCGAGCTCCTGCGCCCGCCGGAAGGCTTCGGGACCAAACGGGTACCAGTCTACCGGCTGGTTGGCAGCGCTCTGCAAATAAGGGCTGACTTCCTTGGCTAAGCGGTTGGGCTCGCCCGGGGCGCGCGGCCGCGCCGTGGGTTCCGCCTGACAGTAGAAATCGCCGGCCGCAACCAGCAGCAGAGCCAACAAGGCCAGCGTCGCCAGACCCCAGCTCGCCCGGGCCCGCGCGCGCTTTGATAGGCCGAGCCAGCCGCGCCCGTCCGCCTCCGGGTTAGTTCTCGCGGCGGACTGCTGCTTGCGCTTGCCCACGCTTCCCCTTAGCTGCCGGGACGCTGCCCCGGGCTTGTTTTTGGGCGGATTTCAATACTGAGGGTCAACTGGCGTTTGGCGGGACGCAGGCAAATCTGGTCGTTGCAGGCCTGGTAGCGCAGTCCGAGCGCAAGCTTGCGCTGGCCGGGCTGCGCCGCCGGGCGCGCCCGCAGGCGCACCGCAATCTCGACCCGGCCCTCATAGACCGCCAGCTTCTCGCCGGGGGCAAAGCCGAAGCTTTTCAGCTCTGCCTTCGGGTAGCTCACGCCGGTGAGTTCGAACTCGTCCCGAAGCTTCGGGACGGCGGGCCCCGTAGGGGCGGGCAGAAACACCTCGGTCGGGATCAGGTATTCCTGCAACGGCTGGTTAGAGTTGATGTGGAAGCCAGGCATGATGTCGACAGTGAGTTTGACAGTGGCGGTGCTGCCGGGCGCGAGCGCGAGCTTTGCTGGCTGGGCGCACAGGGAGACAACCGCTTCGGGCCGGGGCAGGATCCCCTGCGCCGTCCCGCCCTGCGGGACCACCAGCGCAAGCAGCATCAAGCTGAGGGTTGCGGTGAGGGCCGGCTTCATAGCAGTCGTTGGATGCTCGCGCGCAAGTAGTCAATGTCGGTAATGCCGACGTGTTTGTAGACGATGCGCCCCTGCCGGTCCACAAAAATCGTCACCGGAAGCCCGGCGAGACCTCCGAAGGCGTTCACCGCGTCCTCATCCGCCAGCACAACCGGGTAGGCGAGCGGCACTTCTTTCTGGAACGCTTCGATGTCCTTCCAGCCGCCCGCGTCCACCGAGATGGCGATGAACTCCACGCCCCGGTCGCGATACTCGTTGTAGACCTGGTTGAAGAAGGGGATTTCCAGCTTGCACGGGAGACACCACGTGGCCCAGAAGTTGATGACCAGCACTTTGCCCTGGAAGTCACGCAAGCGGATGAGCTGGCCGCTGGCGTCGGGCAGGGCCAGGTCCGGCACCGGCTCCATCAGGCCGCCCGCCTCCTGGGCGGGGCCCCGCTCGGTGGGCAGGTCGCTCAGCCAATAGCGCTGCGCCGCCCACAAGCCGGCGGCGACCGCTACCACCAGCACAATCAGTCCGAGAGTCTTCGGCTTCACCTTCTCCCCCTTCTACCAAGCGAATCGGTTGAGAAATGCGAGGTAACTCGACAACCGCGTGAGTTGATTGGTGAAGATCAAAACACCCACGACAACCAGCAACGCGCCTGCTGCTCGCTCAACCCAGAGCAGGTGGCGCCGGAAACCGTGCGAAAAAGCCAGGAAGCGGTTGAGCCCCAGGGCGGTGAGCAGGAAGGGCACCGCCAACCCGGCGGAGTAAATGGCCAGCAGGAAGATGCCCTGGGCGACGGTGTCGCGGGTGGCGGCCAGAGCCAGGATGGCGCCGAGGATGGGCCCGATGCAGGGCGTCCAGCCGAACGCAAACGCCAGCCCCAGAACAAACGAGCCAATCGCTCCCCGGCCGCCGGCCTCGTGGAACCGCTTCTCCCGGTAGAGCGCGCCGATTTTGAACACACCGAGGAGAAAGAGGCCGAAAAAGACGATAATGACGCCGGCAATTTTGTACAGCAGCGTCTTGTTCTGCAGCAGGAAAGCGCCCACGCTCGAGGCGGCGGCGCCCATGGCAATGAACACCACCGAGAACCCCACCACAAAGGCCAGCGCGCCCTTCAGGACCGCCCGGCTCGCCTCGCTGCTTCCTTCCTGCAGCTTCTCGACGCTGATGCCGCTGATCAACGACACGTAGCCCGGCACCAGCGGCAGCACACAGGGCGAGAGAAAGGAGAGCAAGCCAGCCAGGAACGCGGTGGCAATCGTCAGGTCCATCAAGGCTCCTCTGCTTTCTTCCTCGGGTAGGGCAAGGGCTTGTCCCCTGCCGTGCGTAGTGGGCACTTGCTTGCGGTTCGCCGTTGACGACAAGGCTTATGTTTGGAGGTCGTCATCCGTTCAACAAAAGATTGGATGCGCTGCCTTGCTGTCGAGATTGTCTTGCCTCTCCTCTTCTAGAGTCTGTTGCATAACCGCTCCCAGTGAGCCCCCAGGGGCCTGCCTGCCGCAGGCAGGCTAAAGCCCCTGTTTTTCCTGGCCATTGGATGTCAGGGCTGAAGCCCTGACCCGCCAGGGGGAGGTTATGCAATAGCTTCTAATCATTCCTGTGCGGAGGAACGCCCCAGGGCGCGTTGCCAGGCTGCCAGCCGTCCGGGCCGGTGGCGTGGCGCCAGGGTAAACTCGACGCTGCGCAAGCGAGCCCCGAGGCCGGCAGCGCGCGCCAGCGCATAGGCTCCCGTGTCGCAAAAGCTCTCGCAGGCGTATTCGCGCCAAGCGCTCCCGGAGCGTACACGGCGCAGCCGCCGCCGCTTGCGATCCTGCGCGGAGTAGCCGAGTTCCCCCCGCACAGCCTGCGCCAGTTCTCGGCGCAAGTGCTTGAGGTAGCGCCGCCGCGCCCCCGCCGCCAGTCGGGGCCAGAGAAAGTGACAGAGCTCGTGGTAGAAGAGCCGCTGGCCCAGCCAGCGTTGCCGCAAGAGTCGCCGGTGCAGCACCAGCACGCGTTCGCGCACATAGCTGACTGCCTGCGTGGAGCAGTCGCCCGCGACGCGCAGGCCACGGCACCCATCGCGGCTGGCCTCGAGAAGAATCCTGCCGCTGATGCGAACAATGGCTTCCGCCGGCACCACCTCCAGCCGGGGCAGACGCGCCGCGAAAGCTGGGTCGAGCGCGGCAATCCAGGAACGCACCAACCGCTCCGCTGAGCGCAGCCGCGGCGAAAGCCGGAAACGGCCATAGCGGCGCCCGCGGCGCACACGCAGCCGCGCCAGACTCTGGCGCGCCCGGCGCGTCAAACCGCTAGCTGGCATGGTGTCGGGCAAGAAGACCTTCGAGCAGCATTCGAACTGGCATTATAGCGCGGCTCGAGCGACTCTTGAAAGGCGTGCGGCATCGCAAGTAGTATGAGAGCCGCAGAGGGCTTTGCAATGCTCGGAGTGAGTCGCAGCCATCCATTGCGCCGCTTGTTCACCGACCTCGTCCGCCGGCGCTTCTTCGAAGACATCTGCCTCCGCGACCCGCAGGTAGCCGGCTACGTGAGCGACATGCTGGTGGACTTCACGCACGTGGACAACTTCTACCGTCTTCGCACCGCCCGCGGGCGGCGGCTGGAAGAAGTGGCCGAGATGCTGATCGAGTCGAACCCGCTGCTCGCAGCCAGCTCGTTTGACCGCGAACGCAGGGTGCGCAAGCACATTGGCGACACCACGCTGTTCTTGCTGGGGATGTTCCCGGAGCATGTGGCGTGGCGGCGCCGCTCCCCCCTGCGCGCGGATTATTTCATTGACTATGTGCGGGCCGGGAAAGAGTCCTACTTCATCGTCTCCGCCTTCGACCAGTTTGAGTACCGCGACATGGGGCCGCTGTTCAAGAAACTCTCCGACCAGTTCGAGCTCTGCGTCTTCGGCCTGAACTTGGTGAAGCAAGACCTGTGGCGCTTCCAGCGCGACTACATGGAGCGCCTCCGACAACACGTCGTACCGGAGATTCACTGAGGCGCGTGGGAGAGTAAAGGGTAGCGGCGAGCAATGCGCTCGGTTTCGCTCTGCGGGACCGCATTCCTCGTCGGCTTTCCAGACAGACCGACGACGAAGGCTGCGCCTTCGTCGCCGCTACCGGTTCCGAATTACGTTCCTCACGATGGCAAAGAGTTGTCCGATTTGCCAAACGCGGCGCGCTAAACGCTTCTGTCCCGGCTTGTCCACCAGCCGCTGGGCGGGCCCCGCCACCGGCGAGGCAGGCACAGGCGAAAGCATCTGCGCGCCCTGCTGCGGCGCCGAACGTGAAGTGACGATTGACTGTCCTTCGACCTGTAGCTACCTCATCGCCGCCCGCCGCTACGAAGCCCGCCTGCGCCAAGGCTTCGGCGGGCAGGC
>JBHIAG010000119.1:0-4565 GCA_046758465.1 Terriglobia bacterium | reverse complement strand
CCCCTGCTGTTGCGCGCGACACACGGATTGGACCTGCTCCAATACAAGCATCAGAACTCCCGCAGCTTTTCATCGGAGAAGACGCGTTCTTGCTCGGTCTTCTTCACGTCGGCTTCGGTGGCCTGGGGTTGGGCGCCGGCGGGCTGGTCGAGGACGGCGCGGCCGGCGGCGAGGTCGCGCAGGAAGCGCAACGCGGCGTCGTGGGCGGCGACGGTGGCCTCGCGCAAGCGCCGCCGCCGCTTTTCCAGTTCGTAGATGGCAAGGTCCACGCAGAGCTGCTTGACCTTTTCCGAAGTTTGCAGCGGCAGGGTGTAGCGGGCGCCGGCGTAGGCATCGATGGTGGCGCTGGCGGCGGCCAGCGCGGCGTCCACCTTGGTCGTGTCCACGCTGCCGCTGCCGGCATCGTCGGTGAGCTGAATCAGCTCGTCGTTGGTGATCTGGTTCAGCAGGTCGCTTTGTGTGCAGTAAGGCATTTCGATGTACCTTGTACCTCGTACCTTATTGACTGCCGCAGGCACCGGCGAGCCGCCAGTGCCTGCAGGGTGACCTCAGGGGCTTCCCGCAAAAAGGCTGCGGGATCTCCCGCTCGGCTGCGCCTCGCTCCGAAAAGCCCCATTTCCGTTTGCGTCGTCAACGGCCCGTAGGGGCCCTGACGAACCGGCCGCGAGTCGTGGCTTAGGCCACGGCGTCCTTGATCAGGTAGCCGGCTTCGACGGCGGTGATCTTCTGGTCGTAGTAGAAGTGCACCGCCAGCTCATCGGCCTTGCGCGAGGTGGGGGCGGCGCGGCCGATCTCGACGATGAAGCCCGCGGTCGAGCCGGGTGCTCCCGCCCAGACGAACGACTTGCCGAAGCTCGGCTCGCCGAACGCGGCTGTAGGCGAGACGTAGCAGAGCAGGGCGGCCTTGCCGAGGACGAAGTCGACCGCCCCGGCGGCGTCCACCTCGATCGCCTGGCTCACCAGCACCCGCTGCACATCGAAGATGCTGGCCAGGTCTTCCTCGCGCACCACGCCCACGCGGATGTTCTGGACGCGTTCGACGATCTTGGGGTGGTTGCGGAGTTTGGAGAAGACGGGGAAGCCGAGCACGAGGGTGTTGGCGCGCACGCCCGCGTTCTTCGCGATGGTTTCCTGCCCGGTCTGGATGTCCTCGGTGGGCTTGGAGTTGGCGAAGTCGGACCACTGCAAGGTGCCGGCGAGGGTGACGTTCTGGGTGACCTGGGCGGTGTCGGTGACGAGCGCGGCGAACAGTTTCTCCTTGCGCAGCAGCAGCTTGTCGGTGAGGGTTTCGGTGGCCCACTGCTCGACGTCGCCAGCGTCGAAGTTCGACCGCTCCTCGTCGGTGATCAGGCGTTCGAGCGCGTGGTCGTCGGCGAAGTAGTTGTCGGAGCTGAGCGTCTGGATGATGCGCTGGGCGGCGGCGCCGGGGGCGCGCAGGTCGTCCACGAGCGCCTGCAGGTTCTCCTTGCCGAAGCGCCAGTACTTGTCGGACTGGCGCTGCACCGGCACGCGGGTGAAGACCTGGTCGGCGACGTAGGCGGGGTTGCGATACTGGACCGCGAAGTTGGACAGGGCAACGTCGATGTGGCCCTGGATGGGACTGACGAATGCCATTTGGTTTTACCTCCTAGAGTTGAACTTGTTTGCTCCCGGTGACGCGCCTGTCATTCCGAGTCCCGATAAAATCGGGACGAGGAATCTGCCTTTGGGAAAAGCAGACCCCTCGACTCCGCCCTTCGGGCTTCGCCCCTCGACTTCGCTCGGGGCAGGCTCGGGGTGACAGTGAGGCCAGGAGTGTGTTGCCGGTCATGCCATCACACTTTGTAGCGAAACGGGACCACCAGCAGGTCGAAGGTGTCGCCGTCGGCCCCCGCGCCGGTGAGCGCGATGCCGACCACGTCGATGGTGGTGCCGGCGCCTTCCCCGCCCACCGCGACCAGCTTGCCGGCGGTGTCGGCGACTTTGACGAAGCTGCCGGCGCTGATGGCCGCCGAAGCGGTGCCCACCGCCGGGCCTTGAATGATGACCGGCAGGACTTTGCCGGCGGCGTCGGCCTTGAGGGCGGTGATGCCCTTGGCGCGGTCGCCGGCGGCGGCGGGCAGCTTGACCTGGTCGTCGTTGGTGCCCTGGATGACAGCCAGGTCAGCGGCAATCGCGCCGCCTTCGGCCTTCTGGGTGAGAACGATTTCTCCACCAATTGCCATGGTGATTTCCTCCTTTGATGGCCCCGTGGCTGGAGCCACGGGGTTGAACCAGAAAACTCAGGTGCTCGGTCTCCTTTCGCGTTCAACTCAGCGGCTCCTGCCGCTGGGAACCGCCCGTACGGGTGGCCTGATCCTGTGCTCCTTCCTTTCCAGCCATCGGAGCCGAAAGTTCACGCTGTGGAGTGAGCAACACGGTGCTCCTCGCGGCTGCGGGCGAGCGCGTCGGCATAGCTGATGCCGAGTTCGGCAGCCAGGGCTTGGGCGCGCTCGGCCAGCTCGACGCTGGCCGGGTCAATGGCCATGCCGCGCTGGGGTTCGGTGAAGCGCACGAGCTTCTCGTGAGCCGTGGCCCGCGGGGCGTGACTGGTGTCGGCAGCGAGTTCGCGGAAGTCGATGACGGCGGGCAGCCGGGTGAGGAACTCCTGGAACCAGGTGAGCAGAGAGCCAGGCACCGGTTCCTCCTTTGCTTCGTTTGCCTCACTCGAAGCACAGGAAGCAGACGAGGCAGAGGAGGCAAAGGATGTTTCCTGCGGTTCGAGTTCTGCCAGGCGTTCGAGAAAGGCGCGCACGCCCAGGCGTTCGAAGACCGGCGGGAACTTGCCACGGGCGCGCAGGGTTTCGAGGAAGCTCTCGAT
This sequence comes from Terriglobia bacterium, assembly GCA_046758465.1. Lineage (GTDB taxonomy): Bacteria > Acidobacteriota > Terriglobia > Acidiferrales > 2-02-FULL-67-57 > JBHIAG01. The sequence continues at coordinate 1,726 of JBHIAG010000119.1, read as the reverse complement.
CTCGCGGTGGCGCGCGGAGGTGTCGTGCTCGGCCAGCTTCTGTTCGGTGGCACGCTTCTGTTCCGCCAGGAGGTCGAGGCGCTGTTCGAGCTGGACGATGCGCCCTTCGACTTCGCTCAGGGCAGGCTCAGCAAAAGCCTGCCCAGTGGCGCCCCTCGACCCCGCTCGGGGTAAAAGGGCCACTGGGTTGGACAAAACATTCGCGTCTTTCTGCGGGGCCGACGACCCGTACGGGTCGCCGCTACCAGAAGGGGATGCCGGCTCGGAGGTGAAGAAAGCGCGGAGGTGATCGAGGAAGCTTTCCAATTTGGATTTGGATTCAGGCATGGGGTCCTCCAGAGACCCAGTGGCAGGGGCCACTGGGTTGGACAGGGTGTTGGCGGAGCCAGTGGCGCCCCTCGACTCCGCTCGGGGTAAAGGGGCCACTGGGTTGGACAAGCTTTCTGGGGCTTCGCTTGTGAAAGCAAAAGCGAGGGTGGGACTTTCCAGTCCGCCCAAGGCGCCCCTCCGGGCGGCCGTGTGGACGGATGCGCCGCGGGCGCAAAAGCGGACGGGGGAGAGGGCTTTGACTTCGGGGGCTTGGGCGCCGAGGAAGCCGATGTGGCGCAGATAGGGGCCGCGGGTGGGGGGGAAGTGGGTGTAGAGGGCGACCGAGCGGGTGCGGAAGCGGCCGGCGCGCAGCAGTTGCTCGAAGGCCGGGTCAACCTGTTCGAGTTGCGCCCAGAGTGAGGGGCCGGCGCGGCGCAGGGCCTTCACCCAGGCGCAGGCGGGGGTATCGTGCTGGGGATGGCCGAGGACGAGGGGGGCGGCGTGGAGGCGGGGATTGTAGGTGGCGGCGATGTGGTCGAGGTCGCGCTGGGTCCAGCGGCCGCGGTCGGCGTAGTCGCCCGCCTTAAAAATCTCGATCCAGGCACCTTCGAGCCGTGGAGGTAGCTTGTACCTTGTACTTTGTACCTGGTGGGTGGTGGGCATCAGGGTTTCTCGGCGGAGCCAGCGGCGCCCCTCGACTCCGCTGGGGGTACAGGGGCCGCTGGGTTGGACAGGGTGTTGGACGAAGCCAGCGTGGTTTCGCCGGGGATGGCGGCGGGGATGGAGTAGGTGCGCTGGGCGTAGGTGAGGGGGATGGGCAGGCCGAGGCGTGCGAGCCGCTCGTCAATGGCAATGCGTTCGCGCAGGTCTTCGGGCGGCTGGAGCGCGATGGCCCAGCGGGGCGTGGGCACGTCGGGGCCAAAGTTGAAGAGGAAGAGCCAGCGCAGGAGCTGGTCGTTGACGACGGCCATGAGGTCGCGGGCATCGGCGGCGATTTTTTCAAAGCGCACCTGCTGGTGGACTTCGCCCAGGGCGCGCGAGCCGCCGCCCTCGGAGCCGCGCTGGGTGAGGGTCTGGCCGAGGATGACGCGGGCAATCTCGTTGTTGCAGAGCTGGTCGGCGAGGGTGAGGAAGACGTCGGTGGAGCCCGCGCGCGAGGCTTCCAGCAGCTCGGAGACAATCTGGAAATTTTCCGGGATGGCGACGGCGGTTTCCTCGTTGATGGCCTCGGCGGCTTCGAGCGCCCGCTGCTTGTCGGCATCGGTGGAGCCGGCCGGGTAGCGGACGACGATTGAGCCGGTGCCCTTCTCGATGAACTTGAGCCAGAACTTCAGGTCTTGGCGCTTGAACCAACTGGGCCAGAAGACGCGGCGCAACAGCGGGCGGCCGCGGCGGTTGCCGTGGCGGGGCCGGAAGG
>JBHIAG010000118.1:0-4645 GCA_046758465.1 Terriglobia bacterium | reverse complement strand
CGCGTTCACCACGTAGCGCTGCTGCTCCTCGCTGAGCTCGGGATACATGGGCAGGGCCAGGACTTCGCGCGCGGCGCGTTCGGACTCAGGAAACTCGCCCGCGCGGCCACCCCACTCGGCGAAGCACTCCTGCAGGTGCAGCGCCTGCGGGTAGTAAACCTCCGTGCCCACGCCTTCCTCGGCCAGAAACGCGCGCAGACGCTCGCGGTCGCGCACCCGAATGACGTACTGGTTGAAGACGTGGGTTCGCCCCGCCGCCCGCTGTGGCACCACCACCGGGTACTGTTTCTCCGGATAGGTCTTTCCGCCTCGAACCTTCGGGGCCAGCCCGGCCTCTGCCAGCAGCCGGTCGTAGCCCGCAGCGCACACCTGCCGCGCCTGCGTCCACCGCTCCAGGTAGCGCAGCTTGACCCGCAACACCGCCGCCTGCAGTTCGTCCAGCCGGCTGTTCATCCCCACCAGCGCGTGGTAGAACTTCCGCTCCGCGATGCCGTGCGTGCGCAGGGAACGCAACTTTGCGGCCAGCGCCGCGTCCCGGGTGGTCATCAACCCGCCATCGCCATAGCCACCCAGGTTCTTGCTGGGGAAGAAGCTAAAGCAGCCGGTCAACCCCAGACCCCCGACGCGCTGCCCCGCGTAGTCGGCCCCCAGGGCCTGCGCGGCGTCTTCGATGACGGCCAGCTTGTGCTCCTCCGCCAGTGCGGTGATGGTTTTCATCTCGGCTGGCTGGCCATAGAGGTGCACGGGTATGACCGCTTGCGTGCGTCCACGCCGCTCGCTCGGAAGCGTCTGCAAGTAGCGTGCGAGCGCCGCCGCGTCCAGGTTGAAGGTCCCTGGCTCGATGTCCACAAATCGCGCCCGCGCCCCGATGCGGGCCACCACGCCCACCGTGGCGAAGAAGGTGAACGGAACGGTGATGACTTCAGCGCCCGCCTTGACCCCAAGCGCCATCAAGCTCAGCAGCAGCGCGTCCGAACCCGAAGCACACCCGACCGCGTGGGGCACGCCGCAGTAGGCCGCGAGCTCCCGCTCGAAGTGCGCCACCTCCGGCCCCAGGATGAACCGCTGCGAGGCACACACCCGCTCCAGTGCCTCCCGGATTTCCTCCCGCAAAGTGGCGTACTGCGCCTGCAAGTCCACCTGCGGCACTGGCATCTTGGTCGCTGGCTTCATCAGCCCGTTTGCTGGCACCAGCTTGCTCTGAGCGCAGTCGACACGATACCGCGCATTATACAGACATGGCGTGCCAGGCCCAATGTGCAGCCGAAACCACGCAGCGCTTGACAGGCGAACCCGCAAGGGTTAGGAAAGGACAGTCTGCCGAGGTGGTAACACGGCGAGAGTTTTGGTGGCCTCCATGATCGAGAAGCGTTGGTTTGGCGTCTCCATTCGCATCCTGCTTGCCCTGGCCCTGCTTTATTGTGTGTATGTGGTGGCGCGGCGGGGCATCGCCCACTGGTACTTCCGTAATCCCACCCCGGAGCGGCTGCGGCAGGCGATTCGCTTCGATCCCGGCAACCCCATGTACTGGGCTGCCCTGGCCCGCGTGACCCAGTATTCCCACGAAGGGGGAGACCTCGAGGAAGTCATCCGCCTCTATGAGAAAGCGACGCGCCTGGGTCCCCACCGCGCCAGCTATTGGGCGGAACTCGGGGGCGTCTACGAGCTCGCCGGACAGTCCGAGCAGGCTGGCGCCGCCTACCAGCGCGCCCGCGACCTCTTCCCCAACTCCCCCGAAATCAACTGGCAGCTCGGCAATTTCTATCTCCGCACGGGAAAGACTCAACAAGCTCTGGCTGCCTTCCAAAAGGTTATCGTGGGTGACCCCGACCTGCGCCCGCAGGTGTTTGATCTTGCCTGGCGCGCCAGCGAGGACGCCGAGCTGATCCTGGGCGAGATGATCCCGGCCGATGCCGGGATCTTCTTTCAATACCTCAACTACCTGGTCGCGAAGCAGCGCATCGCGGCGGCGGAGGCAGCCTGGACGCGGCTGCTCGCGCTCGGTTTGGGCTTTGAGCCCGAGAAGGCCTTTCCCTATCTGGATGCCCTCATCCGCCACCAGCGCCTGGACGCGTTGCTCGCGGCCTGGACCGCGCTGGCCGAGCGTTACCCGGCGCGCATGCGCCAGCGCCGCTTCACGGCGAACCTTTTTACCAATGGCGACTTCGAAAGTGAAATCCTGAACGGCGGCCTCGGCTGGCGCGTGGAGGCGACCGAAGGGGTGGTGGTCAGCGTTGACACCCTCACCGCTTTCGACGGTGCCCACGCGCTCAAGATTCGCTTCGAGGGCACGCGCAACCTCAACTACCACCACGTCTACCACTACATCCCCGTCCAGCCCAACACCTTCTACCGCTTCGTGGGCTATATGCGCGTCCAGGACATCACCACCGACAGCGGGCCGCGCTTCCAGCTCTACGACCGCTACGATACCTCCCGGCTGTTTCTGTCTACCGAGAATCTGGTGGGGACGTCGAGCTGGTCGTCACAGCAGCTAGAGCTCAAGACCCACCCCGCCACCCGCCTGCTGGTGATTCGCGTGGCCCGGCCGCCCAGCCGCAAGTTTGACAACCTGATCGCCGGCACGCTCTGGATCGACCGCCTCAGCCTCACCCCCATCGAGTAACGGGTTGGCCGTCGGTGTACACACGGCGGTACCGGCGGGTACCCGCCGGGCTTGCCCGCATGCGGGCCCGCCGCCGCTGCCTTTTTGGTGGGTACGGGCTTTTCGGAGACCCCGCGTCCCGAAGCTGCGGGATTTGCGAGGAGCCCGTACGTAATTTCTTGAAGCTCGTAATGGGTGGGTAGTCCCGCAGAGCGGGACGGGTGGGACGCTGCCCGCATCTGGGCCAGCTCCGGCCGGCTCGCGAGAGCGAACATCGCTTTAGCTCATGCGTAGATTTCTTCGCTCCTGGCTCCCCGTCGTCCTCTGGGCAGCGGTCATCTCCGGCCTCTCGACCAGCGCCTTGGGGGTTGGTTTCACCCGCCAGGTGGTGGCTGCCGTCGTGCAATTCTTCTTCCCCGACATCAGCAGCGCCGCTATCGCCCTGGTGAACACGTTCCTCCGCAAGGGGGCGCACGTGGCCGGGTACTTTGTTCTTGGCTTTCTGCTGTGGCGAGCCCTGCGGGCTGACGCCAGCGCGCGCTGGCATGGCGGCTGGGCTGCCGGGGCCTTCCTGCTGACTGTGGCCTTCGGTGGGCTCGATGAGTTTCACCAGAGCTTTGAGCCCGGCCGCACCGGCGCTGTTGTGGATGTAGGCTTTGATGCTGCCGGCGCTGCCCTGGCACTGCTTTGGGTCTGGTGGCGCGCTCACGCTTCTTCGCCCGCAACCCGCAGGGAGTGACCCTCCCCCAAGACCCTCGCCCGCTTGACGCTCTGGTACACTGAGCTACACAGCTAATGAGAAGGAGGGATGGCCGATGACGTACCTCTATCGCATCCTGGTCGGAACTTGCTGGGGCCTGGGCGTTCTGAGCCTGGGCGCGGCGATGATTCTCAAGCTAGCACCGGTATGGGCCGAGATGCTCAACACCCCGCCCCGGGGCGGACTGATCTTCGCCAGCGCCCTGTTCTTATGTGCCCTGGCGACCCGGGAGATGCAACGCCTCTGAGCACGACAGCCTCGCCGGCTGTATCTACCCCCCTTGTTCAACTCAACGGCTCCGGCCGCTGGGTCCGCCGAGGAGTCTTGATGTCCACCACTCAGCCCGCTACGCCGCGGACGAGCGAGCCTGCGCGGTGCGCCCAGTGCGAGAGCGTGAGACCGCCCCGGGACGCACGCCGGAGCCGTGGCGCCACCGTTTCAATCCTTTCCTTTTGGCACACCTAGTGGACCCGGCGTAGGCTGGAAGTTCAAGCGTGATAGCAGCTCTTCGAAGCGCAGGGCCGAGCGCGAGCTGTCGCTCTCGCTACCCCGTGCTCACGCCTCCGTCGCCGCCGTTCAGAAAGAGACGATACCTTAAATTTCTTGACAGCCGCCTCCCTCTGCCTTAGCTTGGCCCCATCCAAAACATACGCTCGGGTTTCTGACTGCCCATTCGAGCTGGAGCAGTTGCGCTGCCTCCAGGGGAAATGTGGTTGGGAGTTGCCGATGGAGCACTCGCTGCACGCTGAAAAGAAACAGCTAAGAGAGAAACTCCTCGGGAGTGTCCTGGGGGTGGCCATTTTTCTCCTGGTGGGTTGCCACGGGTCGCACATAACGATTGTGGGCGAGCCGCCCCAAGCCACCCTCATTGTCAACCAAACGCAGGACATCACCGCCGTGGTGACCGGCAGCGACCAGAAGGACGTTACCTGGAGTGTGTGCGACGGCGACGGGACAAACTGCGTGCCGGGCGGGGACAGCGCAGTGGGAACGATTGTCGCAACCGGCCGCGATGCCGGCAACAATGCCATCGCCCGCTACACCGCTCCCGACGCCGTGCCCTCTCCCCCCGCCTGCCTTCAGACCGCCGAGGGCTGCGCGGTGGCCATCAAGGCTGACCTGGTCTCCTTCTCCGGGGCCTGCTTCTCGACGATAACCATTACCGCTCCTAACCCCGTGCCGGCCATCAGTTCCCTCACTCCGAATAGTGCCACGGCAGGCGACCCGGGCTTCACCCTGACGGTGGACGGCTCCGGGTTTGTTGCCAGTTCGCTGGTGCG
>JBHIAG010000117.1:0-4662 GCA_046758465.1 Terriglobia bacterium | reverse complement strand
CGGGGAGGACGTCTGCGAGCTTGGCGGCGCTGTGCGCGTCGTAGTCGCTGATGCGCTGGGCGCGCCGCATCCGGTGGATGCCCAGCGTCAGTGGCGCGTAGGCGGTCTCTCCGGGGACCAAAATATCGGTGCGGGGCGCGCCGGCCCGATAACCCTGGCGGACAAGGTCGAGAAGGGTCTGCTTGGCGTCAACCAACAGACGGTCTTGGTTCATGCTGATCCGATCGCTCTGGCGCAGGTACCCCAGCCGGCGTGCTTCTTCGGCACTGGTGGAGGCTTTGGCCAGGGCGATGGTCTCAAAGGCAGTCCGGAGGCGGTTCAGGCGCTCGAGTTCGTTCTCCGCTGCATCCAGGGCACGCACCAGCATCTCCTTGGTCCCAGCCCCGGCGGGGATCAGCCCTGCCCCGGTCTCGACCAGCCCGATGTAACTCTCCGCGGCGGCTTGCACACAGGCGCCGTGCAGCACGAACTCGCAGCCGCCGCCCAGGGCCAGCCCGTGTGGAGCCACCACCACCGGCCGGGAAGCGTACTTGAGCGACATGGTAGCCCGCTGGAAGGCGCGGATGACCAGGTCCAACTCCTCCCACTCCTCTTCCTGGACGGTAATCAGCAACAACATCAGGTTGGCGCCCGCAGAGAAATGCAGGCCCTGATTGCCGACCACCAACCCCTCGAAGTTCTTCTCCACTTCCTCCAGCGATACCATTACCATCTGCAAGATATCGGTACCGATGGCGTTCATCTTGCTGTGGAACTCCAGACAAGCAACACCGTCGCCCAGGTCAATCAGGCTGGCCCCGACATTTTCCTGCACCACACCCCGAGCGGCTTTGCGGTCAGCGAGAAAGAGGATCCCGGGGCGCTCGGGGACTAGTCTGTGCCCGCCCCGCTCCAAATCAAAGTAGAAGCGCTTGCCGTCCCGGCACAGATAGAAACTCTGCTGCTTGCTCTTACGCAATGCTTCGACGAGCGGCGGCAACGGGCGCTGCTGCTGGCGCCAGCGTTCCAGCACGGGCTGGAGCCCGACGGCATCCCAGAGGGCGAAGGGTCCCCGCTCCCAATTGAAACCGTAGTGCAATGCCCGGTCGACTTCGACAATCGAGTCGGCGATCTCGGGCAGGCGCATGGCGGCGTAGTGGAAGAGGTCATCGAGCAGGCACTCATAGAAGCCGCTGACGCGGTCCCCGGCGCTGAGAATCGTGCGCAGGCGCTCGCCGAGGTCGTCGGCGTTGCGGGCCAGCTCGAGTGTGGGAAAGCTGGCCTTCTGTCGGGGACGATACTCCAGCGTTTTCCAGTCGAGGGCCAAGATCTTCCGTTCGCCGTCCTCCTTGACCCGTTTGTAGAAGCCCTGGCCGGTCTTCTCCCCCAGCCAGCCTCGCTCCAGCATCTTCTGGATGAAGTCAGGGAGTTGGAAAAGCTCACGACGCTCGTCGTCCGGCAGGTTATGGCGCAGGTTGGAGACCACGCTGGCCAGGATATCGAGGCCGACAAGATCAGCCGTGCGGAAGGTGGCGCTGCGGGGAAAGCCCAGCACCGGGCCGGTGAGCTCGTCCACCTGCTCGATGGTCAGGTCTTCCTCCTGCATCAGTCGCAGGGTATTCAGTACCGCGAAGGTACCGATGCGGTTGGCGATGAAGTTGGGGGTATCCTTGGCGGGGACGACCACTTTCCCTAGATGCTGGTCGGCAAAGGCGGAAATGGTCTCCACCACCTCGGGCGCGGTCTCGGCAACGGGGATGATTTCCAGCAGGCGCATATAGCGCGGCGGGTTGAAGAAGTGAGTCCCCAGCCAGTGGCGGCGGAAGTCCTCCGACCGCCCCTGGGCCACCAGGTGCAGCGGCAGGCCGCTGGTGTTCGAGCTGACGATGGCGTCGGGGCGCCGCACAGCCTCCACGCGCTCCAGTAGAGCCTGTTTGATGGGCAGCTTTTCCGCCACCGCCTCGATGATCCAATCGGCATCGCGGAGCCAGTCGAGGTGGTCGTCGAAGTTGCCCAGGCGTACCCGTTCCGCATACTCAGGCAGGAAGAAAGCAGCCGGCTGGGAGCGCCGGGCGGCATCCAGACCCGCGCGCACGATGCGGTTGCGCACCGTGGGATGCTCCAGGCTCAGGCCGCGTTTCTCCTCCTCTGGGGTGAGCTCGCGGGGTACAATGTCGAGCAAGAGCGGGCGGAGGCCGGCATTGGCCAAGTGGGCGGCGATGCGGGCGCCCATGACCCCGGCCCCGAGCACAGCAACATTCTGGATGCGCAGCATAGAGGTGAAACCTCCCCTGCCCGTCCCGCTGGCAGCGAGGCAGGCAAGAGTTGCGGCCGCGGGGGAAACTTCCGGGGCGAAACGGCAGCCTAACCAAAGCCCCTGCAGGCGTCAAGCCTCCTGGGATTGAGGCCGGTGTGCAACTCTTAGGCGTTCTACGGTGTCCAATTAGTTGAGGGGGTGGAGGCCAGGATGACTGCCGCTGAGTGGAAGAGAAAGTTGCAGCGGGCGGTCGAGCACATTCGCGCCTTTGCGCGACAGGCGGCCCGGACTCCGTCCTCGCGGACGAGGGAACCGCGCCTGGGACTGGCACTCGGTGGCGGTTTTGCCCGCGGGCTGGCGCACATCGGGGTGCTGAATGTGCTGGAGGAAAACGGGATACGGATCCACTGCCTGGCCGGCACCAGCGTGGGCAGCATCATCGCCGGTGCTTACGCCAGTGGGGCGACGATGGAAGAGATGGCCGCCGTGGCCCGCAAAGTGCGCTGGAATGATTTCGCCCGCTGGACGCTGTCGCGGATGGGCCTGGCGACGAACCACCGCATGGAAGCCTTTGTGAAGCGAGCGTTCCGGGCTCTGCACTTTGAGGATTTGAAGATCCCTCTGGCGGTGGCGGCCACTGACTTGGCGAGTGCGCAAGGGGTGATATTTACTTCAGGTGAATTGGCGCTGGCGGTACGCGCCAGTTGCGCCTATCCGGGACTCTTCCTGCCCGTCGCTTACAATGGATCCTGGCTCGTGGACGGCATGCTGGTAGCGGCCGTGCCCACCAAGGCAGCGAAAGAATTAGGAGCGAACGTGGTGGTGGCGGTGCTGCTGGACAACATCGAGCCGGGCCTCGAACCCAGGAACATGTTGGACGTGCTGAGCCGGTCGTTCAGCATCGCCCAGCGCACCGCCGAGCCGGTGTGGCGGGCGCACGCCGATATAGTGGTCGAGCCCGACGTACGCGCCTATCGCTGGGATGAGTTCGAGCACGCCGACGAATTAATCGCTGCCGGCGAGAAAGCCATGCGGGAGGCCTTGCCCCGCTTGCGGCCTTTGCTGGAGCCGGCGTTGGCGCCGCGGGCCGCGGCACTCTGACTCGGATTTCCCTCCCCTGCCGGACTCTCCCTCGTGCTAGCCTTTCACCGCAGGTGCAGCCGGTGAAACGGGTGATTATGGACGTGGATACGGGCGTGGACGACGCCCTGGCGTTGGTCCTGGCCCTGCGCTCACCGGAGCTACACTTGGAAGCTATCACCACGGTGGCGGGCAACACCTCGGTCGAGGCCGCCACCCGAAACACTCGACTCGTCCTCGATGTCGCCCAGGCGCCAGCCGAGCTGCCCGTGGCCCAGGGCGCGGCCCGTCCACTGGCGCGCGAGCTGGTGACAGCCGAGGCGGTGCACGGAGCCGACGGCCTGGGAAATGTCACCAGCGTTTATCCCACACCCAAGCATCCGCTGGCGAGTGAAGACGCCACCACCCTGCTGCTGAGCGCGATTGACCGCTACGGCGACGAATTAACAGTCGTGGCCACCGCCCCCATGACCAACCTGGCCCGGGCGGCGCTGCGGGACCCGGCTACCTTTCGGCGCCTGGGCAAAATCGTGCAGATGGGCGGTGCGGTTCGGGTGCCAGGCAATATCTCCAAAGTGGCGGAATACAACCTCTACCTGGACCCCGAAGCCGCCGCTGAGGTGGCGGCCACGGGTGTGCGTCTGCGCCTGGTCCCGCTCGACGTCACCCTGCAGGCCAAACTGCTGCGCTCGGACCTGCGGCGCCTGGCGCTGGCGCGTGACTCCGCCGTCTTCCAGTTCATCCGCGAAATCACGGTCATCTGTATGGACGCCCACCAGAAGTTCCTGGGTCTGGATGGGATGAACTTGCACGACCCCATGGCGGTGGCGGCGGCGATTGATCCCCCGCTTTTTACTTGGCAACCGGTGCGCCTGGAGGTGCGCACCGACGAGACCGAGCGCGGGCGTACGCTTGCTACCCCCGAAGCCAACTCCCCCGTGGCGGTGGCCACCGCGGTGGCCGTAGACCGCTTCCTGTCGCTCTTTACTGAGCGCGTCTGCCGCTAGGCCCGAAAGAGAGACTCCAAGACACAATTCCCCGGCTCACGGACCACTCCGTAGGCGGTGAGCAGCGCCCGCCTTCGGCGCAGAGTGTCGGTGGCAACTGAAGGCTAGCGGGGCGTGTCGGCGGCTTTGGCGGCCAGCCCCGCCCGGCGTGGGGCCAGGGCGCGGGCGCGCTCGTCTATGTCATGGTGACGACTCGGGCCGGCCCTGAGCGCACGGAAAGAACTCGCCTGGGTGCTCGCGGCGCTCTACGGCGCGGATCAGCTTGTACGATTGGGTGTAGAATGAGTTTCATATGAGCGAGGTGTCTATGCGGCGACCTGGCGGCAATTGGTCGGTGTA
>JBHIAG010000116.1:0-4712 GCA_046758465.1 Terriglobia bacterium | reverse complement strand
GGCCCCCTGGGTTGGGCGGCCCCCCGCCGCTGGGTGTTGACGTGTGGATTACTCGCTAGCGGGCGCGTAGCTCAGGTCGGGCCGATACTCCAGAACCTCGCTCCATTCGGAGCGAATGGTTTTGCGGAACACCATGCGCAGCGAATCGGCTCCTTGTCGCCCGTAGACCTCCTCGAGCGCCGCCCCGACAGGCTTCTCCGGCTCCTTGAAGCTTGCCCAGTTCTCCCGCGGCAGCACCAGGACGAACTGCGGGTGCTTCCCGCCGTTGACCAGCGCGTACCACAAATAGCGACCGGGCCAGTTGCCCTTCTCGAGCGCCTTGCTGACCTTGCCGATTGCGTGCATGAACTTCTCCTCCGCGCCGACCTTCACGTAGATGTGGATCAATGAAGCCAGGGGGCTGGGCCCTTTGCCCTCCGGTGGTCGACTGACGTTGGGAAGCACCATCCCGAACAAGCTGGTGACCGACTGAACGTAGGGCGCCACGTTGGCCAAATAGTGGGCGGCGTCGGCCTCGGGGTCAACCCCGGGGTTGTCGAAATCCGCCCAGCGATGCCCGAACGTGCCCACGGCGTACTGACCGAACCGCTTGCCGGTGGAAATAAACCAGGTGTTCCACGTCCAGGTGTCGCCCTGTTGCCGATGCCAGTCGATGTGCTGTTTGAAGGCTTCTTCAAATTGCAGCTCCATCCCGGCTCTTGGCTTGACGTGATACACTCGGGCGATCTGCCCGGGTTCTTCCTGCGCTACCGCTGGTCTCGCCAACAGCGCCCCCAGCAGCAACACCGACATCACACTGATAAAGACGACTATCCTGCGCATGCTTGCCCTCCTCCGGTGAAGTTTTATCGGGAACCCAAAGAAGCAACTGAGCTAGGTGGCTACCCTAAACCCACCCCAGGCTTGGTGTCAACCACAACTTCATAATCATCGCAGGCAGAAACCGCAAAAACCCGGCCCCGCCGATGCCCTCTCTGTCCAGCCCAGCGGCTTCCCTGTCCCGAGCGGAGTCGAGGGATGCCGCGGGCAACAGATGGCTCGTCTTCCGAAAAAACCAGTCAGGAGTATGGTTGGTGGGGGGGCATTCTTGCCTGCCCTCCACCGCTGCCCTCTCACTAAGTAGGGGGCTAATGGGGCTCGATTGTCCCCTTAAGTCCGGAAGAGGTGCGGAGTTTACCCCGCCACTTGCGGGGCACCCGCTGCTTGAAAGGAACGTGTCGCAAGAGGAGAACGGCACCGAGCCCCTAGGCTCCCGCCTGGGGGGAAATGGGCTCCTTGCGTGGCCGAATCAGAACACTACGTGACTGTGGTCGCGGCTTGCGCCGCTTTCGGGCGTATGCTACTTTCACACGTTTGGATTGCGCCGGGTTTTGCCGATGATTCTTCCCTACAATGGCCGCGAGCCGCAGATTGCCGCCAACGCCTACGTGGCCGACTCAGCCGACCTGATCGGCGACGTCACCCTGGGCGAGGATTCCAGCGTCTGGTTCCGCTGCGTGCTGCGCGGCGACGTCAACTACATCCGCATCGGCGCGCGCAGCAACATCCAGGACGGCTCGGTGCTGCACGGGATGAAGGAACTCTACCCGGTCATCCTGGGCGATGAGGTGACCGTCGGCCATAACGTCACTTTGCACGGCTGCACCATCGAGTCCCGCTGCCTGATCGGCATGGGGGCGATTATCCTGAACAACGCCCGCATCGGCGAAGGCTCCATCATCGCCGCTGGCTCCGTCGTCAGCGAAAACACCGCCGTGCCCCCGCGCTCGCTTTTTATCGGGGCGCCGGCGCGCTTTCGCCGCCACCTCACCGATAAAGACCTCGACATCATCCGGCGTTACGCTGCCCACTACGTCGCCTACAAGGACGACTACCTGGCGCTCGCCCGCCCCGCCGGTGGCCGCTAGGGGAGGGGACTGCCTTGGCAGCTACGGTTGTCATCCCGAGCCCCGAAAGCCACCCCTGGCAGGCATTCGGGGCGAGGGATCTGCTTTCGAGGGTTTCTGAATCGTGAACCGCCGCCGCTTTCAGGCCGTCAAGGGCACCCGGGACATCCTGCCGCCAGAGTCCGCCCTCTGGGCCCAGGTGGAGCAGACCGCCCGGCGGGTCTTCGCCGCTTACAACTTCCAGGAAATCCGCCTGCCACTGTTCGAAGAGACGGAACTCTTCGCCCGCTCGGTAGGAACGGATACTGACATAGTGAAGAAGGAGATGTACACCCTGACTAGAGGGCTTGGTCCGGACTCTGCAGAACTGGTCCCTATACTGCATGACCCTAACTACAACCTAAATGACCCTGCCAGTTATATTCGCTTTGCGGGGTTGCTGGCGCGGACTGCAGCTCATTTGGAACCTTCCGATGCCGATTCTGAGGATGAAGAGCGTAGGATTAAGCGAATCCATGAAAACGTCTCTCGGGTCTTCTCAATACGACAGGCTCCTCTGGATTGGGACACTTTTCGAAGTGAGTTGTTCTTTGACTTGGCTAATATCCCATCGAAGTCTATTTCGTGGCGTCCGGAAGCCACTGCCTCGGTCGTGCGCGCCTACATCGAGCACGGCCTGCACACTCGGCCCGGCCTGGCAAAGCTCTACTACATCGGGCCGATGTTTCGCCGCGAGCGCCCTCAGAAAGGCCGCTTCCGCCAGTTCTACCAAATTGGCGCCGAGGTTCTGGGGCCATCGGATCATCCCGGCATCGACGCCGAAATCGTCGAGTTGGTGCTGGTCTTCATCGAGCGCTGTGGGTTGCCGGTTGCTTCCTTTCGCAGTCCGGAAGAGGTGCGGAGTTTATCCCGAGCCGGAGCGAGGGACACCCGCTCGCTCGAGAACGAAGGCGTCACACTCTACGTCAACTCTATTGGTTGCTCCGCTTGCCGGCCGAAGTATGTCGAGCTTCTCCGGCGCGAATTGCAAAAAGTGAAGGCCAAGCTCGGCCCCGACAGCCAGCGTCGGATTGAGACCAACCCGTTGCGCGTCCTCGACAGCAAAGTCGAGGGCGAGCAGGCTATCATCGAGAAGCTACCCTCCATCCTCGATCACCTCTGCCAGCCTTGTCGGGATCACTTCCAGCAGTTTCAGCAGGAGCTCAAAGACCGGGGGATTGCCTACGAAATTAACCGGCGGCTGGTGCGCGGCCTCGACTACTACACCCGCACCACCTTCGAGATTACCGCCCCCGGCCTGGGCGCGCAGAACGCCATCTGCGGCGGCGGCCGCTATGATGGTCTCTCGGAGCTGCTCGGCGGGCCGCCCACAAAGGGCATCGGCTGGGCGCTGGGCACCGACCGCCTCCTCCTGGCCCTGCAGCACGCTGGTGTCTTAAAAGCCGATCTGCGCCCGAATGTTTTTATCGTTTGGCTGGGGGCGGCTGCCGGGACACGCGCCCGACAACTTGCGCGGCGCCTGCGCGACGCCGGGGTGAGCACCGAACTGGCTTACGAGGAGATGAAGTTGAAGAAAGCGCTGGGCCGCGCCGACCAGGCGGGCGCCCGCTACGCGCTTATCATTGGCGAGGACGAACTGGCGCAGGGCAAATTCACCCTGCGCGAAATGCAGTCGGGCACTCAGCGGGCTTTGTCGGAAGAGGGACTCCTGCGAGAATTAGCACCGAGCAAGTAGGAGGGGGACCGTACGTCAGGGCACGGCTTCAGCCGTGCCGGATATTAACGGACGGAAAGCAGTACTTGTCCAACCCAGCGGCACCTGCCGCTGGGGTCCGGTGGCTGGGGTCACCGGGTTGGACGGCGAGAGGAAATGAAACTCGGCTCGATCGAGAACTTGAAGCGCACCCACACCTGCGGGGAGCTGCGCGCCAGCGATGTGGGGAAACAGGTCGTCCTTCTCGGCTGGGTGCAGCGCCGCCGCGACCTCGGCCAGCTCATCTTCTTCGATCTGCGCGACCGCGCCGGCCTGGTGCAAATCGTTGCCAACAAGGAAAAGAACCCTGCGGTGCACGCTCACGCCGACCAGTGTCGCCCCGAGGTTGTTCTGGCAATCGAGGGCACGGTCGTCAAGCGCCAGAGCCCCAACCCCAACCTGCCCACCGGAGAAGTCGAAGTCGCGGCCGCCCGGCTCCACATTCTGAACGACGCCCGCACCTCCCCCTTCCCGATTGAGTCGGAAATCACCGCCAGCGAAGAAACCCGGCTGCGCTACCGTTACCTCGACCTGCGTCGCCCCCGCTTGCAGCGCAACCTGCGTCTGCGCCACCGCGTTGCCTTGGCCATCCGCCGCACCCTCGACCAACAAGGCTTCTACGAGATTGAAACCCCGTTTTTGACTCGCTCCACCCCGGAAGGCGCGCGCGACTACCTCGTCCCCAGCCGCGTTCACCCCGGCCACTTCTATGCGTTGCCGCAGTCGCCGCAGCTCTTCAAACAACTGCTGATGATCGCCGGCTTCGACCGCTACTTCCAGATTGTGCGTTGCTTCCGCGACGAAGACTTGCGCGCCGACCGCCAGCCCGAGTTTACCCAACTCGACCTGGAAATGGCGTTCGCCACCCCCGACGCTGTCTTCGCGGTCATCGAAGACGTGATGAAAGCCACCTTCGCTGCCGGGAGCGAGTCCATCCAAGCGCCCTTCCCGCGTATGAGTTACGCCGAGACGCTGGCCCGCTACGGCACCGACAAGCCCGACACTCGCTTCGGAATGGAGCTGGCTGATGTTTCGCCCGCCTTCGAGTCCGCCCGGGAGGCGCTGCGCATCGA
>JBHIAG010000115.1:0-4793 GCA_046758465.1 Terriglobia bacterium | reverse complement strand
CAAACCCATCCCTCCGGCAGAGCAAACGGAACTTCATCGGGATCAATAGGTGGAATGTCTCTTGGCTTACTGATTTCCCCCTCACGGACTAGGCGCTCCTTGTCGGTCTGGATGCGCTTGAGCAGTTCCGCCGCCGGTTCGTCGGCGGGGTCTTGCGGCACGAGCTTGCCCTGCACCGCCAGTTGGAGCACCGCGGCCTCCAGGTGAGCCACGTCGTCGGGCGTGGTCAGGAGGGTATCGAATTGATCGAACAGCAGGTCAGTCTGCATAGGTCGCTCTCTCAATGGTGGCGGCAAGCTCGTCTCTGAGTTGCGTCCGCAGTTTCTCGACTTGCGCCAGCCGCGACTGGTACTCGGCCAGCAGCTTGGCCGGGTCGCCGTAGCCCTCTTCCACGATGTGGGGGTTCTTGATGTCCAGGTTGTAGTTGCGGGCCTTGATCTCGTCAAGGGTGACCACCCAGGCGTGCTCGTTTTCCTCCCGATTGTACCACCATGCCTTCTCCAGGTCAAACTCGGCGATTTCGATGGGGCGGGTTTTTGAATACTGCTTGCGGTCGGGCGGCAGGGGGTGCTCGAAGTACCACACCTGGCGGGTCGGTTCCCCCTTGGTGAAGAAGAGCAGGTTGGTGTTGATGCCGGTGTAGGGCGCGAAGACGCCGTTGGGCAGGCGGACGATGGTGTGCAAGTTGCACTGCCTGAGCAGCCGCTCCTTGATGCGGGTCTTGACGCCCTCGCCAAACAGGCTACCATCGGGCAGCACGATGGCGCCCTTGCCTCCCTTCTTGAGCAGCTTGAGGATCAACACCAGGAAAAGATCGGCGGTCTCTTTGGTCTGGAAGCTCTTGGGGAAGTTGCTTTCCACGCCCGGCTCCTCCGTCCCGCCGAAGGGCGGGTTGGTGAGGATGACGTCCACCTGGTCGGCGGGGCCGTAGTCGCGCAGCGGGCGGCGGGAGAGGGCGTTGTCGCGGTCAATCAGCGGCGCGGCCACGTCGTGCAGGATCAGGTTGGTGACGCATAGCCCATGGGGCAGGGGCTTCTTATCAATGCCCATAATGGACCGCCGCAGCAGCAGCTCGTCGTCCATGGTGCGGACGTAGCGCTGGCGCACGTGCTCCAGCGCGCAGACCAGGAAGCCGCCGGTGCCGCAGGCCGGGTCGAGGACCTTGTCGCCCAACTGGGGATCGGTCATGTCCACCATGAACTGGGTGACGGCGCGGGGGGTGTAGTACTCGCCCGCGTTGCCCGCGCTTTGCAGGTCGCGCAGGATCTTCTCGTAGATGTCGTTGAACAGGTGGCGATCCTCCTGGCGGCTGAAGTCAATCTCGTTGAGCTTGTTGATCACCTGCCGGATCAGCGTGCCGGACTTCATGTAGTTGTAGGAATCGGCGAACACCTCGTGGACGAGGGCCCCGCGCGGGTCGCTATCGGGGCCGATGGTCATCTCCTTAAAATCTGGGAACAGCTCGTTGTTGACGAAATCCAGCAGCGCGTCGCCGGTGATGCCCTCGTCGTCGGCGGCCCAGTTGCGCCAGCGCAGGTGCGCGGGGATGGGAGAGGCGTAGTCGGGGTCGAGCTCGTACTCCAACTCGCTATCGTCGAATATCTTGAGGAACATCATCCACACGAGCTGGGAGATGCGCTGCGCGTCGCCGTCCACGCCCGCGTCCTGGCGCATGATGTCCTGGATTGTTTTTATGGTCGTGGAGATGGACATGGGTTTCACCCCAGGTGTCATTGCGAGGCGCGCTGTTTGCGCCGAAGCAATCCCCCAGCGGCTTGGAGATTGCTTCGCTCCGCTACTTAAGAAACAAATCACGGCTGTGTCATTGCGAGGCGTCTTTTTGCCGAAGCAATCTCCCCCTCGCAAATCGGGGATCGCTTCGGCGGAAGAGCACCGCCTCGCGATGACACTTGGAGACGGGGCTAAGCTGCCATGGCGTAAATCTGGCGTCCCAACCCGCGCACGGCCTTCAGGTAGGGTCGCTTGCCGCCAAACGCCCGCACGATCTCTATGGGCCGCCCGAACTGGCTGAAGGGAAGCACTTGCAAGAAGGTGGTCATCTTGCGTTCGTCGGCGGCCCGTTCCAGGGCCTCGATGCCCTCGTTGGTGTACTTTTCGAGCATGGCTTCCAGCACCTGGCGGGCTTTTTCCTCGTACTGGTCAAAGTACGCCTGCTGCTTCACCTGGCGGGCGCGTTCGCTGCGGGTCAGCGCGGGGCGGTCGTAGGCCACGTGACAGATCAGGTCGAAGGGATCGAAGTCCTGGCCCACCTCTTCCTGGAGCTTGTCGAGCAGCACGCCCTGTCGCAACAGCTCCACCAGGATGATGGACTTGCGGTCGGCCTCGTTCCACTCGGTCAGGAAATCCTCCAGGGTGGCGTAGGCGCGGCGGATGTTCTCACGGCTGAAGGCGGTGAAGGACTCGGTGACCAGCTTGCCGTGGACGTCGTAATACTGCACCCGCTCGGCCAGGACGTGCACCTCGACGCCGTTGACGTACAGCTTGTCACGGCTCCTGCGCTTCCTGGGCTCATCGCCGGGCGTCGGCTTCTCTTCTCCCTCTGTGTCATCCGATGGCTCGTCCGGCGGCGTTATGGGATCATCCTCGCCCGGCTCGTACACCTGCACCGGATCGCCGTCGAACTGCGGGTCGTAGAACAGGCGCGTGACGTTGCGAAAGTCCATGATCGTGAAGTAGAGCTTGCCGTACTCCTCTTTGATGCGCGAGCCGCGCCCGATGGTCTGCTTGAACATGGTCATGGAGTTGATGACGGTATCCAGCACGATCAACTGGCAGGTCTGCGCGTCCACGCCGGTGGTCAGCAGCCTGGACGTGGTGGCGATCACCGGGTAGCGCTCGGCGGGGTCAATGAAGTTATCCAACTCCAGCACGCCTTCGGGGCTGTCGCCCGTGATGCGCATCACGTACTTGCGGTTCTGGGCCACCAGATCGCTGTTCTCGTTGACCAACGCCTGGCGCATCCGCTCGGCGTGCTCAACGTCGCGGCAGAAGACGATGGTTTTCTGGAAGCGCCCGGTGGCCTTGAGGAACTCGGCCACGCGGTGGGCCACCCGCTTGGTGCGTTCCTCGATGACCAGCGTGCGGTCAAAGTCTCGGGCGGTGTATTCCTGATCGGGGATGATCTGGCCGTACTGATCGCGCTGGCCTGCCTCTGGCTGCCAGCCGTCCACGTCAATGTCCAGGTTCACGCGAATCACCTTGTACGGAGCCAGGAAGCCGTCTTCGATGCCCTGCCTGAGCGAGTAGGTGTAGATGGGCTCGCCAAAGTAGTCAATGTTGGAGACGTACTCGGTCTCCTTGGGCGTGGCCGTCATGCCGATCTGCGCAGCGGACTCGAAGTAATCCAGCACCTCCCGCCAGGCCGAATCGGCGGCCGCGCTCCCCCGGTGGCACTCGTCCACGACTACCAGGTCGAAGAAGCCGGGGGAGAACTGCTTGTACACATCCTGCCACTCCTCCGAACCAGAAAGCCCCTGGTACAGCGCGAGGTAAATCTCGTAGGACTTGTCAATCTGGCGCTTGACCACCTTGGTCATCGCGCCGCCGAAGGGCTTGAAGTCGTTGGTCTTGGCCTGGTCCACCAGGATATTGCGGTCTGCCAGGAAGAGAATGCGCTTTTTGATGCCCGCTTTCCATAACCGCCAGATGATTTGAAAGGCGACATAAGTCTTGCCAGTGCCCGTCGCCATCACCAGCAGGACGCGGTCCTGGCCTCCGGCGATGGCCTCCACCGCGCGGTTGATGGCCACCTTCTGGTAGTAGCGGGGTGTCTTGCCGCCGCGCTCGTAGTGATAGGGCTGGTTGAGGGCGGCCTGTACGTTGGGGGGTAGGGCCTTGCGCTGCGTGTAGCGCATCCACAGCTCGTCCGGCGAGGGGAAGGCGTCGAGCGGTAGCCCACGCTCGATCACGACTCTGTCCCCAGGAGCGGCTGTTGCCAGGCGGTCGTGCTCCAGAAAGCCGTCGCCGTTGGAGCTGAAGGCGAAGGGCGCGTCGCACATCTCGGCGTATTCGAGCGCCTGCTGCATCCCGGCCCCGATAGAGTGGTTGTTGTCCTTGGCCTCGACAATAGCCAGCGGTTGGTTGTGGTGGTAGAGCACATAGTCCGCGAACTTGCGCTTCCCGCGTGGCGCGCTCTTGCCGCGTGGGTGAACTTGCCCGTCCGTGAGATAGACTCCCTCGCGGATCTGGTGGAGCGGCCACCCCGCGTCGTCGCGGATGGCGGGCGTGATGTAGCGGGTGCGGATTTCCTGTTCGGTCAGGTCTTTTTTGTCCACGAGCCGTTGTTCCATTTCAAAGGATGGTTAGCCGCCGCGGGGCGTGTTTAGGGCGCGGGGCACGGATGTTGTCTCAGCTACCTCAAGTATAGCGCAAGATGGTCAGTTAGGCAAGAAAATATGTCGGGGTAGCGGTGGGGCAGGCGACCGCCCCGCCGACCACAACTTAGGCGGCGCCAGCCAGGTGCATTTGAAACCCACGTGAACATCGCGGCCGCTTGGTTTGACAAAAATCCCGTTCGCTGGTATAATTACCATCGTTAGTTAAGTCAATCGGTTTGGCATCGCTCACCGCTCCGATTCACTCAATCGGAGCGGTTTTTTTGTGCCAACCTAAACCAACCCAAACCCGTAGGTCAAACACCTGCGGGAATCAAGTAGTATCAAAAGGAGTTTCATGCATTTCACAGAGTTAGATTTAAGCAAACCTATACAAGAGGCAGTCAGCGCCTTGGGATAT
Source organism: Terriglobia bacterium (assembly GCA_046758465.1). Lineage (GTDB taxonomy): Bacteria > Acidobacteriota > Terriglobia > Acidiferrales > 2-02-FULL-67-57 > JBHIAG01. The sequence continues at coordinate 38 of JBHIAG010000115.1, read as the reverse complement.
GAGGAAACGACCCCCATCCAGACCCAGGCCATCCCCCC
>JBHIAG010000114.1:0-4836 GCA_046758465.1 Terriglobia bacterium | reverse complement strand
CGGAGCACGGTTGAGAGGGCGGGTTGACCCGCCTGGACCGGTGGGAAGCAAAACGCCGAGCCAATAAGCCCGCACAATCCTAAAAACGCTTCCCGGAGAGCGAGTGCGAAGCACCACTGCCAAGGGGCGGGTGCGGAGCAGCGCTTGCAAACTGGGGCGGGACGGCAAATCCCTGGAAATGCCAGGTGGGGGCGGGGAGGCGTCGCGGTGTCCCCGGTTGCCCCCCCTTGAAGGCGCTGTGTGCGTCTCTGTGCGAGGCGATCCGAGGCGATGGGACGCGATCCGACGAGATCCGAAGCTCGCGGCTAGAAGAGGCGTTCCTGCTTGCGGATGGTCCCGAAGGTGCCGAGGTTGGCGATGGTGAAGGCGAGGCGGTACTGGTTTTCGCTGCGCAGTTGGCCCAGGCCGAAGCGTCGGAACTCAAAGGCCACTCCGCAGCAGTCCCAGTTGTAGCTGACCTGGGCGACTGTGTTCTGGAAAAAATCCTGGCGGATGTTCCAGGTGGCGCCAAAAGTGGTGTTGAGTCCGCGGCGGTTCAACTGGCCGTAGCTCACCAGGAAGCGCAACTGGTGGGAGCGGGGCTGCAAGAGCGGATCGTTGCGGGTGGCAAAGTGCGCCAGCGAGGCGCGAAACGCGCGCCACAGCAGTGCGCTCACCGTCAAGCGGCTGTTGACGATTTTGTTTTGCCGCGTGTCGTAGTCCAGTCGCCACTCGCTATCGTAGCGGCGGCCGGGCGTAAGCTTCATGGTTGACACTAGGGGCGAGAAGCGGCGCGGGCCATTGGCCCACGCGTAGCCGGTGAGGGAAGTGAGCGCCGCCACCAGGTTGCGCCGACCCGGCGCGAGCGCGCCGCGCAAGTCGGGGTCGAAGAAATATTTCTGCGCGAGCCGCCAGGAGAAAACTTCCTGCACCGAGTTCCCTGCGCCGGCGGCGGCAGGGCGCGGTTTGCGAAAGATGCGCTGGGTGAGGGAATACTCGATCTCGCTGGTGTCGCTCAGAATGTCGGTTTCATCGAAGCGCAGAATCGCGTCCAAATTCCGTACGCCGTTGACGTAGCGGTAGACGACCTGGGGTTCGACGACGTGCTTGTAGCGGTGCTGCGGGCGGTTGTAGATGCGCGCGAAGGAAGGCAAGCGCAGGTCCACACTCACCTCCTGCGTGATGCGCCGCAGGGGACGGGTGAGCACGCGTTTCCCCCCTGAGGCGCCGGGGTCGTCCACCAACCGCGCGCTGTAGCGGGTGGCCCGAAAGCCAAGAGTCGGTGTCACCTGCACATAGCGGCTGCGCAGGCGGAGCGGCAGCGTGATGCGCGGATAGACGTCAAACCGTTGCACCAGCCCCGGCGTGTTGAAGCGCCGTTCGCTGCGCCGCACCCCGGCTACACTCGCGGCCAGACTCAGATAGACTGGCAGGCGTAACCCCTTGAACCCGCGTGGCCGCGTCCCAAACTCAACCGCCGGCGCACTTGTCAGGGTCACGGCAGTTTCCTCGAGCGGCATCAGCGGGTCGAGCGGTTGTCGGATCTCGAAGTTGCGGTAGCGGCGGAAGAAGGCGTTGAAGTAATAGGTGTCAGGATTGTTGCTGAGGAAGGCGTTGGCGTGGACTTCGGAGATGACCGCTTCGTTGAAGGATTCGCTGAAGCCCAAGCGGAAGCGGAGCGAGCTCAGGTAGGTGAGGTCAACGACACCGCGAAAGCCGCCGCCCAACGTGCCTTCGGTGAAGACGTGGGCGAACTCGCCGCCCTGGTCAATGCGCGGGCCGCCCCGCCGCGAAAACCCCCGGTCCGTTACCCCAAAGTAGGTCACCTGCACCGCGCTGTGTGCCGTCGGCAGCAGCCGCAGTTGTGCCCGCCGCGACCAACCGCGCTGGCTAAACAACTCCGCGCTCACCAACAGGTCGGCATGGTCGTTGATCGCCCAGAAAAACGACTCCCCGAGGATAACTCCCTTGCGCGTGTTGTTGCCCGCCGTCGGCAGCAGGAAACCCGACTGCCGCGGCCGCCGCGCCAGCGGGTAGGTGAAAAAAGGAGAATAAAGCAGCGGGATGCCCCCCAGATGAAAGCTTGACCCGAACAGCGTCACCCGCTCGCCCGGCTGAATCACCGCCCGCGCCGCCCGCAGCTTCCACTTCGCGTTCTCCGGCGTGCAGTTCGTCACCCAGCCGTGATGCGCAATGTAGCTGCCGTCGGCTCGCCGCTCCACCCGTTCCGCCTCGAAGTAGAAGGGGTTGGGGCTCACGAGCAAGTCAGGGTCGGGCCGCGGGCGGACGTCCACCGTGGCCCGCACCCGCATAAATTGCCCGCGGCCGCTACGCAGGTTGTAGTTGGCTGTTTCGGCGCGCACGTGTTCGTTTTCCCGCTCGAATTCGACCTGACCGCGCGCAGTGACTTCCCCGCTCGCTTCGTCGTAGGTCATCTCGTCGGCCTTCAGCGTCATGCCGCGGTAGCGGATTTCCACCTGCCCGCGCAGCACGTAGGTGTCGCCAATTTTCTGCTGCGTGTCGGCCAGAATCTCCAGCTCTTGCGGCGGTTGCGCCCCTGCGGGCGTAGCTCCCCACGCCGCCAGAGCCGGGCTCGCCACCAGCAGCAGAAGGAAGCTCACCTGTGGGCGCAGTCGTCGTTGCATCTCAATCCCCGCAGCGCGCTAGGCTTCGGTGGCACAGGCCTGCCCGTCCGCAGGCGGGCGTCTCGCCTGTGCCGGCTTGCGGGGATGGCGGGGAAAAAGCTAGCACGCGCCTGCGCCCGCTTCAATCGGAATCCAATGGCTTCGGCAGGGTGATTGCTCAACGGTGGCAGGTTTGAGGAGAGTCCAACCCGGTGGCCCCTGCCACTGGCGCGCGTTGACTTGCCTGCGGGCGCGCCCTAGGATGGCGGCAACGGGTTCCGTCCCATGATTGGCAAGACGCTCGGGCACTACCGCATCCTGGAAAAAATTGGTGCAGGTGGCATAAGTCTGCTCGTCGGGTTGGTAACAAGCTGCGGAGGCGGTGGTGGCGCAGGTCCTCGGACACCACAGCCTTCACCAAACCCACTGCCTTCCATAACTTCCATTTCCCCCTCAGACGCTACGGCTGGAGGCACGGGTTTCACATTGACCGTGAACGGTTTGAACTTCGTCTCAACTTCCGTGGTGCGCTGGAATGGGAATGACCGCGGCACCACGTTTGTCAGCAGTAGCCAATTGACCGCAACCGTCCTCAACACCGACATCCTTGCATCCTTGTCGCCGGTACCGCTCAAGTGACCGTCTTCAATCCCACGCCCGGTGGTGGCACTTTCAATGCCGTGACCTTCACCATCAATAATCCTGTTCCCAGCATCACCTACGTATATCCTCCCTCGATCAGGCCGGGCATCACAACATACCCGGTGGGCTTCTATATCGACGGCTCCGGCTTCGTCGCAACCTCGGTTGTACGCTGGAATGGTGCCGATCGGCCTACCAGCGTTATCAGTCGAACATTTGTAAGCGCTAACATTCCCGCCAGCGACTTCGCCAACCCTGGCACCGCTCAAGTGACCGTCTTCAATCCCGCTCCTGGTGGCGGCACCTCCAATGCCTGGACTGTCTTCATCGAAGATGGCAATCCCGTGCCGATTCTGAACAACTTAAATCCCTCCAGGGCCACTGCCGGGGATCCAGCCTTCACGCTGCAGGCGATCGGCGGAAACTTCGTTGCGGACTCAGTGGTGCGCTGGAACGGCCAGGACCGAGCAACGACATTTGTCAACAGCCAGCTCCGAGCGGCCATCTCCGCCAGCGATGTCGCCAGCGTCGGAAGCGCTGAAATCAGCGTATTTACCCCTCGTCCGGGTGGCGGCCCCTCCAGAAGTCGCACCTTCACCATAGAAGCCACCAATCCAGTGCCGCTGCTTTACGGCCTACTGCCCTTCCAACACCTGGCGGGCGGGGGCGGTTTCACAGTGGAGGTGCAGGGCGGGACGTTTGTACTGAGCTCCGTAGTTCGCTGGAATGGAGAAGACCGGCCAACAACTTTTATCGACGACAATCGCTTGCACGTAAGCATTCCCGCCAGCGATATCGCAAATCCAGGAACGGCGGAAGTTACCGTTTTCACTCCTGCTCCCGGTGGTGGAACGTCCAACGCACTAACGTTTGCTATCCCCGAATTCAAGGTTGCCACCTCCCGGCTGCCTGATACCAGCGGCGGGAAAAAGTATGAATTTTGGCTGGCCGTTAGTATTGGCGACACCACTGTTTTTTTCGTCGGGGGATTTACGTGGAGTGTCGTCGCAGGCACATTGCCGCCTGATCTGCTGCTGGATTCAAGTAGAGGCGGGATTTCAGGTACGGTCGTACCCGTGGTCGCAGATACACTTTTTAGCTTTACTGTCCGAGCAACCGATGACAACCAAGGCGTGAGTGCTACACGGGACTTGAGCATTTTGGTTCGCGCGGCTGACCTCACGCGAAACGACACCTGCACGCCGGGAAGTACCGCCGGCACCACGGTCATTTCCAATGGAAAGCTGCCCGCGTCGCTCAGTCCCTACGGGGACGTTGATGTGTATTCGTTCCAAGGCACGGTCGGCGCGAAAGTGACTATCGAAACCCTTGGGGAAAGACTCGGGGGAGCTCGACGGGTCATCTTCACGGACACAGTGGTCGAGTTACTCGATGCCAGTTGTAATCTACTTACTTTCAATGATGACATTGAACCCGGCCTCCTTGATTCGCGGATCCGGGATTTTACGCTTCCTTCCACGGGCACTTACTTCATTCGCGTGCGCGACTTCCGCGGCGACGGCCGACCCGACCTTGTCTACAAGCTCCTGCTCACGGGTGCCAACTAAGGCCGACAATCTTGCGCTTCGAT
>JBHIAG010000113.1:0-4982 GCA_046758465.1 Terriglobia bacterium | reverse complement strand
GTCAGCCCGTGCTCGGCAACCAGCTCAGCGGTGATGTCTACTTGCCCCATGGTGAGCATTCTACCCCAGTTTGGAAGAGGTGCTTTGCACCCGCTCTCCGCTCTGCTACTTGGGGACAAGGGAGCGAACTAAGGACTGGAGGATGATGCGGCCGTCGGTGGAGCCCATCAGGGGTTCGGCGGCGCGCTCGGGATGAGGCATGAGGCCCAGCACGTTGCGCGCGCGATTGCAAATGCCGGCGATGTTGGCGAGTGAGCCGTTGGGGTTGGTTTCGGGGTTGTCCACCAGTTCGCCCGCGGGGGTGGCGTAGCGGAAGACGATCTGATCGTTCCGTTCAAGCTCGCGCAGGGTCGCTTCCTCGGCGCGGTAGTTGCCCTCCATGTGGGCGATGGGGAGCTTGAGGACCTGGCCCTTATGGGCGGCAGCAGTGAAGGGCGTGGCGGTGGTTTCCACGCGCAGGTGGACGAAGCGGCAGAGGAACTTCAAGCCGCGGTTGCGCACCATCGCCCCCGGCAGCAGGCCGGCTTCGAGCAAAATCTGGAAGCCGTTGCAGATGCCGAGCACCAGCCCGCCCCGGGCGGCAAACTTCTCGACCGCTTTCATCACCGGCGAGAAGCGGGCGATGGCGCCGGTGCGCAGGTAGTCGCCGTAGGAGAAGCCGCCGGGCAGGACAATGGCATCGAGATGGTTGATGTCGGTGGATTGGTGCCAGACCCACTCGGTCGGCTGGCCCAGCACCTGGCTTAGAACATGGTAGGCGTCGTGGTCGCAGTTCGACCCGGGGAAAATGACCACGCCGAACTTCATCTGCGCCGCCACCCTATAAGCTACCACAAAAGCGGGGCTTTCGGCTAGCTGGTCAGGGATGCCAAAGTCGCCATCCAGGCGGGTGCTTAGCACCTCTTCCAAGCTGTCTTGAAAATGTTACCTGGGAACTGAAACCAGTCAGCTTGGAAGATGTGCTGAGTTTACCCGCACGGATCCCCTCTGCTGGCCGCCTCAGTTTGGCCTCTAACCCAGTTTGGAAATAACAGTCAGTTTGGAAGCGGTGCGGAGTTTACCCGTACGGGCACCCGCTTCTGCGATCAGCGACGGCGCTTGCGGGGCGGTGCCAGAGTGGAACGGATTCTCAAAATGTTCACGATGTTCATCGTTCTTAGACAAAGCGGGGCAGATGTGCCAGGGGGAGGGCAGAGTCCCTGTTAGGTTCGCTTTTGCTAGCTGTGTCGATTATTTCCATCAGGCTAATCCTCGATGCGGCGGGTGCTCAGGGGCATGGTGCGGGAGCAGGCCATGGAGTCGGCCATGCCGGAGGCGATCAAAGCGCAGGCGCTGTTGGTGGCGGTGCCAATGGCTTCTTCCTCGGTGAGCCCGGTGGCGATGCCGCAGTCGGTTCGGCCCTTGAATTCGATGCAGACCTCCACCGTTACCTTGTCCAGACGGAGGGTGGAATAGACAACCACTCCCAGGAACAGGAGGAAGGCCACGGCAATGGCAATCTTGTAGGTACGAGGCATAGGCTGACTAGCGGCGCGGCTTGCGGGCGCGGTGACGGCGAGCGGGGCGGCGCTGACGGCGCTTGCGGGGGCGTTTGCGGGTGCCGCGGTTAGCGGAAACGATGCGGGCGCCGCGGCCGCCCTCCGAGGTTTCTTTGGCCGTTGCCAGGGCCTGGCGGTGCTTGCGGGCCCAGGCGAGTTTGTTTACCTGGCGGCCGCGGGCGATGGCCAGCGCCTCCGGGGGCACATTTTCGGTGACCGTAGAGCCGGCGGCGACGTAGGCGCCGCGGTGCACTTTGACCGGAGCGACCAGTTCGGTGCCGCTGCCGATGAAGACCTCATCGCCAATAGTGGTGAGGTGCTTGGCCACGCCGTCGTAGTTGCAGGTGATGGTGCCGGCACCGACGTTGCTGTTCTTGCCAATGGTGGCGTCGCCGAGATAGGTCAAGTGCATGGCCTTGGTGCCTTCGCCCACTACCGATTTTTTCACTTCGACGTAGTTGCCGATGCGGGCGCCGCGGCGGATGTCGGCAGCTTCGCGCAGGTGAGCAAACGGGCCGACCACCACACCCGGCCCCAGGCGACTGGAAAGAATCAGGCAATGGGGCTTGACGGTGACGTCGTCGGCCAGCCGGGCGTCGTGGAGGATGCTGAAGGCGCCGATGCGGCAGCGGCGCCCGATCCGGGTGGTGCCGAGAAGTTGCGTGCCCGCTTCGATGACGGTGTCGGGCCTGACCCGCACGTCGGGGTCGATGGCGATGGTGTCGGGTTGATAGAGGGTGACGCCCGCGCGCAGCAATGCCTCGGCTTTGCGCCGGCGCAGAATTTGATCGACGCGGGCCAAATCAGCCGGCGTGTTGGTGCCGAGAATCTCTTCACTGTCCGCGGCCGGGTAGGGGAGCACTTTCTCGCCCGCGGCACGCAGCAGCCCGATGACGTCGGTCAGGTAGTATTCCTGATGGGGGTTGTTGCGGGCGAGGCGGGGCAACTGCGCCGCCACTTTTTTCCGCGCGAAGCAGTAGACCCCGGCGTTGACTTCGCGCAGTTGGCTGTGGGCCGGCGGGAGCGCGCTTTGTTCGACGATGGCCTCGACCTCGCCGGCGGCAGTCCGCACGATGCGGCCATAGCCGTAGGGATTGTCGAGGCAGGTAGTCAGCACGGTGGCGGCGGCGGCCGCGCTGCGGTGGGTCTGGAAGAGTCCTCGCAGGCTTTCGGGGCGCAGCAGCGGGGCATCACCCGGCAGAACCAGAATGTGGCTCAGGCGGCGCGGCAGCTTTCCCAGGGCCAGGCGGAGAGCATGGCCGGTGCCGAGTTGCGGCCGCTGGAGGACGCTGCGCGCGCCAAAGGATTCGGCGATCGGCTCTACCTCTGTTGCCTGGTGGCCAACGACGACGAAGGTGGGGAGACGAAGACCCTGAGCGGCACGGAGCACATGGGCCAGCAGGGGCAGCCCGCCGGCCTCGTGCAGGACTTTGGCGCGCGCGGACTTCAGGCGCGTGCCTTTGCCCGCGGCCAGAACGACAATGGCGCAATCACGGCTCAACTGGGAGTGACCTCCAGACCGGTTCAACTATACCAAGACACACGGAAGCCACAAGCCACAACTTTACCGCGCGGAACAGTGGGCGGCCTAGGCGCTGACGGTACGTTCTGGGTAGACCAGTTCGAGGAAACGCAGTTCGCTTTCGAGCGGCTTGAAATCCGGGTCGTTGCGGGCGTGGAAACGGCTTTCCGGGCGCAGGCGGAGGGCGCGCTGGAGGTTTTCCAGAGCCTCGTCGGTTTCACCCGCCAGCGAGGCCAGCGAGGCCAAGGCATAATAGACGTAGTCAGCCTTGGGGAGCCGCTTGCGGGCCTTCTCCAGTGCGGTGCGGGCCTCGGTGTAGCGGTGGAGGTTGGCCATGGAGACGCCATAGTTATAGTAGTCGTCGCCACTTTTAAATTTCGGCGGTGTGGGCCGCTGCAGTCTCTGTTCGCACATGTTCAGGTGAACACGGGCGCGCTCGGCGAGTTCGCGACTCGGCGCCGTGAGCAGCTTTTGCAGGATTTTCCGGGCGCGACGATATTTCTGTCGGCTGAAGTACTTCATCGCCAGCGCGTATTCCTTCACCGCCCGCGCCATCCGGGGGTCCACGATCTTTGCCGGTGCCTTCGCTTTCGGGCTCAGCTTGCTGGGGCGCCGCCTGGCGACAGCTCGCGCTGGGCGTCGGAGGCGGCGGGCGGCTTTGATAGCCCGCTTCGGCCGGGCCGAGCGTCTCGAACTGGCTCTGCGCTGTTTTCCTCGCCTAGTCTTCGCCATCTTTTCACTCTTTGGCACACTGTAGCAGAGGTGGGCGCGCGGCGTCAACGCAGGCAGGCAGAAGCGAGCGGCTGCGTAGCAGAGGTAGGGCCCACAATTCCCGAAACGGGAACGGATTCATTCCCTTGATAATAAAAATGTTATCGTAATATGGGCGTGAACTAGCGAGCTGATTAGGGGAGCCCGGTGCGCGGGCGAATTTGCCTCGTCTGGGGGCGGCTGAAATCCCTCGGCGTTGCGCCGCCAGTGGGGGCTGTGCTATAAAAGCCGTGGGCTCGCAAGGATGCGAAGAGGTTAAGTGTCGTTCATTAATTTTGCTGCCCGCGAAATCAACTGCAAGCTGGTGTACTACGGTCCCGGCTTGGGCGGCAAGACCGCCAACTTGCAGTGGATCTACGACAACGCCAATCCTAACCAGAAAGGGAAGATGATTTCGCTGGCGACCGAGACCGACCGCACTCTGTTCTTTGACTTCCTGCCGCTCGACCTGGGCACCGTGCGGGGTTTCAAGACCCGCTTCCACCTCTACACGGTTCCCGGGCAGGTGTTCTACGACGCCAGCCGCAAGCTCATCCTGAAGGGTGTGGATGGCGTGGTGTTCGTGGCCGACTCGCAAGAAGAGCGGCTGGACGCCAACCAGGAGACCATCGAAAACCTCCAGAACAACCTCGCCGAGCACGGCTATGACTTGCAGACCATCCCCTACGTGCTGCAACTCAACAAGCGTGATCTGTCCGGCATCCTCTCGGTGGAGGAGTTGAAGAAGGAGCTGCAACTCAGGGGCGAGCCCGTGGTTGAGGGGGTAGCCATCAACGGCACCGGGGTATTTGAGACTCTGCGTGAGGTGGCCAAGCAGGTGCTCGCTGTCCTCCGCAAAGGTTAGACCGCCCTTCCGCGCGGCTTTCCCGCGACACCACGCGGACACCACGCGGCTAGCGCGCGCAGGGCGACGGATGGCGCACTGTTCAAGCCGGAGCGCAACGGATCGCGTCTGAACGGCGCTGAATAGAAGCGAGTGGGGGCTGAAGCCAGGCGTAGCGAAGCCATCCGCCGCCAATCGCCGCTAGCCCCAGCCTGCCCCCAGTAGCCCGCAGGGCGTAGGAGGGCCGCCCCCCGCCCAGCCTGCGAACTTTGGCCCACCCTCGTTCAACCCAGCGGCTCCGGCCGCTGGGCAGTTCCTCCCATTGCCC
>JBHIAG010000112.1:0-5002 GCA_046758465.1 Terriglobia bacterium | reverse complement strand
CCGCCGCGTGGAGCCCCAGGTAGGCATGGCGGTCGAATTCATCGCCTTGAGCGAGAAAGCGGAGGTGCGATTGCGCGAGCTGGTTGCCCAGAAAGCCTTGTCGCGCTTCTAGGCCACGGGCTCCTCACTCCGCAGGCTCGCATGCGACCGCACGCAAACAAAAAGCTATGAGACCCTGGAGCTCTCAACGGTATATCGCGGCACGCGCTCGCCTCGACACGATGGCCTTTGACGACGACACCCCCGCCGACGCCGGCGTGCGTCACCGCCGCCGCCGCCAAAAATTTGCCACCCTGACGGCCGAAAGGCTGCGCGCCGCGGTGGATTGCCAGTTCTCGCTCCTGCCGTACCACGAGTTGGCCCGCGTGGCCGCCAACTGGTACGAGGCCTGCGCGCAAGCTATGCTGCGCGGCAACTATAGTCCCATTGACGAGTTGATCCGGGAGCAGGTGCGGGTGGCCGCCGACCAAGGCTTCGAACTCGACGACCTCTTGCAGCTCTTGCGCTTCTGCCGCCAAACCGCCATCGAGGTGGAAGGATGGAACGAAGACCAGTTCACCAATGTGGACGCCGTGATTGACGAGGCGCTCGTCGCCCTCCGCCCGCAGCTCCCTTGGGAAATTCCTGCGGGGTTGAACTACCTGACTGGTAAGGCACACGCCGCCGAAGCCGAAGTTGAAGCACCCGTCCCGGTCGTCCCGCGGCCGCACACCGAGCGCCGGTCCCATGCGCGCAATCGCCTCCATTTCTTTATCCGCATACGCGGGACTCTAAGCACCGGCGAGATTGATGAAGTCGCACGCACGGAAAACGTCGCCCGCGGTGGACTCTACTTCCTTTCGCGCAACCCCTATATTCCCGGCGCCAACCTGACGGTCACCTATCCCTACTGGCAAGAGCCCGGCGCCATCAACAAGAAGTACCCGGCTAAGGTCGTGCGGGTGGATTCTCGGACCGACCAGTACCGGGGTGTGGCCGTGCAGTTCCTGGTGAGCCTGGGGCGGGCCCTCCGCTAACAGCCCTTGCTCCTGAAAGAAACCGTCTATTGCAGGATAACTGTGTCGCCTTCCTGGAGGCCGGCCTGCACTTCGGTCTTGATACCGTTGCTGATGCCAATCGCGATAGCGACTTTGCGGCGCCCATTGTCGGCGCGCGGGTCGGGGACTTCGACAAAAGTCTTACGCTCGCGGTCGTAGATGACAGCGGTTTCCGGGATCAGCAAGACGTCGTCGCGTTCCTCCAGAATAATCTCGGCGTTGGCGGTCATATTGGCCTTGAGTTCCCCGCTGGGATTGTCGATGGTGACCAGCACTTCAAAGGTGGTGACGTTGTCTTTCTCCACCCCCATGGGGGAAATCTTGCTCACCTGACCGACAAACTCTTTGTCCTTGAACGACTCCACCACGATGCGCGCCGGCTGGCCGAGATAGACCTGGCCGATGTCGGCCTCGTCCACCTTGCCCTTCACATAGACCTCGCTGACGTCCCCCAGCGTCAGCACCAGCGTGGCCTGCGAGCCCCGCACCAGAATCGAGCTTACCGCATCGCCCACTTCTACATGCCGCGCCAGCACCAGGCCGTCCAGCGGCGACACGATGGTCGAGTTGCGCAGATCCTCTTCGGCCCGTTCCAGTGCCGCCTGCGCCTGGGCTACCTGGGCGGCCGCGCGCGCGGCTTCCGCGTTTGTCACCAGCACGTTGCGCTGGGCCACCAGTTGACGATTGCGGGCGAGGTGGAAATTCTTCTCGGCTTCGTCCAGGGCTGCCTGGGCGATGAGCCCGTCGGACAACATTTGCTGGGCGCGCTCCAAGCTGCGCTGGAAAAAGGGTACGTCGGGACCTTCGGCTTCAATCTTGTTCTTCTCATAGGTGGCTTTGGCGGCTTCGAGGTTAGCTTGGGCCGCCTGCAGGTTGGCGCGGGCTTCCCGCACGCGCGCGGCCAGTTCCTCTTTGTCCAGTTCCACCAGCACCTGCCCCTGGTTGACCGGATCGCCGTAGTCGACGAAGAGTTCCTTGAGGATGCCGCTGGCTTTGGATTTGATTTCGACTTTCGCCAAAGGCTCGATTTTGCCCGTAGCGACGACGGAACGCGCGATGGAGCCGCGCTCGACCTTGGCCAGCTGCTCGGGGTCAATGCTGTAGTTTGAGCGCAGCAGCGCCGCGCTCACCACGATGGTGAGGAGGAGGCCGCCGCCCAGTATGAAATAGAGTTTCTTGCGACCTTTCCGGTTCGTGGCCATAACTCCCTTCCCGTACCGGGTGCGTCCGCTTCTGAGTAAGAATACGAGCCTGGCGCCAAAAAGGTTCCTCGGGGTAGGATGTCAGCTGTTGCCGGCCGCTGGCGTCCTGACCAACCCGACGACCAAGTCCGGGGCCTTCACTCCCATTAGACGCACCGGGACGAGAAAAGACAGCCCCAGCGCCCCACTGCCGCTCTGGTAGCTCTAGGGCTCGGCGCAGCCACTCCCTGGCAGGCCCCGAGGTGATCCCGCGCGTGACCCATATGTGATAGCATGAAAGGCTGTTTGCTTCAGGTACGCCTATGTTTTTAATCCAGTTCGTCGTCGTCCTGGCGCTGGTGGCGCTGAACGGTTTTTTTGTGGCCACGGAGTTTTCCTTGGTCACGATACGGCCGACGCGGCTCGAACAACTGCAGCGGGCGGGCGAGCCGCGGGCGGCGGTGGTCAAGCGGTTGCTCGCCGACCTCGACCGGGTGCTGAACGGCGTCCAGCTCGGCATCACCATCGCCAGCCTCTCGCTGGGCTGGCTGGGCGAGATGACGCTGGCAGGGCTTATTGAGCCGCTGCTTGTGAGCCTGAACATCCGGTCGCTGCTGCTGGTGCACGGAATCGCGATTACGCTTGCCTTGCTCGTCATCACCTTCCTGCACGTAGTGCTGGGCGAGATGGTGCCCAAGAGCATGTCACTCCAGCGAAGCGAGAAACTGGCCCTGGCGGTGGCGCGGCCGATGCGCTGGTTCATGACTCTGTTTCGGCCCTTGATTGACCTGCTGGACAGCTCCAGCCGCGCGATCCTGTGGGCCCTGGGCTACCGTGCCTTCCGCAAGTCGGCGCTGGTGCAATCGGCCGATGAATTGCGCCTGCTGCTGACGCAGATGCACGAGCGCGGCCTGCTGAGCAGGCGCGAGGACGAAATGTTCGAGGGGGTGCTGGAGCTGAAGCGGGTGCGGGTGCACGAGGTGATGACGCCGCGGCGCGACCTGGTCACCCTGCCGGTGAACGCCAGCCTCGACCAGGTGCTCGCGACCGTCGGCCAGTACCACTACGACCGTTACCCGGTGTACGAAGGCGCGCCCGAGGCCATTATCGGTGTCCTGCACACCCAAGACCTCTTCCGCGCCCTGGACGAAATGCTCCACAGCCCCGACCCGGAGGAGGCGCGGCGCGCATTCGACCTCCGACGCGTCGTCCGCGAAGCCCTGTTCGTACCCGAGACGCGCACCCTGGGCACGTTGCTCGAAGACTTCCGGCGGCAGCGGGTGCAAGTGGCGCTGGTGGTGGACGAGTATGGCAGCGTGCAGGGGATGGTGGCGCTGGCCGACATCATCGAAGAGGTAACGGGCCGCCTGTCGGACGAGCACGCCCCACCCGCGCCTTCGCCCCTGGTGACGGAAGCCGGCTTGGTGCTGGAGGGCAAAACGAACCTGCACGACCTCGAGCACGACCATCACATCGAGCTGCCCCCTGGCCCGGGGTTTGAAACTCTCGCCGGTTTTGTCCTGGCCCGTCTCGGGTTCATCCCCGCGGGCGGTGAGTCGTTCCTGCACAACAGCCTGCGCTTCACTGTGCTTGCCGTAGAAGGCCGCCGCGTCGCCCGCGTCAAGATCGAGCGGCTGCAAGCCTGAAAGTAAAAAGTGTTGTAGTTCTGGCGGGGCAGAGCTTTACGCTGAGGTCAGTTAGCCTCAGGGGCTAAAGCCCCATAATTTTTGGCGCCCTGTCGGCACGGCTTCCCGCAAAAGGCGCGGGGTCTACGCCCCGAAGGTTCGGGGTTCCAAGAAGCCGTACCCCGCCAAAAACGCGGCTGATATCTTGAGACTCGAATTTCAGGTCTTTAGGTGAGTTCGAGGGCGAGTTCGGCGCCGCGGTTGATGCCCAGGAGGCGGGCGGCGGCGCCGCGGTTGGTGGCGAGTTCCAGATAGCCCGACGAGCCCAGGATGGCAAAGACTTCGTTCTGTCCCCCTTCGCCGTAGGCGCGCACCAGTTTCGAGATTTCCTTCTGTCCCACTTTCAGCTTGAAGGCGGGTGTCTGGTCAGCAAACAGCGCGGGGACATCGCCGCGGCTGATATTGGTGATGGCGTTGCCGAAGCGGTCAATCTTGAGCACGATGCCCTTGAATGCCTTCGCGTGCAGCGCCTGCGGCTTGGGAACCTGCAAGCGGACGAAGTTGGCAATCTCCTCGCCGAACTGGTAGGGCTCGATCCCTTTCGAGAGGTAGGCGGCCACGGGGGAAAAAATGTCGCGGCCGTGGAAGGTCTGGCTGACGGGAGACAGGAAATAGTGTTCGGCGGATATTTCGCGGACGGTCAACTTCTCCTGCTGGGGATAGATGAAGCTCAACACCCCGTTGTCGGGCGCGATAAAGTAGTGGTTGTCGCCACTGGCCAGAATGGGCCGGCGCGTGGTGCCCACGCCCGGGTCGACGACCACCAGGTGCACGGTGCGAGTCGGGTAGTAGGGGTACACCTGCGCCAGGGTGAAGGCGGCGTCGAGGATATCGTGCGGGGTGACGTCGTGCGTGATGTCAATAATCTCGGCCTCGGGGTTGACGTTGAGGATGGCGCCTTTCATCGCTCCCACGTAGTAGTCGGCGCTGCCAAAATCGGTCAGCAGCGTGATGAGGGGTCGGCGTGCCATGCGCTGGAATCCCGCCAGCCTGCCAGGGCGGGCTTGCGGGACGGCAAGCTAACGAATCCCCTGCAGGATGTCAAGCCTGCCCCGCCGTTGGCGGGGCGTGCCGGCGGCAGGCAGGTGCAGCCCCGCAT
>JBHIAG010000111.1:0-5232 GCA_046758465.1 Terriglobia bacterium | reverse complement strand
GGGGCGCTTTTCGAGGAAGGCGCGCACGCCTTCGATGAAATCGGCTGAGTGGCGCGCAATGTCCATCTGGGCGCGGTGCTCGGCGTCGAGTTGCGCGGCCAGCGGGCGGGCGTAGGCGTCGTGCAGGAGGCGCTTGATGCGGGCCACGGCGTAGGCTGACTTTTCGGCGATGCGCCGGGCCAGGGCCTCGGCCGCGGCCACCAACTCGGCTTCGGGCACGACGCGGTTGACGAGGCCGAGCTGCGCGGCTTCTTCGGCGGCGATGAACTCGCCCGTCAGCGCCAGCTCCAGCGCCTTGCCCAGGCCCACGAGCCGCGGCAGGGTGTAGGTGCTGCCGGAGTCGGGCGAGAGTCCGATGTTGATGAAGGCCAGGCTGAAGCGCGTCCCTTCGGCCGCCAGGCGCAGGTCGGCGGCAAGCGCCAGGCTCATGCCGGCACCGGCCGCCACGCCGTGCACGGCCGCGATCACCGGCTTGGGTAGCTCCCAGAGCGCGCGCACCAGGGCGTGAATCTCTTTGAGCGGCTCATCAAAAAAGCCTTCCGGCCGCTTCTGCTCAACCCACTCTTGCATGCCGCGGATGTCGCCGCCGGCCGAGAAGGCGCGGCCTTCGCCGCGCAGGATGACAGCACGGATGTCGGCCCGTGCTGCGACCGCTTCAACGGCGCTGCGCAGCTCGCGCGCGGTTTCCAGGTTGAGGGCATTGAGGCGCTCGGGGCGGTTGAGCACCAGCGTCGCCAGCGGCGCTGCCACTTCCAGCCGCAAATTCTGGTAAGCCATCGTCACCTCCTGCGAATGGGTGTGTCAGCAAGCAGAGCTTATCCTCAGGCTGGCGGGATGGATTGCTGGCGCAGTTTGAAGCGCTGGATTTTGCCGGTGGCGGTTTTGGGGAGGCTGTCGGCGAGGACGATCCATTCGGGCACTTTGTAGGCGGGGAGGCGGCTGCGGAGGAATTCGCGGAGTTCGGCGTCGAACTGCCCGGACACCGACATAGCTTCTTTCAGCACCACGAAGGCTTTGGGTTTGGTCAAGCCGTCGCTCGAGGTAGCGCCGACGACGGCGCACTCGACCACGGCGGGATGAGCGAGCAAAGCGGTTTCAATCTCCAGCGGCGAAACCCACAGGCCGCTCACCTTCAGCATGTCATCGCTGCGGCCACAATACCAGAAGACGCCGTGCGCATCCCGGATGTACTTGTCGCCGGTCACGCTCCATCCGCCGCAGAAAGTGGCGCGGGTGAGCTCGGGCCGATTCCAGTAGCCGGCAGCGGCACTGTCGCCGCGAATCCACAGGTTGCCGATCTCGCCGGCGGGGAGGTCGTTGCCGTGCTCGTCCACGATGCGGGCGTCGTAGCCCGGCACCAGCTTGCCGCTCGAGCCGGACGTGATGTCGCCGGGGCGGTTGGAGATAAACATGTGCAGCATCTCGGTGGAGCCGATGCCGTCGATGATCGAGAGCCCGAAGCGCTCGCGGAAGCGCTCATAGAGCGGGGCGGGCAGCGCCTCGCCCGCCGAGACCGCCAGACGCACTGAGCCCAGGTCGGCGGTCTCCGCTTCGGGGATCTGGAGCATGGCCGCGTAGAGGGTGGGGACGGCGAAAAAGAGTGTGGGCCGGGTGCGGCGGATAACTTCAAAGATTTTTTCCGCGCTCGGGCGCTCGGCCAGCAACACCGTCGAGCCACCGACGCCGAACGGGAAGTAGAGGGCATTGCCGAGGCCGTAGGCGAAGAAGAGCTTGGAGGCGGAAAAGGTGCGGTCGCGGGCGGAAATTTGCAGCACGTGTTTGGCAAAGGTCTCCAGGCAGTAGACCATATCGTGGTGGAGATGGATGGCGGCTTTGGGACGCCCGGTGCTGCCGGAGGTGTAGAGCCAGAAGGCGGGGGCGTCGCGGTGGGTGGGCGCGGCGGCGGCCGTGGGCGCGCTCTGCGCGAGCGCGGCTTCAAAACTTTCATAACCGGAGCGCGCCGCGCCAACTACCCAGACGGTCTTCAGGTCGCTCAGACGAGCGAGTGCGGGCGCAACTTTCTCGACCAGGCTATCCTGAACCACCAGGCCGCGGGCGCCGCTATCGCGCAGCATGAATTCGTAGTCATCGCTCGTAAGCAGGGTATTGGTGGGGATGGGAATCGCGCCCAGCTTGATTGCGCCCCAGAAGGCGGCAACGAAGGCCGGGGAGTCGAGCAGCAAAAGCAGGACGCGGTCTTCTCGGCCGAGGCCCGCGCGCGCCAACGCCTGGGCGGCGCGGTTGACCTGCTCGGCGACTTGGCGATAGCTGAATCGGTTGTCTTCATAGAGCACCGCCAGGGCGTCGGCGCGGCCGTGGGCGAGATGGCGGTCGATGAAGTAAGTGGCGACGTTGAACGGCTCGGGGAGGGAGAGCGTGAGGTCGCCCATGCGTGCAACTCTGGGGGCTAGCGTGGCACTTCCCGGGCCTGCGGCAATCCCTGCCAGCGCCGCACCAGGTCGTGGGGAAGATCAAACAGGTCGAGGACGCGGCCGATGGTTTGGTTGATCATGTCATCAATCGAGCGCGGCTTGGCGTAGAGAGCGGGCACCGGCGGCATGACGATGGCGCCCATCTCGGTGACCGCTACCATCAAGCGCAGGTGGCCCAGGTGCAGGGGCGTTTCGCGCACCAGCAACAGCAGCCGCCGCCGTTCCTTCAGCGTCACGTCGGCGGCGCGCAGCAGCAAGTTGGTGGTCTGCGCGGTGGCGATGGCGCCCAGGCTGCGCACGCTGCACGGGGCAATGATCATGCCGCCGGTGCGGAACGAGCCGCTGGAGATGCTGGCGGCCAAATCGTTCGGGTCGTAGCAGACCGTCGCCAGCCGCTTGACAAACTCGGCGGACCGCTCGGTCTCATGCTCGATGTTGATTTCCGCTGCCGGACTCACCACTAGGTGCGTCTCGACTTCCGGGACATCGTGCAGCACTTCCAGCAGGCGCACGCCATAGAGTGCGCCCGAAGAGCCTGAAATGCCGATCACCAATCGCCGTATCACCACGGGTTCCTCACAGACTCATGCCGCGACACCGCGCCCCTGCGCCGCGCCACGTCCTACCGCTCGCTGCCCGCCAACCTGCCGACAAAATGGGTGCCGGCGATGAGACTCAAACCCAGGAACCAGGGGATTATGAGACCCCGGCAGGGGTGGGTCAAGCGGCGGGAAGTAGCGGGCAGTGGCGGGAAGTGGCGGCAGGACTGACATCCTCCAGCATCCCGTTCCCTCCTCCTGTTCGCCGCGAGCGCAACTTCTGGGGTTGCGCCCCCCGCGCGACGCTGCCTTAGAAACCAAAGAAGTACGAGATCCCGAAGCCCTGTTCCCGACTCCCCTGGGTGCGGTTCTGAAAGTGGTAACTGAGACGCAAGCCCTGCGAAGGGGTGATATGTACCTCGGCGCCCACGCCGTAGGTCTGGGCGGAAAACCGTCCGAGTCTATCGGCGGTGGCAAAGTTCTCCGCTCCCACCGCATACAGCACATAGGGGCTGACCCTGCGGTTGGCCTCCCACACCAAGCGCGTCCAACCACCATGGTTCCAGACGCGGCTCGCGGTCGCAGCAAAGCGGGTGCGCGCAGGAGTGTAGTGTACCTCGAGATGGAGGTCAGAGCGGAAGTCCCGGCTAAACCGGGCCGTCAGCACCTGGGCCTCGGCGTCGTGAAAGTTGAGCAACCGATAGCCGCCGCCGACCGCAACGCTGCCACCCAAGCCCTGTGTCAATTCAACCATGTAGTCCTGATTGGGGATTACTCGGTCACCCGCAGCCGCCCACCCAAACTCCCCCCGCAGGTAGGTAGCTTCCCCAAAGCGATACGTAGCTCCGACGATATAGCGTGTGTTGTTCTCGAAAAATTTATTCTGATATTGAAACCGTCCCCGGAGCCAGAGGCGCCGGTGGTCGTGGTAGAGAAACTCAACGAAATTTCCGTGGGTGTTGCGGACGAAGTCGAACTCCTCCAGAAAGTAGCCGACCGCTATCCGGTAGCGGGTTTGGGCCTGCAGCACCTCCAACGCCGTGCGCGCTTCCTCGTTGGCGGGATCAACTCTCAGCACCTCTTGGTAGTAAGAGAGAGCTTCTTGCCGCTGGCCCTGCCAGCGAGAGATTCGCCCCAGACGCAACAGGACTTCAGGGTTGCTGCGATGTTGCGCCTGCAAGCGGCGCAGGTGTGACTTGGCCTCGCCGGTGCGTCCTTGCCAGCTCACCACGTCCACCAGGCCCAGTGCAGCCGCCAGGTTGTTGGGAGCTTCGCGCAGCACCCCGCGATACACCTCTTCGGCCGCCGATTGCTGGCCCTGCCAACTGAGCAACCGCGCCACCCACACGCGGGCTTCGTAGTCGTGGGGATTCTCCGCTGCCAGACGGCGCCAGATGGCGAGCGCTTGCTCGTACTCGCGGGCGCGTATGTGGGTCAGAGCCCGCTCCACCGCTTCCGCTCTATTCTTTTGCTCTTCTTCGGCGGCGCTGGCGCCGGCAGCACCCCCGCCAAGGCCTGGCAGCGGGCCTGAGCTCCTCAGGCTTGCCGGTTCGGCGTCTAACGGTCGAGCGCCTTCGCCCAGCGAGTTGCCGGGCGACTGCGCCCCCGCCGGCACGGACGGGCTGGTTATCAACAACAGCCAAAGCAAAAGCAGTGCCCACCGCCAAGCAAGCAACCCGGCCAAGCAGTCGTAGCTGTACGAACGTGATTGCAAACGCCTCTGAGCCTCAGGCTGTGCCGAATCTTCGCGAACCATGCGCGCGCCTGTGGGCAGCTCGCACACCTGTTCCCTCCGCTATTTCCTCGCAAGCCAATGGCCATACCGGCAGGCCGTCCCGGGAGAACTTCACGTGCACAACCGCTTGCTAACCCCTCAAAAACAAGCAGCACAGGGGTGCCGGAGCTGCCGGGGAGCGTGCGGAAAAGAAAACGAGCACGGGAAGCCAGGGAAACGGCTCCCGTTGGCAGGGAATCAACTCCCGCGCGCGCAGCCGAATGAGCGCGCAAGCACGCCAGGAGTTCTAAGCGTATTGAAAAGGCTGGACTTCTTTTTGGCACCCGGGCCAGCGCGTGGCCACCGGATTGCTCAATACACGCCCGCGAGCAAAAGGGAGGAGTGTGGCTGAGGCATTTCAGGTAGAAGGGCGAACGAGTCTACGCATATGAGCGATTCTGAGATGAAGAAAGGTCAGGACAGCGAGACTCTGCCGGCAGAGCCCAAGCCCGCAAACCAGCCTGACCTTCTGCAACGCGAGAACGCG
>JBHIAG010000110.1:0-5610 GCA_046758465.1 Terriglobia bacterium | reverse complement strand
CTCGATGACGGCACCATGGTGGTGGTCGACAACGCCCGGCGCATGATCTCCCGCACCATCGACATCACCGTCACCAGCGTGCTCCAAACCACCGCCGGCAAGATGATCTTCGGGCGCTACGAAGAAGCGCGGCACTACGACCGCGACCGCCCCACCGCGGCCCACAATACCTCCGCCGTCCCGCCGCGCCGACAGCCCAACCCGGGCCCACCGCGCCCGGGGCGCTACCAGACGATGGGCGGGCCGGGCTCCCGCGGCCCCGAAACGGAAGAGTAGGAAAACCTCTCTCTTTCTTTCCCGAGTGAGAGCTACGATGCGAGTTGTCGCCATCGTTCCCGCCGCCGGACTCGGGGTACGGATGGCGGGCGGCCGCCCGGCCCAGGGCGCGGCGCCGCCCAAGCAGTTGCTCAACCTGGAGGGCCTCCCCATCCTCTTTTGGACTCTGCGCAAGCTGGCTGCCTGCACCCGCCTCCAGCAGTTGATTGTGGCCGTGCGTCGCCCCGATCGCGCTGCCGTGGAGGTCCGCTTGGCGCAGGAGGCTTATGCCGGGCGCGTGAGTGTGGTCGAAGGGGGCGGGTCGCGGCAGGAATCGGTGGCGAATGCCCTCCGCCGCGTGCCCATGGATACCGAACTGGTGTTGGTCCACGACGCCGTGCGCCCCTTCGTCGCGCCGGCGCTTCTCGAGCGGGCCCTCGACGCCGCCACCGCCACCGGCGCCGCCATCCTCGGCCTGCCCGCCAGCGACACCGTCAAGCAGGTCGAGCCCGCCGCCGGCGGCCACGCTTCCCGCATCACCACTACCATTCCCCGGGAACGCATCGTGCTGGCGCAGACCCCGCAGGTCTTTCGCGCCGACTGGCTCCGGGAAGCCTTCGCCCGCGCTAGTGCGGATGGGTTTCACGGCTCCGACGAGGCGGTCTTGGTCGAGCGCCTCGGCCACCCGGTCACCGTGGTGATGGGTTCCGAGCGCAACATCAAAATCACCACCCCCGCCGACCTCCGACTCGCCCGCTTCCTCCTTGCCCAGGAACAAACTCCAGAGCGCGAGGAGTAAGAATGCGAGTCGGGATTGGCTACGACTATCATCGGTTGGTGAGGGAACGGAAACTGATTCTGGGCGGCGTAGAGGTTCCCTTCGCCAAAGGGCTGGCGGGACATTCCGACGGCGACGTGCTCACCCACGCCATCGCTGATGCATTGCTGGGGGCCGCCGGTTTGGGCGACCTCGGCCAGCACTTCCCCGCCGCCGACCGGCAATGGAAGGACGCGAACAGCCTGGAGCTACTCGCCTGGGTAGTGAATTTGCTCGGAGAAAAAGGCCTGCGCGTGGCCCAGGTGGACACCGTGGTGATTGCCCAGGAGCCCAAGCTCGCGCCTTACATTGCCCGCATGCGGGGGACGCTGGCCCGCACGCTGGGGGTGGAGCCGCCGCAGGTGAACGTCAAGGCAAAGACCACCGAAGGCCTGGAAGCGGTGGGACGGGGCGATGCCATGGCGGCGCAGGCCATTGTGCTCTTGGAGAGCGGCCAAGAACGGTGATGAACAAGCCTCCTTTACGCTGCTCTGGCTTGTCATTCCGAGGAATCTGCTTGTCGAGTTCCCTCATTCAATGTATGTAGTTATGTGCGTGGCCCAGCGGCGCCGGCCGCTGGTAGGCTCTAGCCTGAAACTTTTTCTTCCTGATTGGAGGACCACACCCGAGATGCGACAGAAACAGTTCATCGCCCGCAAAAAACACCACAAGCGCCGCAAACGCGCCAAGCTGAAGGTGAAACTCTACGAGCAGGGGCAGTTGAAGTACAAGGAGCTGCCACGCCTAGCGCGGGAGTTGCTGGCGCGCAAGCGCCGCCAGGCGGCCCGCTCCGCGGGCTAGCTCCGCCTGAGCCCCGCATCGCCTGCCCGCGACCACCCTCACACACACGCGCCAGCCTCCCTCGTTCCGCGCCCGTACCCGGCGCGGCGGCGTGGTATTCTAGAAGGTGATGGTTTCGGTTCACTTTTCTCCTGCCAGCGCGGCACTCACGGTGGAAAGCGCACGCCGGGCGCTCTATCTCTGGTTGTGGGCTCGCCAGCAGAACCAACGGTTCACGCTGGCCGCTGCTGGCGAGGCTCCCGGGCGCGAGGAGCTGGCCTGGCTGGGGCTCGACCCCGAGGCCGAGAGCGATGCGGGCGACATTCCCGACTGGGCGGCCACGCTGCCTCCCATCGTGGAATCCGAGCCCTCCCCCTGGGGCCAATGGAGCGGACGCACCTCGGTGGCGGAGTTGCGCGAGTTGGGCGTGCTGCCCGAAGCCTTGATCAACTTCCTCGCCCTCCTGGGCTGGCAACCCCCGACCGGTCCTAACGCGGCCGCACCCGGCGAAATCTTTTCCCGGGAGGAGTTGCGGGCACACTGGTCGCCGCAGGGCTTGCAGGCCGGGCCGCTGCGCTTTGACTTTGAGCTTCTGCGGCGCATCAACCACGAGTGGCTCCTGCGCACCGACCTCGATCACCTGCTCACCCTGGCCCTGCCCACTTATTGCCGCGTGGGCTGGCTGCCCCAGGACGAGCTGGCCGAGCCGGTGCGGCTCTGGCTGCGCGACCTCATCCGCGCCGTGCTACCCGGGCTCGATTTCGTCTCGCTGCTGCCGCCGCGCACCCGCCTGCTGTTCGACTACCACGCCGAGAACTACCTGCGCCTGCCCGAAGGCCGCGAGGCTGTGGAACGGGAAGGCGCTCGGGAGGTGATCCGCGCGTTCGGCCGACGCGTGCTCGAGGATAGCTGGCTCACCGTCCCCCGCTTCCACCAGATTCTCGAAGAGGTGAAGCGCGAAACCCACTGGCGCGGCCGCAACCTCCACCAACCCATCCGCATGATGCTCACCGGCCTGCCCTTCGGGCCCACCCTGGACGAGTTGATTCCCCTCATCGAGCGCGGCGCCGAACTCGACCTCCCCGTGCACGTCAAAAGCTGCCGCCAGCGCGTGCTGGAATTCTGCTCGGTTTTCACGTGAGCTGCGATGGTGATTCTCTATGGCCTTCATCCCGTGGAACACGCCCTGGGCGCCGCGCGGCCGCTCGAGCGAGTGCTGGTCGCCCGTCCCGCTTTGCGGGCACGAGTGCACAAGATTGTGGCGGCGGCGCAGGCGGCCAACATCCCGGTGCGCTTCGTCAGCCGCGCTGAACTCGACCGCTTCACCGGCACGCGCAAGCACCAGGGCGTGGCGGCACTGGCAGGCAGCAAGCGCTACACCGACCTGGAAGAGCTGATCGCCCAGGCGCACGCCCCTGCCCTCTTCCTGCTGCTCGACGGTGTGGAAGACCCCCGCAACCTGGGCGCGATCCTGCGCACCGCATATTGCGCCGGGGTTGACGGGGTGGTGCTGCCTGAGCGGCGCGCAGCCAGCGTCACCCCGACGGTGGAGAAGACGTCCGCCGGGGCCAGTGAACATATTCCCGTGGCGCGGGTCACCAACCTCGGCCGGACGCTCCAACGCCTCAAAGCAGCCGGCTGCTGGCTGGTGGGGCTCGACGAGCGCGCCCCGCAGCGATTTACCCAGGTGGATTTAACCGAACCCCTGGGCGTGGTCCTCGGCGGCGAGGGCAAGGGCCTGCACGAGCACGTGCGCGGGAAGTGCGACTTCGTGGTCTCCATCCCCACCGTCGGAACCATTGGGTCGCTCAACGTCGCCGTGGCCGCCGGAGTGGTACTCTACGAAGCCCGACGCCAGCGCCAGGCCAAAGGGTTGGTGTAGTGATGAGCCGCCCCGCCCGCATCGTGGTGTTGGGCGCCGGCTTCGGCGGCCTGGAAGCAGTGGTGGAACTGGAGCGGCGCTTCCGCGACGGCCCCGCAGCCGAGCTCTTGCTGGTCAGCGAGAACAACTTTTTCCTCTTCACCCCCCTGCTGCCGCAAATCGTCTCCTCCTATATCGAGCCCCGCCACATTGTGCAAAGCATCCGCGACATCCGCCGCCACCGGCGCTTCCGCTTCCTGCGGGCGCGGGTGACCGGACTCGATCTGGCCAACCGACGGGTCAGTACCTCGGCCGGGCCGCTCTCCTACGACCATCTGGTCATCGCTCTGGGGAGTGTGCCTAGCTTTTTCGGCGTCGAAGGGGCGGAGTACTGCTACACCGTGCACAGCCTGGAGGACGCCGTGGTGCTGCGCGACCACATTCTGGATCTCCTCGAGCATGCCGACCACGAGTCGGACGCCGAGGCGCGGCGCCAGCTCCTGACCTTCGTGATCGTGGGGGGCGGCTACACCGGGGTGGAGCTGGTGGCCGAGCTGCACGACCTCATCTACCGCCACGTCGGGCCCCGCTACCGGGGCATCCCTCTGGATGAGGTCAAGCTGGTGCTGCTGGAGGCTACCTCGGACATTCTGGTGGGCGTTGACCCGGACCTCGGCGCCCGCGCTCGCCGCAAGCTCGAACGTGCCGGAATCGAACTGCGCACGCAGGCGCGGGTCACGCGGGTGGCGCCGGGGCGGGTGGAACTGGGCGGCAAAGAAAAAGAAACGATTGAAGCCGCGCTGGTGATCTGGACCGCGGGCGTGCGCGCCCATCCCTTGCTGGAGTCGCTGCCGGTGGCGAAAACCCAAGCCGGGCGGCTGCTGGTTACGCCGCAACTCCACCTGCCCGATTACCCCCGGGTCTTCGCCATCGGCGATAACGCCGTGGTGCGCGGGGCCCCGCCGGAGCAAACGCTGCAGATTGCTCCCTTGGCCATCGAGCAAGCCCGGCTGGCGGCGGAGAATGTCGTCCGAGCCGTCTCGAACCAGACCTACATCCGCTTCGAGTTTGAGCCTACGGGGATGCTGGTGTCCCTGGGGATGAACTATGCGGTGGTCAACGTGAAGGGATTCAAGCTCTCCGGCTACGCGGCCTGGCTGATCTGGAACACCATCCACCTCTGGAAGCTGGTCGGGCTGAAGAAACAGCTTCAGGTGGCGCTGGACTGGAGCCTGGCCACGCTTTTCCCCCGCGACACCTCGATCATCCGGCGGCCGGGCCGTTGCCGCCTCTGCCACCCCGACCCGCCCTCCACCTAGCCGCCTGCCAGGCTCACTCCCTGGGGGCCGCGGAACGAATCGGGTTCGCTAGGTTACTCCTCGGTCACCGTGCCGTCGAATTCGATTTCGATGCCGCGGCGCACCGACTGCGACACCGGGCAGTGTTGCTCGTGGAGTTCGACAGCCCGCTCGGCCTGCGCCTTCTTGCCCTTGGGGACTTTGAGATTGTAGTGAACCTTGATGCGGGTAATCCGGGGTTTGCCGTCCACGGCCTCAATCAAGCCTTCCACATCGGCGGTCAACTTTTCCGGGTAGGAGGGGATTTGACGCGCTTCCAGCGCGCCGGCCAGTGTGCCGGTCATTCACCCCGCCACCGCCCCCACCACGTAGTCGAGCGTGGAGGGCACGTCCCGCTCCGGCTCCAGCTTGTAAAAATGCTTGATGCCGCCGTGCACGCCGAACTCGATCGGCTCCTTGAACCCTTCTAAGTAGGCGCGGCGCAGAGGACGCTGATCCTGGACAATGCGGAATTTACTCAGGTGAATCAACTCGGCCATCGGCTGCCTCCCATCGTGGTTGGTTTTACTTAAGAGATGCGCGGGGACGGAATTAGTTGC
>JBHIAG010000109.1:0-5785 GCA_046758465.1 Terriglobia bacterium | reverse complement strand
CGGATGGCTTGCCCTGGCTTGCCCCGAGTCCCGCAGAGCGGGATCGAGGGGAGCATAGCCGAAGGGCCGCCGGCGGGGACGGCTCCCGCTCCTATCGTTTGCCTCTTCTGCTTCTTCTGCCAGGTTAGAGATTCGCAGCGCGGGAGAAATAATCGGGATAAATGCGGCAATGCGGTTTGCGGGCGCGGTAGGAGCAGGCCAGTTCGACATAAATGGCGATGTCGCGATCCAGGTCAGACTGCGTCCCGTCGAAATAGAAATTGCGGATGGGGATGCCCCCCAGGTCGGCGCTCACCCGCGGGTAGATGGCCTCGCACACGATCCCGTTCATGCAGGTAAAAGGACTGATGTCGAGCACCCCGTCCACCCCCTTCTTCGCCAGATACACAGCCCGACCGACATTGACGACCATCTCGCCACTCGCGCCCCAAGTAGGCAAGTAGGGCTCCGCATAGTGCAGCACCTCAGCAATGTCCTCGGGCTCCTCGTACCCCCGAAAGTCCTGGCGAAACACCTCCCCCAGTTCCCATTCATCCCGTTTCTGAAAGCGCGCGCGCAGCTTGGCGCGCAGCGTGGACCAAGAGCGCGCGCGCCCCTCCCGGCGCAACGCCTGCAACTGCTCGGCGTTGGTGTACCAGATCCACTCGGCGATGTCGCTCATCCAAACCTCGCAGCCAGACTCCTCCAACCGGCGCACGATCTCGTCATTGCTAAAGGTATTCAGCCGGCAGAAAATCTCGCCCACAATGCCGACCAACGGCCGCTCGCGCTCGTACCGCGCCGCCAGCGTGCGGAAACGCGCCCGCGCCTGCAGCAGGCTGTCTTTGACTGCCTCCAGTTGCTCACCCGCGTTGCGGTACGCCACTTCCAGCGTCCTGCAGAGATCGTCGAGGCAAGCCTCATAGACTGCGTCTGCGCTGCCGGACTCACGCTCGTACGGCCGTGTCTTCAGCAACAGCTTCAGCAAAATGTCAGCCGCCACTAAGGTACGCCAACCCGTGCGTACGAACACGCCCGCCAGCTCGCCCAGATCACTGTATCCCATGGCACCGTTCGAAGAGAGAACCATGGCTTCGGGGTAGCCATTGCTGGCCAACACCCTCCGGATATACGGGGCATACTGCCCGAACCGGCACGGCCCGCGCGCGGTGGGCATGAAGAACGCTACCTGGTTCGGATCAACCCCGGGCTGCTCCAGCAGCTTCAGGAAATCGCCCAGTGTCACCTTGAGGGGATAGCACTCTTCCCCGCAAGTGTATTTGGCTCCCAACTCACGCGTGCGCTCGTCCGACGGCGGCGTGCATTCAGCATCCACACCAATCGAGCGAAACGCCGCCGCAAACGCCCGGGCACTGCCGTACGACATCCGCGGAATCCACACTTTCTTACCCGCGAGGGCGTGGGAGCCCGCAAGCTGCTTCACGCCGTGCGCGCGACCGAGTAGCATCGTAAGATTCCTTTGCTGTCGAGATAAGCTTCACACCGCGTCAGATAGCCGGCATCGTTGCCGTGGCCGTCAAATTGCAACATCAGAAAGGGACTGCCCACCGCCTGGCGCAGGAAATGCCGAATGAACGAGTCCGGGCCGCACTTGAAGTTGGTGATGTAGATCAGGTGCAGATAGGGACGCTGCCGCGCAATGCGTCCCGCGGTCAAGATGTGCCGCCCGCAGTGCCAGTACATATTGGGGTGGACGTCGTCAACATCCACATCCTCGAGCGCCAGGAAATCAAGCGGCACCACATTGACGCCATACAGCAGGCGCAACTTCCGCGGTATGTCGCAGTTCTGGTTTCGGTCATAGAGGTTGTAGGGCCGCCCGACCAACACGATGCCCGGCTCCTGCGTTCGCTCCAGAACTGCCAGCGCCGCGCGCCCCGCCTCCTGCAAGCGCTGCTGGAAGTCCGCTTGCGCCGCGTACGCCGCCTCCACAGCGGCGTCGCTCTTCCGCCGGGCCACGCCAAGCCGCGCAAAGTAGTCCGCGAGTTGCCTCTTCACCTGCCGGCGCCCCAGGCGAAAGTAGACCGTGGGAATGAGAAACTTCTCCGAATGAGTGAGCAGTTGCGGAGCCGCGCGCACAACGTAGGGCAAAGTTTGGTTCCAGGGGCAAAGCTGTCTTGGTTGCTGCGGCGACGCCCCTTCCATGTCCATGACGTTCGGCAGCAGGACATAGTCCACCCCAGCCTCGAGTAGCTTCTTGACGTGTCCGTGCGCAATCTGCACCGGAAAGCAGGGCTCGACCGCGCATGCTTCTACCCCCTGGGCCGCGACGACTCGGTCCGTGGCTCCGGAGACGACGACCTCGAAGCCCAGCTCGCCCAAGTAGTGGCTCCAGAAAGGAAATCGGTCATAGTAAAACATCGCCTGCGGGATCCCCACCTTGGCTCCGCGCCCGCGCCCGCCGCGGTAGCTCTCCTGAAGCACGCGATCACGCAACGCAACCAGGTCCTCGATCACGGGCTGGCGTTGCGTCTTGGCCCGTTTGCGGAACTTGTCAGAGCACTTGTCTCCCCAATAAGTTCTTTCCCCTTCGATGGTGATTTCCTTCATCTCACAGTAGTTCGAGCAGGCCTTGCACACAAATGCGCGCGTCTGGAACTGGGTTCGGCTCAAGTCATAGCCGCGGAACTTTGATGGCCCCCCGGTGCTCCTCGCCCAATCCCGGGCGATGAGCGCCATCCCAATCGCTCCGATTACCCCGTTGTAGGGCGGTACGATGATGCGTTTGCCCAGAATCTGAGAGAAGGCAGCCGCCACGGCGTCGTTGTAGGCCGTGCCGCCTTGGAAATAGATGACAGTGCCGATCTTGCGTCCCCGGACCACGCGGTTGAGGTAATTGAGGGCGATCGAGTAGGCGAGGCCCGCGGTCAGGTCGCGCTTCTCGAGGCCGTTCTGCAGGCACGCGGTCACATCGCGTTCCATGAAAACCGTGCACCGTTCCCCCAGCCGCGCCGGTGCCTGAGAACTCAGTGCGAGCTGCGCAAACTCCTCCTTGATCTGAATGCTCATTTTCTCCGCTTGTTCTTCCAAGAAGGAGCCGGTGCCGGCGGCACAGGCTTCGTTCATGGCAAAATCCACCACTACCCCGTTTTCCAGCGAAATGAATTTCGAGTCCTGGCCGCCAATCTCAAAGATCGTGTCAACCACCTCCCCCACCATGCTCGTGCTGATGAACATGGCGCCCGTCTTGTGCCCGGTAATCTCGTCGTTGACGCTGTCGGCGCCCACCAACTCCCCGATCAACTCGCGGCCGGAACCGGTCGTCCCGACCCCGGCGATCTCAATGCGCTTCCCCAGCACACGGTGGATCTCCTGTAAGCCTTGGTGGACTACTTCGATCGGACGCCCCACCGTGTTCAGATAGATCTCGTGCAGCAGCCGACCCTCATCATCGATCACCGCAAAGTTGGTGCTCACCGAGCCCACGTCGATGCCCATGTAGGTGCGCACGCGACCCGCGCCAGCAGGTGGTGTGTAGGGTCGTACACGATCCCGCAAAAGAACCACGTTCTCCAGGCTCAACGGTGGCCATGCCGCGTGTTTCTTCTGCACTGGCTGCTGCTGGAGTCGGCCGATGCTCTGCAAGGCGCGCTTCCGCCTGTCTTGGTGCTCCAGGAAAGCTGCCCCCAAGGCGCCGAGCCAAGCATAGAGGTCCGGTACAAAGATGTCGCCCGCCTGGAGCCGAAAAACCTGGCGCAAAGCCTCCAGAACGCCACGGTTCTGCGCCACTCCACCCACAAACGCCACTGGCGGAAGCACCGGCTTGCCCTTCACGATGCTGCTCTTGAAGTTCCGCGCCACCGCCTCGCACAACCCCTTCAGAATCTCGTCCGTGGTATGGCCTCTTTGCTGGGCATGAATCATGTCGGATTTGGCAAAGACCGAGCAGCGGCCAGCGATGCACGCCGCACACCGGGCACGGCAGACGACATCACCAATTTCTTCCACACGATATTGCAGCCGGGAGGCTTGCTGGTCGAGGAACGATCCAGTGCCGGCGGCGCACTCACCGCTAGAACTGTAGTCCACAATGCCCAACTGCCCCGAAATCGCCACACCGTCCAGTGCAAGATACTTCGAGTTTTCCCCGCCCATCTCGAATACCGTATGCACTTCGGGGTAAAAAACGCCGATAGCGCGCGCTATAGCTTTGAACTCATTCTCGCAATGGACACCCAGGGTCTGGGCAATCAGGCGGCTGGCCGACCCGGTGACGCGAATACCCGCGACGCGCGACTCCGGTACGGCTTCGTAGAACTCCTGAAGCAGCTCAAAGACTGCCTGCAGCGGGCTGCCGTGGATTCGCCGCGATTCTGAGAGCACCACCGGCCCCTGGATGCGACCCGCCAGGCGCGGCGCTAACGAACGGAACCGTGCACGCGAGGCGAGCAGCTTTTCAAAGACCCCGGCCTCGTCCTCCCCACCGAACGCCGCCATCGCTAGGCTGACGCTCCCGATGTCAAGGCCGATGTGGATCACAGCCAACTCCCGCCTGCGGCCTCGTACGGACTTCCGTGATTAGGCCGCATATGTTCGCACAAGTAGAGTCGGAATGCACTCAGCAAGCGCACGCCACCACGCGCTCCCCGCACGGTCCGGACCAGACCCACGCACTGGAGTTGCTGAAAAATCTTGCTGAGATACGGAGCCTGCACGCCAAGCTGTGCGGCAATTCCACGAACACGGTGAGGTCGCCACACGCCTTCCCAGGCCAGGAAAAATAGCGCTGGGAGAGCGAGTTGCGCCGAGCGACGGTACACCAGGCTTGCGCTCCGGCGGCAGCCAGCAGTTCGGAGCCGCAGCCCAAAGAATCATTGTGGGTGTACTACTCCCTTTACCCGCCTGCTATGCCTACCATCACGCTTCGCTGTGACTTCGATCACTCCGGCGGGCACCTTCTCTACTCAGTATAACTTGCCCAAAGCGGAAATCGCTTCGGGCAGAACCCTGGATAACTAGCGCAATACCATGGACTTTTACCGGTATCAGGCTCTTTCTGAACCCGAAAGAATAGGCTTCGCAGGACTGCGGGCAACCAGCCCAAATTCAACGCCCGCCCTCTCCCGCTCAGCGGGGCGGGTGGGGTCCCCTTCCTCTGACATGCGGGGCCCGCAGGCGGACTAGCCCAGGTTCAGCGCCCGCTGGAAGCTCCCCCGCTCGGCCATAATCTTCCTCTGCAAGGCCATGATGGCATAGATCAACTGCTCGGGCCGCGGCGGGCAGCCCGGCACGTACACATCCACCGGAATAATCTGGTTCACCCCTTGCACCAGCGCATAGTTATTGAACACCCCGCCCGAGCTCGCGCACGCCCCCATCGAAATCACCCACTTCGGCTCCGCCATCTGCTCATAGAGCCGCTGAATCACCGGCGCCATCTTCTGCGACACCCGCCCGGACACAATCATCAAGTCCGACTGCCGCGGTGACCCCCGAAACACCTCCGCCCCAAACCGCGCCACGTCAAACCGCGCCGCGCTCATCGCCATCATCTCAATCGCGCAGCATGCCAGCCCAAACGTCAGCGGCCACAACGACGACTTGCGCGCCCAGTTCACCCCCTTGTCCAGCGTCGTCAGCAGCACCCCTTCCCACACCCCGGCCCCACTTGCCAGGCCTGCCGCCGGCCCCGATTCATTCTGCGCGCTGCCTTCTTCCCTCTCTCGCATCACTGTTATTCTGGCATACCCACACTGCCCCTACAAACCATACCCGCTCTATTCATCTAGCGTCTGTTGCATAACCGCTCCCAGTGAGCCCCCAGGGGCCTGCCTGCCGCAGGCAG
>JBHIAG010000108.1:0-5953 GCA_046758465.1 Terriglobia bacterium | reverse complement strand
TCCCCTACAACGCCGCCCTGATGACCCAGAAGGGCGTGGTGGTCTCCATCAACTCGGACAGCGCCGAAGAGGCCCGCCACCTCAACCAGGAAGCGGCCAAGACGATGAAGTGGGGCGGGCTGTCGGAAACGGAAGCCCTGAAACTGGTGACCTTGAACCCCGCTAAACAACTCGGCATCGCCCACCGCGTGGGCTCGATTGAAGTCGGCAAGGACGCCGACCTCGTCATCTACGATAAGCACCCACTCAGTGTCTATGCCGTGGTCCAGAAGACCCTGATCGATGGCCAGGTCTATTTCGACCGCGAGAAGGACATCGCCCGCCGCGCAGAAATTGACAAGGAGAAAAAGGCGTTTCTGGAGAAAGAGAAGTAACCAGGAAAGAAGGGGGAAAAGAAACCCGTCGCTCGAACTGGCGGCCAAGCAGGAGGAGACGCGATGAAACCCTACCGGCACATGGCACTCGGCTTTGCCCTCGGGCTGGCGTGGCTGGCGGTTGCGACGCCCGGGCACGCCGCCGAGCCCCTCTATGCGATTCGGGGAGCCAAAATTTACACGCTCACAGGGCCACCGATTGAAAACGGCACCCTCATTATCCGCAACGGCAAGATTGCGGCTGTGGGTCTAAACCTGCGCATTCCGGCGCGCGCCCAGGTCATCAACGCCAGAGGACTAGAGGTTTATCCGGGGCTGTTCGATTCCATCAGTCGCCTCGGCCTGATCGAAATCGGTGCCGTCTCCGCGACGGTGGATACCACCGAGCTGGGCGCCTACAACCCGCAACTGGTGGCGGCCACCGCGGTGCATCCGGCCAGCGAACACATTCTTGTGGCGCGGGCGAACGGAATCACCCACGCCCTGGCCGCCCCCGGCGCTGGCGGGGGTGGCTTCTTCGGCCGGTTCAGCGGTGGGGCAGCCGTGATCCCCGGCCAGGGGTCGCTGATTCACCTGTCGGGTTGGACCATCGAAGAAATGGCCATCGAAACCTCGGTCGCTATGATGCTGAACTGGCCCAGCATTCAGACGCGGCGCTTCGACTTCTCCACCTTCAGCATCAAACAGCGGCCGTTCACCGAGGCGAAAAAAGAATACGATGAGAAGGTGGCCAAGCTGGAGGATTGGCTGGAGGCAGCGAAGCACTACGCCCAGGCAGCGGCCAACGGCTCAGCGGCCAACTTCGAGCGCGACCTGAAGCTCGAGGCACTGGCGCGCGTGGTCCAGGGCCAACTGCCCGTCATCGTGCTCGCCAACGACGACCGCGACATCAAAAATGCCGTCGAGTTTGCGCAGAAGCACAAGCTGAAGATGATTCTGGCCGGCGGCGCGCAAGCCTGGAAGGTGAAAGACCTGCTGCGGGAGAAGAACATTCCGGTGATCCTCCGTCCCACCCAAGCCTTGCCGGGCGAAGAGGACGAACCCTACGACAAAGCCTTTACCAATCCGGGCGAGCTGCACGCCGCCGGCATCAACATCGCCTTTGCCACCTTCGGTTCCTCCGACTCGCGTACTCTCCCCTACGAGGCTGCCAACGCCGTACCCTACGGCCTGCCGTGGGAGGAGGCGCTAAAGGCCGTCACCCTCTACCCGGCGCAAATCTTGGGTGTGGCCGATCGCGTGGGGACGCTTGAGGTGGGCAAGATTGCCAACCTGATTGTGACCGATGGCGATCCCTTGCAGATTCAGACGCAGGTCCGCTACCTTTTCATCAACGGGCAACTCACCAGCACCGACAACAAGCACCGCCAGCTCTTCGAGAAATATCGCGCGCGTCCCTAGTCCGGCCGCTGTGCCATCCCGCGTTAATTGTTCTTGAGTAGGGGCTGCCTCTTGGGGTTGTCAGCGTCCCGGCTGCGGTCAGGCTTTTGCCGCTTCCGACAGCCCCGCCAGGCGCAGCTTGGCCTGCCGGGCCGCTTCGCGCAGCAAGGGGTCAGGGTGGTTCAGGCAGTTGTCCAGTTCCTGCTCCAGGGACCTCAGCCCAAGCGTGCCGATGGCGTATGCCCCACAGGACTTCAGCCAGGCATCATCACTGCGGATCAGCGTCGCCACCGCCTCTTCGCGACTCTCCAGCTTTGCGCCTACCATCCGGTTGGCCAGCCGCACGCGTTCGCCGACGCTGATCGCGCTGTCCAGTAGCGGCACGAGCACCTTTCGAATCTCTGGCTTCAGGATGTTGTCCAGAAACTCCAACGCATTGTCGTGCACCACGGCGTCGCTCGATTGCAGGCCGAAGTAAGCGCTGTGCAGGTCATACTGAGGGAAGAGCAGCCCCATGAGCCGAAAGATACGCTCCACTTCCTGGTTCATCGCCTCCCGCAACCCCCGCGCCACCGGGTCGTGACTCGCAAGCTCCTGCCCCAGTGTCCCCAAAATCTGGTAGGAGCGATAGTGGCCCATGATTTCCGCCGCCAGCAGGGTTTCGATCATCTGCATGTCGAGTTCAATCTCCGGGTGGAGCTGGCGGATCTTGTTCAGGCTGGCAATGACCCGGAAGCGTAGCGTCGTGTCGCTCTCGAGCAAATTCTCTACCAGGACGCGCTGCGCGGTTGGGGTAGCGATGCGCCCCAGCAGGGTGGCAATTTCCCGCCGCGCCTCGACGGGCACGGCGGGGTCGCCCAGGTGGTCACGCAGGGTGCCCACAATGCGGTCACGAAATCTCGCCAAGGCCTCGGTGACGTCAGGCGCAAGTCGCGGATTCGCCAACCGGTCGAGCAGATGCGGGATGAAGCGCCGCTTGCGCAGCGTGCCCACCGCGTGGACGCCTTCGCGCACCACTTCGATATCCGAGTCGGAGAGCAGCAGCTCCAGCTCTTGCTCGAAGTGGTCCGGCAGCACACTGATCAGCCGCGCCGCTTCCAGGCGTGTCCGCTCCCCTTCGGCTCCACTCTCCTTCACCATGGCATGGAAGATCACCTGGGCAGTTTCCAGGTCCTGCTTCGGTCCCGGCCGTGCCAGGAACGCCACCACGCCCGAGCGAATGGAAAAGTCAGAGAAGTCGCCCAGCTCCCGGATGCACTCTAACGGATCAATGTGGCCATACCGTGTGACGTAGGCCAGCGCCTCTGTGCGGACCCCAAACTCCGGGTCGTTCAGCAGGCCTTCGATCTGAGGCAGGACGCTCTTGTCGCCCGCGACCGTCAGAATGGAGATCGCCTTCTGCCGGACTTCGGGCGCGGGATGGCTGAGGAGGTCACGCACGGCCGGGTGCGCTGCCTGGTTGCGGGACACGTCAAACAGGCTCAGGGCGTAGAGGATATCCTGGGCATCGGTGGCCTGAAGATTGAGAGCAAAGATTTCGGCGGTCGAACGATCCAGCACCGGGGCCGAGGCCCGCTCGGCATCCAGCCGGTGCTCGCGGATGCTTGTCCCGAGCGCGGCCTCGTATTGCTTGTGCCCCACGAAGGCGGCCGTCAGCCAGCCCCCGATCAGCACCAGGCTGACCCAACTCACCTGGGGGGCTCCCCAGCCCAGACCGGCCGCAAAGATCAGCACGAGCACGCCGGCGAAGCCGTCGCCCATCCGCCAGATCACCGTATCAATGAACGACTTCACCTGGACCTTGATGTTGGCGGGCACGGGGAGATAGAGCAGCTCTACACTGGCCTTGTCGATGGAGTATTGGAAGACGTTGATGCTGCCCCGCAGCCCGACGGCGGCCCAGATCGTGAGCATGCCCCAGGCCAGCACCCCGACGGAACCCATGAACAGGGCCACCGGCACCACGAACAGGGCCGGGCCCAGGCCGAAGCGCCGCAGCAGCCTCGCCGTCAGCAGCAATTGCACGAGCAAGCCGGCGATGCCGGCCCAGAAGTAGAAATCCAGGAAGAAGGCCGCGAGCGCGTCTGTCTGCGGGTAGAAGTGCTTGGCGAGGGCCTTGAACTGCCAGCCGGCAATGCTGGTCACGAGCGAGGCGATCAAGATCAGCCCGGCAATTGCCTTCAGTTGGGATGACTGCCGCACCAACCGCAAGCTCTCGAGCACGCTCCGGGGCGTGCCCTCGCTGGCCGCTTCTTCCGGCGTCTCGGCCTCCGCCTCGCCGGCGCGCTTCTGCCGCCAGATCAGGACCACCAGCCAGGCGCAAACTACCAGTGCCACCGTCATCGCCAGGAACAGGCTTTCGGTGCCATACTTTGGAACCATAATCCCGCCGAACGCCGCGCCGGCGATCGCCCCCGCGATCGAGCCGCTGCCCACCAGCCCGAACACCCGCCTGGCCTCGCGCACGGTGAGCACGTAGTTGGCCAGCGTCCAGACTTGTGCCGTCGCCAGCACCCCGAAGATGCCCACCCAGACGTAGATCACCGGGAAGAGCCACGGCAATTCGAAACTGTGAGCCAGCCACCAAAACACCAGGCAGTTGGACGCATAAAAGAGGAGAGAGCCTATGAGGAGGTTGCGCAGGTTGAGGCCGCGCGCGGCGCGGATGTAGCCCGCTACAACGAATCCAATCAGCACGGCGATGGCAATGTCGACATACGGGAGCTTCACAGCCGCGAACTTGTCCAAGAACAGCGCATCGCGACCGGCCCGGGCCACGAGATAGCTGGCCAGGACCAGAAACAGGTAGGAAAAGAGAAGGAAGCCGCGGGCGAAATCCCCGCGTTCGAGCCTTAGCAGGCGTTCAATGAGCCGTACCATCTAGGCCGAATCTTATCTTCGTGGAAGGGATTTGGCTGACCAACTATGAATAGTAAGGTGCCACGCCTCACTCATTGACGTCTCCGCTCCGCCCGGTCGCGCGCACGCCCACTACTTAAGCGTGTAGAGCACACCCGCCTCGCCGCGCTCCTCGATCAGCTTTTGAATATGGTTCACCAGCTTCTCCCGCCGCTTGAGCAGCGCCTTGATTTCGCTCGAGCGCAAGTATTTCTTGAGCTGTTGCTTCACAACCTCCTCATCCAGCGTGCGGAGTTTCTCCCACAGGTTGCGTTCGCATTGAACAATCGCTTCCGGGGTCTTCACATCCGGGGAGCGCCGGAAGGCGCGCGTGTGGTCAATCATCCACACCTTCCAGTTCTGGTCAATCAGGACGTTCTCCAGGGTGCGATCGGTGTTCTCGATCAGTCTGTCAAAAATCCACATGATGTAGATCTGCTGGTTCCAGCGCAGTGGGTTCGGCGGGGAGATTTTCCTTTCCTTCATGGCACGTCTGTCAAACGTATTCTCAACCCAAGCGGCCAGCGATCCCCTCTTTCCCCGGATTTTGCGCTCGATCGCTGGCGGCACACTGTCCAGGCCCAGCAACCGGCCTAGTTCATAGCCGGCGACTTGGAACTTGTAGGTGTCGCGGAAGCCAATCTGCGTGCCCGTCCTCTGAAGTGTGACGACGGATTTCTCCTGATTCACGTCATGGAAGATGGCGTGCATCCGCAGCCCGTCTTTCTCCAGCAAGACTCGGTACGGTCGCGTAATCCCCCTGCCGAGTTCTCTCATTCGGACCACGCGCGCGGTGCGCAGAAACTCCAGAACCTCTGCGTCGCTGGTGAAGGGCAGCGGCTTGCCGTCCGGGTCCAGCCACACCTGCGCTGAGCTGGCAGGGGGCTCAAGGGCTGGCGGCTCCTTCAGCTCGGACGCCGGCTCGCCGCCGGGTACCGCAGCAGTCACTTTGAGTTCTTCCTGGCTCGGCACCGACGCGGCCGCACGGTCGAGCAGCACCGTTCGCTCTTCGGGGTAGATGGCCGTGAACTTGCCGTTCTGGATCTCGAGCACCGAGGGTTGGCCACCCAGGTAGTGACTCGCCAGCATCCCTGTATCAATCAGGAACACTTTGCCGCCGAAGCGCGTATGGATTCGTCCGTCGCGTATGGGGGCGGTGTGGCCCACGACGAAATGCGTGGCGCCGAGGTTTGCGAGCAGGTTCGCTACGCGCGCTGCGCCCACTTCCTGCGGCCACAGCGCAAACCCGCGAAACCACAAGGGCCCTTCCGGGTGGAAACTGAACCACCCCCCGTAGCCCA
>JBHIAG010000107.1:0-5965 GCA_046758465.1 Terriglobia bacterium | reverse complement strand
CGGCAGCGGATAGAACCACATCCGGAAGGGGAAGCGCGCCCCCGTACGGTGCAGCACGAACACCGCCATCGCCTGCGCCACGAACTCAATCAGGATGCGGATGGCCATCAGCGCCTTGATCACCGTCAGCAGCTTGAACACCAGGCTGAAGGCCACCGTCACTCCACCCACCGCCAGTAAGGAGACGTGCGGAAAGCGCTTCTCAGGGTGCACACGGGCAAAGACGCGGAAGAAGCCGCCGTCGAGCGCCGCCGCGTAGGGGATGCGCGAGTAGCCCAGCATCAGCGACCACACCGAAGCAAAGGCTGCCACCAGAATGAGCACCGTCACCGCCTGCCCCGCGCCCACGCCGTAGAGCCGTTCCATGAAGATGGAAACAAGGTACTTCGACGCCATCGCTTCCCGCCAGGGGATGACACTGATCAGGCAGATGTTCATCACGAAATAGAGCACGGCGATGCCCAGAATCGAAATGATGATCGCCCGCGGAATCACCCGCTCCGGCCGGCGGATCTCCGCCCCCAGGTAGCAGACGTTCTGGTAGCCCAGGTAGTCGTAGATGGCGATCAGCATGGCGTTGCCCAGCCCGGCGTAGAAGGCGAACTGCCAGAAGTCGAACGCCCCCGCGGGAAAGTCCAGCACCGCCGCCGCATTGAAGTGTGTCAGCCCGCCGAAAATAATCCAGGCGATGGTGCCGAAGACAATGACCCAGAGGTAGAGCGAAATCCGCCCGATGGTGGTGATGCGGCGGTAGAGCAGAAGAATAACGAACAGCCCCAGGCCCCCCGCCAGCAGCCGGTGGTCGAGCGTGCGGCCACCGTCGGCGGCGACCAGTCCCGGCAGCAGGTAGTCGGCGTAGTCGGCAAACCCGATCAGCCCGGAAGCCATCGAGAGCGGCGCCCGGAACAGCATCTGCCAGATGAACAGGAAGCTGAGCAGACGACCCCAACCGCGCGGCCCGAACGCTTCCCGCAGGAACACATAAGTGCCCCCGGCGTGCGGCATGGCCGCCCCCAGCTCGGCCCACACCAGGCCGTCGCACAGCGCCAGCAGCGCCCCGAAAATCCAGCCCAGCATCGCCTGCGGCCCGCCCATGGCGACGATGATGAACGGGATGGTGATGAAGGGGCCAATGCCCACCATGTCGATCATGTTGAGCGCGGTGGCCTCCTTGAGACCCAATCCGCGCACCAACTTCTCTTCGCCGACCACCGAGCTGGGAGAGATTTGTGCAGGCATAAGGCCTGCCTACCTG
The DNA here is from genome assembly GCA_046758465.1 of Terriglobia bacterium. Taxonomy (GTDB): domain Bacteria; phylum Acidobacteriota; class Terriglobia; order Acidiferrales; family 2-02-FULL-67-57; genus JBHIAG01. The sequence continues at coordinate 4,710 of JBHIAG010000107.1, read as the reverse complement.
CCCGTCCGCAGGCGGGCCGTAGGCAGGCGTGCCAGCATAGCCGAGCCCCCACACCTGGCAAAGAAAAAATCCTCTGCGGGCACGGGCCTGCCTTGAGCCCCGAAGCTTCGGGGTCGAAGGGCGTCTCGCCTCCTCTGCCTTCTTTGCTTCCTCTGCTTCCAGCGAGCAGAAATGCGCTAGCGGCGCGGCGAGCTTTTGGGGTAAGGTAGGCCCTGGCTGCGGCAAGCAAGGCCTCTGGAGAGTCCACAAGAGATGCTGAACCTGATTACGCTGGGCGTGACGCTGGTAGCGGCGGTGGCAACGCTGCTGGTGGCGCGCTTTCTGACCCGACCCCACAAAGCGCCCTACCCGCTCTATGGCATCGTGGGCATCGTCGTGCTGCTCGTAGGGGAGATTCTGCTGTTTCGCGGCGTGCGCCCGGTGGTCAACTACTTCACGCCGCTGGCCTGGACTGGCTACATCTTGGCGGTGGACGCCGCCATCTACAGCCTGCGCGGCCGCTCCCTGCTCCGCACGACCCCGAAGGAATTCACCCTCATGGCCCTCTGGTCGATCCCCATCTGGGTGCTGTTCGAAGGCTACAACCTCCACCTCGCCAACTGGCACTACCTGGAGATTCCTGAGAGCCTGGCGGCCCAGTTCGTAGGCTACATCTGGTCGTACGCTACCGTGGTGCCGGCGCTGCTGGAAACTGCCGAACTGTTCACCGCCCTGGGCTTCTTCACCGGCGCCAGCGCGCGCGGCTGGCGCTGGTGGCTGCGTCACCGCCGAGCATTGCTGGTGGTGGGAGCGGTCTCGGTGGTGGTGCCGCTGCTCGTCCAGCAGCGGCTGGCCACCTACCTGTTCGCGCTCGTCTGGTTTGGCTTCATCTTTCTGCTCGAACCCATCAACTACGCCCGCGGCAACGACTCGCTCCTGCGCGACCTCGAAGCCAATCGCGGTACTCGCCTCTACGCCTTGCTCCTGAGCGGCCTGCTCTGCGGCCTGCTCTGGGAGTTCTGGAACTACTGGGCCGAAACCAAGTGGCTCTACGTCTTCCCCATGCTGCGCCAGGCGAAAATTTTTGAGATGCCGCTGGCCGGCTACTTCGGCTTCCCGCCCTTTGCCATCGAATGCTTTGCCCTCTACGCCTTCATCTCGACTGAGATCCGGCGGCTTGTGGGCCGGCTGCCCGCCGGCAGACGCCGCCTAGTGCTCACCTACGAGGCCGTCCCGGAAGAGTGATGCCGCACGCGGCGGAAAGAACGGCAAGGCCCAAGGCCTTGCCCTACCTCCTTTAATTCAAACGGGTAGGGCAGGAAAGAACTTTTGCGGTGCTGGAAAAGGTCTGGGTAGGGGAGGGGCTTGTCCCCTCCCGTCTTCCGTGTCGCATTCGCAGGCAGCCCGCCCCGGCGGGCCGGGGAAGCCAGTGGACTAAACTGGTGGGAAAGAACCTCCTGCCTGTTCAGCCCAGCGCCTGCCTGCTGCAGGCAAGGCTTCCTTACCCCGAGTCCCGCCAGCTCCCGCAGCGCGGGACGGGCTTGCGGGATCGAGGGGCGTCGCTGGGTTCAATCATCAGGGCACGCCTGCCTGCCTGCCCGTCCGCAGGCGGGCCGCAGGCAGGGCTTTGAGGCTGCGCAAAAGGAAGGGGCTTTAGCCCCTGAGGGAAGTAGTGGCCGCAGCTTCTTGTTTTTTGGCGTGGTAGGAGGAGCGCACGAGCGGCCCGGCCTCGATGTGCCGGAAACCCATCGCCTCACCCGCCCGCTTGATCGCGGCAAACTCTTCCGGGTGGTAGAAGCAGACGACGGGCAGGTGTTGGGGAGTCGGCTGGAGGTACTGCCCCACGGTGAGGATGTCCACGTCGTGGGCGCGCAGGTCGCGTAAGGTTTGGAGAATTTCTTCCTCGGTCTCGCCCAGGCCGACCATGATGCCGGACTTCACGGGCAGCATCGGGTCCATCTGCTTGGCGCGGCGCAGCAGCTCCAGCGAGCGCTCATAGACTGCACCGCGACGCACCTTCCGGTAGAGCCGCGGCACGGTTTCCGTGTTGTGGTTGAGCACGTCGGGCCGGGCGCAAACCACCGTCGCCAGCGCCGCCCAGTTGCCTCGAAAGTCAGGGATGAGGACTTCGACCTTGCAGTCAGGGAGGCAGGCACGGATGGCGCGGATGGTTTCGGCAAAGATGGCAGCGCCGCCATCGGGCACGTCGTCGCGGTTGACCGAGGTGACGACCGCGTAGTCCAGCCCCATGGTTGCCACCCCTTCGGCCACCCGGCGCGGCTCGTCCTGATCGAGCCCCTGCGGCCGGCCGTGCGCCACGGCGCAAAAGCCGCAGGCGCGCGTGCACAGCTTGCCGAGAATCATGAAAGTAGCCGTGCGCTGCTCCCAGCACTCCCCGATGTTCGGGCAGCGCGCCGACTCGCACACCGTGTGCAGCTCGAGCCGCCGCACCAAGCCCTTCAAGTCCTGGTAGTTCTCGCCCCCGGGAAAGCGCACCCGCAACCACGCCGGCCGCGGGACCCGCGCCGGCGGCGGGGGCTGAATGACTGGCAGCGTGGAAAGACCCATAAGCGAACTTTGATTGTAGCATGAATAGTAGCGGCGATGATCCCGCAGAGCGGGATCGTCGTCGGTCTGTACTTCAAAAAAACCGACGAGGAATGCGTTCCCGCAGAGCGGGACCAGACGCATTCCTCGCCGCTACCGACCCGCGGCTCTTGTATCGCCACGAGCGGGCTGTTAGAGTTTTCGTGTGCACTGAAACGGGAGAACAGAAAATAGAAACCGGGTCCAGCGACGGCCTTTTCTAATTTCTACTTTCTAATTTCCGTTTTCTCTCCAGTGGAGGTGAAGCGTGGCGGAGACCTACGACGTGGCCATCATCGGCAGCGGGCCAGGCGGGTACGGAGCCGCCTTCCGCGCCGTCAAGTACGGACTGAAGACGGCGCTCATCGAAAAGGACGCCAAGTTCGGCGGCACCTGCCTGCACGTGGGCTGCATCCCGACCAAGGCGTTGCTCTTCCAGGCCGAAGTGTACGAATCCTTCAAGCGCGCCCAAGAGTTCGGGATCGCGTGCAAGGGCTTCTCGCTCGACTGGGCGCAGATGCAGGCGCGGAAACAGCAAATCGTGGACAGACATGCCACGGGATTGGCGGCGCTGATGAAGAAAAACAAGGTCACAACCCTAGCGGGCTTCGGCCGGCTGAAGGGGGCAGGCAGCATCGAGGTCTCAGGCGGTGGCCCCGGCAAGGCCGGGGCAAGCAAGAAAACCGAAGTGCGTGCCAAAAACATCATCCTCGCCACCGGCTCGACGCCGCGCCTGCTGCCCGGCCTCGAAGAAGACGGCGAGCGCATCCTGACTAACAATTCGGTGCTGGAGCTGAAGAAGGTGCCGAAGTCGATGGTGGTGATCGGCGCGGGCGCCGTCGGGGTCGAGTTCGCTTCCATCTACAACACCTTTGGGACCGAGGTGACCATCCTCGAGATGCTGCCCCGGGCCGTGCCGCTCGAAGACGAAGAGATTTCGGCGGCGCTGGAGAAGGCCTTCAAGCGGCGCGGCATCCGGGTCGAAACCGAGGCCAAAGTTGAAAGTGTGAAGAAGACCGCCAAAGGCGCGAGCGTCACCTACCGCGACACCCAAGGGAAACCGCAGACCGCGACGGCCGAGACGGTGCTGGTGGCCGTGGGCCGCAAGCCCAACACCGAGGGCATCGGCCTGGAGAAGACCAAGGCCAAAGTCGAGCGCGGTTTCGTCCACGTCAACGAGTGGATGGAGACGGCCGAGCCGGGGCTCTACGCCATCGGCGACATCGTGGCCGGGCTGCCGCAGTTGGCGCACGCCGCCACCTGGGAAGGATTTGCAGCAGTGGCGAAGATTGCGGGCAAGAATGCCACCCCGGTGCGTAACGACCGCATCCCCAACTGCACCTATTGCGAGCCGCAGGTGGCCTCGGTCGGCTTGACCGAGAAGCAGGCGCGCAAAGCCGGCTACCAGGTCAAGGCGGGCAAGTTTCCCTTCCTGGCCAACAGCAAAGCCTCAATCCTGGGGCAGCACCAAGGGTTTATCAAAGTGGTGGCCGAGGAGAAGTACGGGGAGCTGCTCGGCGTCCACATCATCGGGCCGCTGGCAACCGAGGTGATTGCCGAGGCGGTTGCGGCGTTGCAACTGGAAGCCACCGTGGACGACCTGATGGCGCTGGTGCACGCGCATCCCACTTTGTGGGAAGCGATGGCCGACGCGGTGGGTTCACTCCGCGGCCTCACCACCAATATCTAAGTAAAGTAGTCAGACAAGCTGCGCACGAGGGGCCTTCACTGCGGTGCGGCTGCACCTCCTTGGGCGTCAAGGGGCGTCAAGTCGTGGCGGTTAAGGAGAAAGCCGGCTCGCGGCAGGGGAGGAAGTAGGGTTGCGGGGCCCCATCTACCTAAGGCGGCTTAGACCGGGCTAGTTCCCAAAAAAGAACTTGACAGCAAACTATCTAGAGTGTTGAATTTAGGCTAGCTTAGGAGTCGCATAGACCCATTGGGGGGGAGTTGGCTTCAATGAAAACAAAAGCAGTAGCGGCGACATCTCTAGCCATTCTGATGGTTTGGTATCCCGTGCTCAGCGTGACTGCAGGCAATGTGCCCTTGGGTAAGGTGGTGCCCCGGGGCCCGGCCGAGTTGAACGGCACGCAGCTGACGCTCGAAACCACCCTCTATCCGGGCGACACCATCACCACCCCGGCGGAG
>JBHIAG010000106.1:0-6055 GCA_046758465.1 Terriglobia bacterium | reverse complement strand
TCTACTCATTTTAGGCACCCTGAAATTTTGGGGAATGTCCAGGAGTACAAGTTCTTGACTTTCCTAACGCAAAGTAGTACTAGGAGATTGAATTTGCTTCTGGCGCGAGATGTTCGCTTAATAGGGAAGCCGGTGCAAATCCGGCACGGCCCCGCCACTGTGATCGTGGAGGGCTAGCCACAACGCCACTGTTCCGCGTTGCGGGATGGGAAGGCGGCTAGCCCGAAGAAGCGAAAGTCAGGAGACCTGCCAGAAGCCGGATGGGTGCAGCCTTCGCGGGAAGGCAAACAATGACAGCCCGGCTTCACAACCCACTCCCTCCCCAAAGCTCTCCTGAGTCCCATCTCAGGTTGCCTTTGTCTGGATGGCTCCTCATCCGCCTATCCATTACATCCCCTACGCGGGATAGGAGGAGCCATGACCCGTCTCCTGCTTGCTTGTTTCCTGGTTAGTGTCGTCGGCCTGCTGCCTGTATCTCTCCCCGCGCAACTTCCCTCCCCTGCTCTCACCGGCACCGTCGTTGACCCCAGCGGCGCGCCGCTGCCGCGCGCGACCCTGCGGCTGCGCGATACAGCAGGCACAGTGGTCGCCGAAACCCTCACCGATACCCAGGGCAGCTTCCAGTTTGAGGGAGTCTCGGCCCAGACCTACACGCTGGAAGTCGAACTCACCGGATTTGCGCGGGCGTCCCAGACCCTGCGCCCCGGCGAAGCAGTGGAGATTACCTTAGCGGTGGCACCGGTGCGCGAGCGCATCGTCGTCACCGCAACCCGTACCGAAGCCCCCACCGGCCAGGTAGGTAGCAGCGTCACGGTCATCCCGGCCGAGCTGCTCGAAAGCCGCCAAACTGTCACGCTGACTGAACTGTTGCGCACCGTTCCCGGGCTCGCCCCACTACAATCCGGCCCGCCGGGAGCCATCACCTCCGTGTTTGCGCGCGGCGCTGAATCCGACCACAACAAGGTGTTCATTGACGGCGTGCCGGTGAACGAGCCGGGCGGGGCTTTCAACTTCGCCAACCTCACGCCGCTCAATTTGGACCGCATCGAAGTGGTGCGCGGACCGCAAAGCGCCCTGTTTGGCTCCGACGCCTTGGGCAGCACGATTCAGCTCTTCACCCGGCGGGGTGTCGCAGAAACCCTCCGGCCCCACATGAATTTTTCGCTCGAAGGGGGCACGCACGACACCTTCCGCAGCACCACGCGCGTGGCGGGTGTGCTTGGCGGGGTTGACTACTCGCTGGCCGCGGCGCGCTTCCTCACCGACAATGCCACCGCCAACAGCGCCTTCCGCAATACCACCCTGTCGGGCAACTTCGGCGCCGGGCTGGGCGCGCGCACCTCCCTGCGCCTGATTCTGCACGGTGACTTCGGCACCGCCGGCACCCCCGGCCCCACCGCCTTCTTTGCCCCTGACCCGGATGCCTTCTTCCGGCGGCGCGATGGTGTGGTGAACCTGAGTCTGCGGCAGCAGACGACGCTAGGGTGGCGGCAGCAGTTGACCGGGGCCTACGCGCGCGCGCGCCAGCGCTCCATTGATCCCACCACTTTCTTCGGCCCTTCGGATTTCCTGAACGACTCGCGCCGCTACCGCCTCCACTACCAGAGCGACTACGCCTTCTCCCCCACCCAGTTCTTTACCTTTGTCTTCGAGTGGGAGCGCGAGCTGGCGCAGGTGGGTCTGCTGTTCCCACCCGTGCCGTCGGCCGACCGAACCAACTTCGGCTACGTCGTCCAGTACCAGGGGCTGTTCTTCGGCCGGCTGTCCGTGACCGCCGGGACGCGTGTGGAAGACAATGAGGGCTTTGGCACCGAAGTGGTGCCGCGCCTCTCGCTGGCCTATTTCTTGCGCCGCCACGGTGCTTGGCTGGGCGCTACCAAGCTCAAGTTCAACTTCGGCCAGGGCGTGAAAGAGCCGCAACTGTTCGAGTCGCTGACCGTACTGCCGGGGCGGCTGAAGCCGGAGCGTGTGCGGAGCTTTGACTTCGGTTTCGAACAGCGCTTCGCGCGCGACCGCGCCAAGCTCGAGCTCAACTGGTTTGACAACCGCTTCCGCGAGCTCATTGCCTTCAAGATTCTCAGCTCCGTGCCCTTCACCTTTACCTTCGACAACATCGGCAGGACAAAAGCCAAGGGGGCGGAAGTGGCGCTGGAGCTAGTGCCGGGCGGAGGCCTGCGGGCCCTCGCGAGCTATACCTTCCTCGACTCGCAGGTGGTCGAGAGCGTCACCGCCTTCGACCCTGTGTTCGCCCAGGGGCAGCGACTCTTCCGCCGGCCCAAGCACGCGGCCTCGCTCGTCGTGCTCTGGGACTGGCGGGGGCTGAACCTGACCTCGAGCACGGTGTTCGTCGGGCGGCGCATCGACAGCGACTTCGCCGGACTGGGCCTGACCAGCAACGCGGGCTACACCAAGTGGGACTTAGCCGGCAGCTACCGCACTCCACACAGGGTGACCTACTTCGTCGTGCTGGAAAACTTGCTCAACCGAAGCTACATGGAAGTATTGGGGTTCCCGGCGCTGAAGTTCACCCTGCGCGCCGGCGCCCGCGTCGCCTTCTAGAAGGCTTGGTAGTGGGCTATTGATCGCTGCACCCGTACGGGGCGGTTGTCATTCCGAGCGAAGCGAGGAATCTGCTTTTTCCTCTATTCCGCTTCGGACATTACTTCTCCAGCCGTCAATAAATTTGTGTTGCTGCCAAAGGCTAGAGATTGTGCGGGACTCGTCCGCCAGCCAAGCGAAAAGGCACCCCGTAAACGCGGTAAGTTTTCGTCTATAATCGCGAAGGCCTGCCTGCGGCCAAGCTACGGGAGGCTAGGTGTCAATGGAGTTGACGCGGGAACCCCGAATCCCGAAGCAGCGGGACGGGGCGGCGGTCGAGGGCAAGCGCGCGGCCTACGAGGCGGTCATCGGGCTCGAAGTGCACGTGCAACTGAAGACCGCCTCGAAAATCTTCTGCGCCTGCTCTACCCGCTTCGGCGACCCGCCCAATACGAACATCTGCCCAGTGTGCCTGGGGCTGCCGGGGGCGCTGCCGGTGCTGAACCGGCGGGCGGCCGAGTTGGCGACCCGGGCGGCGCTGGCACTGAACTGCCAGGTCCGGCCCCGCTCGCGTTTTGCGCGTAAAAACTACTTCTATCCCGACCTGCCCAAGGGTTATCAGATCTCGCAGTACGACGAGCCGCTCAGCGAGCATGGCTGGCTGGAGATCGAGGCCAACGGCCGGAGCAAGCGCATGGGCATCACGCGGCTCCATCTGGAAGAGGACGCCGGGAAGTCGCTCCACGAAGGCTTTCCTGACTCGGATACGAAGACCCATCTCGACTTCAACCGCTGCGGCGTGCCGCTCATCGAGATTGTCAGCGAGCCCGACCTGCGCTCCGCAGAGGAAGCCTATGCCTATCTGACCACACTCAAGCAGGTGTTGGAGTACATCGAGGTGAGCGACTGCGACATGGAGAAAGGCAGCCTGCGCTGCGACGCCAACGTGAGCGTGCGGCGGCGGGGGGCGCAGGAGTTCGGGGTCAAGACCGAGGTCAAGAACCTGAACTCGTTTCGCTATCTGGCGCGGGCGCTCGCCTACGAGATTGACCGCCAAGTAGCAGTGTTGGAAACCGGCGGGGCGATCGAGCAGGAGACCCGGCTCTGGAACCTCCAGGCCGGGCGCACCGAGCCCATGCGCTCGAAAGAATATGCGCACGACTACCGCTACTTCCCGGAGCCCGACCTCATTCCGCTGGTAATAGAGGAAGCCTGGCGGGACGAGATCGAGCGCACGATGCCGGAGCTGCCCGCGGCCCGCCGCGCCCGCTTGCTGCGCAACTACGGCATCACCGACTACGATGCCGAGGTGCTGACCGCGACACGCGCGCTGGCTGACTACTTCGAAGCTGTAGCGCGGTCGGCACCGGAGGCGAAGGCTGCGGCCAACTGGATCCAGGGGGAATTGTTGGGGGCACTCAAAGAAGCCGGCAAAGAGATCACCGAGTCGCCGGTGACCCCGGCGGCACTGGCCGAGCTGCTGAAGCTCATCGCCGACGAAACCCTTTCCGGCAAGATGGCCAAGAGCGTGTTCGCGAAAATGTTTGCCACCGGCAAGCGCGCGCGGGCGGTGATTGCGGCCGAGAAGATGGAGCAAATTAGCGACGCGGCGACAATTGAGAAACTCTGCCGCGCGGTGTTGACCCAGCACGCGCGCGCGGTCGAGCAGTACCAGCAGGGTAAGCAAGCGCTGTTCGGCTTCTTCGTCGGCCAGGTGATGAAAGCCAGCCGCGGCCAGGCCAACCCGCAAATGGTCAACGACGCGCTCAAGCGATTGCTAAAATAAACTTTCTGCGCTAAAGGAGGCGTAAATGAAGCGAACGGTTGCGTTGCTGGTGTTGGTGGGAGTGGTTCTGTGGTCCGGCGGGGTGATGGCCGGAGCCCAGGAGCAGAAGTCGAAGCCGGCGGCCAAAAAGGGAGAGAAGAAGGTGGTGACGACAAAATCAGGGCTGAAGTACGAGGACCTGGTGGTGGGCACGGGCGCGATGCCCAAGAAGGGCCAGACGGTGCGGGTGCACTACACGGGCTGGCTGGAGAACGGGAAGCAGTTCGACAGCTCGCGCGGTGGCCGCCCCTTCGAGTTCCGCCTGGGGCGCGGCGAGGTCATCGCGGGCTGGGACGAAGGCGTGGCCACGATGAAGGTCGGCGGCAAGCGCAAGCTCATCATCCCGGGCAAGCTGGCCTATGGTTCCCAGGGCTACCCGGGGGTCATTCCGCCCAATGCCACCCTCATCTTTGAGGTAGAGCTGCTGGGCGTAAAGTAGAAGCAAGATGCGCTGCGCGGTGTGTGGCGCCGACTACGCAGCCTATCATGTCTGCCGGGGCGCAGCACCGGCGGAAGAAGTTGCGCCACTCGAGCCAGCCCCAGCGCTGCGTTTAGCGCCGTGGCACTATCTGCGTGAGGCGGCGGCGATCGCCCGCTGGGACGAAGCCGCCATCCGACGCGCTGCCGGCGACAACAACGCCCTGCTCTATGGCTTTGTCTTCTGGTCGGTGGGGGTTTTCCTGCCCGCGCTGCGAAACGTGGCTCTGGCCTGGCTGGCCGGCTACGCCATTCCCTGGTGGACGCTTCTGGGCGACCTGGCGAAAGCGCTCGCGTTGATGGCCTTCTTGATGGTGGGCTACTTTGCCATCTGCCACCTGATCGCCCGGGTGCTCTTCGACGGGCGCGGGAGTTACCTCGGCATTCTGCGGGCAATGCTGCTCGGCTCCTTGGTGCTGTGGCTGAATGTGGTGCCGGTGGTGGGCCCGCTGGTCGCACGCCTCTGGTGGGGCATCGCCATCCTGCTATGGGTGTTTGAAGAAGTTGACGCCATCGAGCGCCTGCAAGCCCTGGCCATTGTCGTCGGCGTTCCCGTGGCATTGCTTCTGGTGGGTTTTTTTGCCTCGCTCCTCTGAGGGCTGTTTACTCTGTACCCGCGACCCGTGCTACACTGAAAAGCTACCCGCTGGGGCGGGGTGCGTCTGGTAGCACGTCGGACTGTTAATCCGAAAGGTGCAGGTTCGAATCCTGCCGCCCCAGCCAACCCCCCCCTGGATAATTTCTTTGGCCGCGAGGCGAAGGGCGAAGAAAGAAGGCACGACGCAGGTGGGCGAGCAGCGGTGGCGGGCGCGATGCTGACGCAAGGGGAGAAGGCGCCGGGGTTTCGCTTGCCGGCCGATGACGGCTCCGAGGTGAGCCTGGGCGACTTTCGGGGCAAGTACCTTGTCCTCTACTTCTTTCCCAAGGCGCTGACGCCGGGGTGAACGACTGAGGCGGGCGAGTTTCGTGACGCCAAGGAGAAATTCGACGCGCGCAACGCCGTCATCCTGGGCTGCTCAGCCGACAAACCCGCAACGCAGGCCAAGTTCAAGCGGAAACACAAGCTGAACTTCACGCTGCTCTCGGACGTCGAGAAAGAGATGCTGAAGGCCTACGGGGTCTGGCAACAGAAGACATTCCTGGGGAAAAAGTACATGGGCATCGTGCGCAGCACGGTCCTGATCGGCCCGGACGGCAGCGTCAACAAGGTCTTTC
>JBHIAG010000105.1:0-6138 GCA_046758465.1 Terriglobia bacterium | reverse complement strand
GACGTTCCAGTCGTGCACACCGTGGAGGTCAACGCCCGCGGCGAACAGGTCGGAAGCGCGCGCCAGCCCCAGCGCGGTCAGGTAGCCGCCGTAGGAACCGCCCCAGAGGCCGATGCGGTTGGGGTCAACGTCCGGGCGGTTGCGCAGGTAGAGGCCGGCGCCCATGACATCGTTGAACTCGCTGGCACCATGCGCACCGTAGTTCAGCGCCTCGCGAAACTCCATCCCGTAGCCGATGCCGCTGCGGAAGTTCACCGCCAGCACCACGTAGCCCCGGCTCGCCAGATACTGGTTCAACGCGTAGGCGTTATGGTAGTAGCCCATGTAGTGCCACCCCAACAGCATCTGCCGCCGGGAGCCGCCGTGGAAGAAGAGCACCGCGGCACGACGCTCACCCGGCCGAATGTTTTTCGGCAGGAAGAGCTGGGCATGGATCATCATTCCGTCGGTGGCGGAGAAGACCACAGGCTCCGGCACCACCAGCGCGCTCTCGGGGAAGTCAGCCGGGATGCTGCCGGGAGCGAGCTCGCGCGGCGCCGCTGAACCCACCTGGATAGCCGGCTGCGCTGGCCGTCGGGCATCGGAACGCAGGAAGGCCACGGCCTTGCCGTCACTCGTCATCACCGGCGCCCATTCGATTCCCGTGCCGCTCGTCACCGCCGTGGGCCGGCCGCCCGCCACCGGCACACTCCAAATGTGCCGCCGGTTGCTGTCATCCTGGTTGGAATTGAAAAGCAGCTTCGTTCGATCCGAACTGAGGGAGACGTATTCGACCTCAAATTCCCCCGGAGTAAGCAACGTGGCTTGCCCGCCTTCTACGGAGACAGCATAGAGGTGCGTCCAGCCGTCGCGCTCCCAGGGAAATACCAACCGGTCGCCCGCGCCCCAGAACAATTGATTGCTGGCGACCACAGTGTGGAAGACGCTGCCCTGCCCCTCTTCGGCTCTCCACACCTGACGGCCACGGCCGCTGGCGAGGTCGGCAACGCGAATCGACCAGGGCTCGCCGCGGCGGTGCGGTCCGAAGATAAACAGCTCGCGAGACGCCGGGATACGGATGAAGGCAATCTGTTTGCCGTCGGGCGACCAGACCGGGCTGCGATCGCGGTCAACGCCGGAATCGAGGTAGCGAACGGTCTTGGCCCCCAAGTCGTAGACGCCAATGTAGCTGTGGTCTCTGCGATTGCTCACGAAGGCGAGCTGAGCGCCATCCGGAGACCAGCGCAGTGAGCTGCACCGTCCCCGCGCGTGGATCAACTGCTCGGCCTTCTCGCTCCCCTCCAGCGGCGCCCACCAAACTTGCCTCTTGAAGATGAACGCGACGCGGTCGCCTTGCGGAGAGACGCTCGGTGAGCTGCCTTTGCCGAGACGCCGCGGTTCCCCGCCGCCCGCCGGCACCACCCAAATGGCCTGTTCGACTCCCTCCGGGTCGCTCAACGGGTTGGGGTATTCGCCCTGCCGGTTGGTGTTGCCGCCGCGGACGTAGACGATGGCGCTGGCATCCGGGGTCCACGCGAGAGAGGAGATTGCCTGGCCATCGTCCTCGGTGTAGGAAGTCACCGGGCGCCCCTGGTAGTCAGGCGCTTCCGCCACCCAGATGTTGCGAACCCCCTGCGCGTTCGCCACCCAGGTTACCTTGCCGCCGGAAGCAGCGGCAGTCAGGCCGGAGGGAAAGGGCGCGCTCATTATCTGCTCAAGAGTGAACGCTGCCTGCTCGGCCACTGCACCGACGCAGAGCACAAGCGAAACGATGAGCCCCAACACCACAAGACGCGGATTCCGTGCCAGCATTCCTACCTCCATCCAGTAATCTCTTCCACCTACCGTACGCAGAGATAGGTGGGTTCGCTACGCTTTATTGATCGCTGCACCCGTACGGGGCGGTTGTCATTCCGACCCGTACGGGGAGGAATCTGCTTTTTCGCCTATTCCACGCACCTGTTCACCTCTCCCGTTTCGGACATTACTTGTGCAGCCGTCGATAGAAGGCTAACGGTGTTTCCCCAACGCGCAAGAAATTATTCTTATACGATTGGACGTCCTCAGGCAGCACATCGTTTCACACGCCGGCCGATTTTGCAAAGAGAAATCGTGCGTTCTTGATGATGTGGCCAGTGGTTCTGGTTGTCGAGTCCCGCCTAGCGCCTGCCTACCGCAGGCAGGGACGGGCAGGCCAGCGAGGCCCTTCGATTCCGCAAGCCCGTCCCGAAGCTTCGGGAGCAGGCTGGCGGGACTCAGGATAAACCCAGCGGGTCGGCGATGGCCTTCATGGCCGCGAGACACAAGCCAACATGCTCCTCCAGCGGCACACCCAGTTCCCGGGCGCCGCGGAAGATGTCGTCGCGGTTGACGCCGCGCGCGAAAGCTTTGTCTTTGAACTTCTTGGTGACCGACTTGACTTCCACCTCGGCCAGACGCTTGCTGGGGCGGACGAGGGCGACGGCAGTGATAAACCCAGCGAGTTCGTCGCAGGCGTAGAGGGTCTTCTCCAGCGGGGTGAGGCGCGGCACGCCCATGTAGTCAGCGTGGGAGAGGATGGCGCGGATAATCTCTTCCGGGTAGCCGCGGGCGCGGAGAACCTTCGAGCCCTCAGTGGGATGGTCAGGGGCATTGGGGTAGCGCTCGTAGTCAAAGTCGTGCAGCAGACCGACAATGCCCCACAGTTCCTCATCGCCATTGAACTTACGGGCGTAGGCGCGCAGGCAGGCTTCCACCGCCAGCGCGTGCTTCCGCAAACTGTCGCTCTGCGTGTACTCGCACAGTAACTGCCAGGCGTCGCTCCGCGTGGGGGTAGGCATCCAGAACCTCCTGGCTTGGGCCGACCTGGGGGCCCGGGTATTGCGAAAAATACAACGAAAAGATACAACCAATGAAGGGGAAAAGTGTTAGGAATGTTGGGGACCCTCGTGTGGCTCTATACTCTCTTGGGCGTAGCCGAAGACGAGCCGGCACCGAGACACCGCGGGGCCGCAGGGCAAGTGCAGGTTCACGAGAACCAAAGCGAATGAGGTAAGATGTCTGCGCCGCTCATCAGTGTCTTCGTTCTCGTCGTCTCCATTTTGTTGCTGATCTTCTGGCTGCGCGTTACCTGCCGGAGAATCCTGCGCCAGCGCTTCGAGCGAGACTATGCGGCTGAGGTGGCCACAGCTCACCAGTGGGAATTCCTCGCCCTCCGCCAGGCGCTCGGGGAAAGTCCAGAGGAGATCGCCGACTGCCAGCGCGTGCTGGCAACCTTGCAGCGCGACTACGAGGCGCTGACCTACTTGCTCCGCCATGCGGCCACCCTGCACGTGGGACGCTATGCACGCCGCGAGCGCCTCCTCATCCTCGACTTTCACCTGCTGCACCTGTGGATTCGGCTGAAGCGCTGGGTCGGGTGGAAGCGTGGGCACAAAGATTTGCTGGAGATGACCGAAATTCTGCGCTATTTTGCCAACGTGATGGGGCAGCGGCTCGTCACCTTCTCCGCCACCCCTCGCCGCTCCGAACGCATATAATGCTTCTGCAGGCAAAGACACACAGGAGGAAGAGCATGCGCAAACCTAAGTACTCGTTCTTGTTTCTGGTGACCCTAGTGGCACTGGCGGCCACACCAGCCCTGGGCCAGAGAGCCTCCGATAAGCCACGCCCCAGCCCCAACGCCAGCGTTGCGCAAACTATCGGCGTGACCCAAGTAACCATCAGCTATGGCCGGCCCGGTGTGAAGGGACGGAAAATCTGGGGTGGGCTTGTGCCCTACGACAAGGTCTGGCGTGCCGGAGCCAACGAGGCCACCACTATTGCCTTCAGCAACAATGTCACCATCGAGGCTCAGAACCTTCCGGCGGGCACCTACGGCCTGTTCACCATCCCGAGTGCAACCGAATGGACCATTATCTTCAACAAAACCGCCCAGCAGTGGGGCGCTATGAACTACGACGCCGCCCAGGACGCCCTGCGAATCAAGGTGAAGCCCCGGGCGGCGGAGCACGAGGAATGGATGAGCTTTAGCTTCAAGAACCTGAGCGCCAAGTCCGCTACCGTGGTGCTGCGCTGGGAAAAGCTCGCCGTGCCCTTCAGGATTCAGGTGGCGCAGTAAAAGAAACTCCCTGCCTGAACGAAGCAGGGCCGCACTCAATTCCACAAGGCGAGCAGGCCGGGGGGACAGTCGAATAGCGGCAAGGGGAGGTCATCATGCGACACAACTCTTCGAGACAGCGGGGCCAACCGCTACCCGCCATTGCAGTCCTCGTTCTGCTGGCCGTACCCGCCGCCGGGATCGCCAGCCCGCGCGCAAGTGGGGAAAACGCAGGCCCGCCCACCGTCAGCGAGGCCCGTGCCTTCGTGGAGAAAGCAGAAAAGCGTCTTTTGGACCTCTGGATCAAGGCCGAGCGCGCCTCCTGGGTCCAAAGCAACTTTATCACCGAAGACACCGAGCAGATGGCGGCCGAAGCGCGCAAGGAAGCGATCGCGGTTACGATGGAGTTGGCTGCCGCCGCCACCCGCTTCGACGCGCTGGCCCTCCCCTACGACCTTGCCCGCAAGCTGAAATTGCTCAAGCTCTCCCTGACCTTGCCGGCACCCAGCGACCCGGACGAGCAGGCGGAATTGACCGGGATCGCCGCCTCCCTGGAGAGCCTCTACGGCAAAGGACGCTACTGCCCGAAAGGCGAAGCCAGCGACTGCCTCGACCTGAGCGCGATGAGCCGCATCCTGGCCACCAGCCGTGATCCCGACGAGCTGCTGGACCTGTGGCGGGGCTGGCGAACCATTGCGCCGCCCATGCGACACCGCTACCAGCGGTTTGTAGAACTGGCGAACAAGGGCGCGCGCGAGCTGGGCTTCACCGACCTGGGGGCGCTGTGGCGTTCCCAATACGACATGCCGCCGGAAGCCTTCAGCGCCGAGGTGGAGCGGCTCTGGGAGCAGGTCAAGCCCCTCTACAATGCGCTCCATGCTCACGTGCGCGCCGCGTTGGTTAGAAAATATGGCCCCGAGCTGGTTCCCCAGGACGGACTGATCCCCGCCCACCTGCTCGGCAACATGTGGAGTCAGAGTTGGGGCAACATCTATCCGCTGCTCGCCCCCGGCGAAGGTGATCCCGGCTTCGACCTGACGGAATTGCTGCGCGCCAAAAAAGTGGATGAGCGGGAGATGGTGCGTTACGGCGAGCGCTTTTTCCTTTCCCTCGGATTCAACCCTCTGCCCGAGACTTTCTGGCAGCGCTCCCTCTTCACCAAACCCGCGGATCGCGACGTGGTCTGCCACGCCAGCGCCTGGAATCTCGATTCCGATCAAGACCTCAGGATCAAAATGTGCATCGAGATCACCGGCGAGGACTTTGTCACTGTCCACCACGAGCTGGGACACAACTTCTATCAGCGCGCCTACCGCCACCAGCCGCCCCTCTACCGGGGCAGCGCCAACGACGGCTTTCACGAGGCGATCGGCGACACGGTGGCTCTTTCCGTCACGCCCGACTACCTGGCGCAGGTCGGTTTGCTGGACAAGGTGCCCGCGCCGGACGGCGATTTGGGGCTCCTGATGAAGATGGCCCTGGATAAAGTAGCCTTTCTCCCCTTCGGCCTGCTGATCGATCAGTGGCGCTGGAAGGTCTTCTCGGGGGAGATCAGCCCTTCCGAGTACAACAAAGCTTGGTGGGAACTGAGAGAAAAATACCAGGGAATCGCGTCCCCGGTGCCGCGCAGCGAAAACGATTTCGACCCGGGCGCCAAATACCACATCCCGGCCAATGTCCCCTACACCCGCTACTTCCTCGCCACCATCTTGCAGTTCCAGTTCCACCGGGCTCTCTGCCGGGAGGCAGGCTACCAGGGGCCGCTGCACCGCTGCTCCATCTACAAAAGCCAGCCCGCAGGCGAGAAACTCAAGAAGATGCTTGAGATGGGGATGAGCCGCCCCTGGCCGGAGGCTCTCAAAGCACTCACCGGCGAGACGCAAATGGATGCCACGGCCATCCTCGATTACTTCGCGCCGCTCAAAAAATGGCTGGACGCGCGGAACCAGGGGCGACGGGTAGGCTGGTGAATCGCACCTCACCTACACCCTTTGCTCAGTTCATTCTTCGCGGGGCTTTTCTTGCGCTGAGGCCAGCGCCTTAGCGGTTGGGGGAGGTCAGGATGGAAAGCAAATCGGCCT
>JBHIAG010000104.1:0-6162 GCA_046758465.1 Terriglobia bacterium | reverse complement strand
GATGATCTTGGTACCGGATCCAGCCATGCTTGAGGGGCTGTCCACGGATCCGAAGGACCCTGTCTACGTCATGTGGAAGGGCACTCCGTACGCCCACATCATGGTCAAGGTCGCAGAAGAGAAGTAAGGCGCCTCAGTCTGGTTGTAGTGGGTGTTGGTATTTCCGGGGGGTAGGGCCACCCCCAGGCGGCGATTCCCTCTCCTCCAGCCTAGCAGGACGACAATTCTCGAATTTGGCGGAACCTGTCGAGCCGTTCCCCTGAAAAGGGGATTTGCTCACACGTGGCTGATGGTTCGCGCTTCAGCTACCAAGTAGCACTGCTAGCGGCAGACGCGCGCGGCGATGAAGTCCACCACCCGCGCGACCTCCACGCCCACGGCCACCTGCGCCGTGCCCGCCGCGTCCCTGCCCGCCTCGGAGGGCAACTCACGGGGCAAGAAGTGGCTCAGCGCCAGATTTCGTAATCGGAGCTAAATCCCCAGTTGAAAGCTATGTATCTCCCATCCGGGGACCAAGAAGGTGCATTGGGATAAGAAGCATAGTCTTGCTGACCCGAAACTATCAACCGGTCGGCTCGGTCAACGGCGGTGGCAGGTTTTTGCCCGCTTGACTGTCGTCATCCCCGAAGCTATCCTCTGACACGCAACAGCCCTCCCCATAGGAACGTCGGTATGTATTGCTGCTACTGCGGCACCCAGTTGCCTGACGATGCCAAGTTCTGTAGCAAGTGCGGGAATACTTTCGTAGCTACCGTTCAGCCGCTTCCCGTGATTGGAGTGGGTTCGTCCTACGCTAATGGCTGGCGACAGCTGTGGAAGTACTTCCTGGAGCTATTTCTCATTGGCATCATATTCGGGCTGATTTCCGCCGGTTCCGCTATACTCAATATTGGTCGGGGGAATGGAGATGCCGGTGTTGCTGCGGCAGGCGTCCTTTCGTTTGCCTATGGTATCTTACTTACCAACCCCATAGGCTACGGTGTTTTGTTCGCCTATCTTAAGGCAGCGAGAAACGATCCGCTCGACATCAAAGATATGTTCGAAGTTTTTCATAACTACTGGAATGTCGTTTTGGCGAGTCTACTAGTTGCTGTTATCATCGGCATTGGGTTTGTGCTTTTAATAGTACCAGGAATCATATTTGCGTGTAAGTTAGCCTTTACACCCTACCTTGTAGTAGACCGGAAAATGCAAGTAATCGAGGCAGTTAAGGAGAGTTGGCGCATGACAGGTGGGCACGCGTGGAAAGTGTTCCTTATCGGCTTATTGTCAATTCCTATCGGTATCGCAGGGCTGATCTGCCTCGGTGTGGGAATCATTATAGCTATTATGTGGATAAGTCTAGCTTTCGCTTCACTCTATCATGCGGTCAGTAGCTCAGGTAAGGCACCCGTCCAAGAGGGAGAACCCGCTACGTAGCACTCAGGTTACAATCGTAGGGACCTACCTTTGTCCTCTAGCTGCGCCAAAACCACATGGTTTCAGCTAGTGGCAGACGCGCTCTCCCACGAAGTCAACCACGCGCGCGACCTCGACGCCCACGGCCACCTGTGCCCTGCCCGCCTCGGAGGGCCATTCGACGCGCAGCCGGCCCCGCTCGGTTAGGCTTTGTGTGGGTACGGGCTTTAGCCCGTACGTAAGCCCCCGACTTAGAAATCGGGCGGGTAGCAGCCCTGGCCGGGGTGGGTCAGTCTTCCTACTGGCAGACGCGGTCGGCGATGAAGTCCACCACCCGCGCGGCTTCGCTGCCCACGGCTACCTGCGCTGTTCCCGCCTCGTCCCTGCCCGCCTCGGAGGGCCATTCGACGCGCAGCCGGCCCCGCTCGGCCTCGCCGGTGTCAATGCCCAGACGCGCGCGGCGCCAGGTGAACCATTCGGGATGGATAGCGGCGGTCACGGCCGCCGGGTCGTGCAGGTGGCCGCCGTTGATACCCACGCGCTGCTGGTGGAAATCGAAGTAGAGCACTGTGCATTCGCGCACAAACTGGAACACGCCGGAGTCGCGCTCCTGCGCAAGCTGCCGCACTCGTGCGCGCGTAAGTACGAGCTGCTCGGTGACGTCGAGCGGCACCAGCCGCAGCGGCACTCCGGCCGCAAACACCGCGGCTGCGGCCTCCGGGTCCACCCAGAGGTTGAACTCCGCGTGCGGGCTCACATTACCCGGCACCGCCACCGCCCCGCCCATCTGGACAATCTCTCTGAGCTGGCGGAACGCGGCCGGCTCCCGCGCGACTGCCTGCGCCAGGTTGGTCATGGGCCCGGTCGCAATCAGGGTCAGCGCGCCGGGCTGTGCTTGGATGGTTTCGAGCAGCAACGCAACCCCGTCCATCCCGTAGGGGCGCGTCGAGGGTGGATAGAGCGCGCTGGTATTGCCCAGCCCGTCGGCTCCGTGTACTTCGCCCGCGGGGGCGAGGGGTCGCGCCAGCGGCTGGGCCGCGCCGCGCGCCACCCGTAAATCCCGCCGCGCCTCCAGCCGATCGAGCACGAGCAGCGTGTTGCGCGTGGCAAACTCGACCGAGGTGTTGCCAGCCACGCAGCTCACCGCGCGGACGGCGAGTTCCGGCGAGCGCAGCGCCAGGATCAGGGCCAGCGCGTCATCCACGCCCGTGTCCACGTCCAAAGCTACGGGAATCGGCACGGGGGTATTCTACTCGGGGCAGGGGTGTTGTGGTGTTTCTAGGGCGAGGTTACTTTGGCCGCCGGGCGCGCTGCCAGCAAGCTGCGCAGGCGCGGCATGGCTTCTCGCATGGCGGCTTCGCCGGCGCGAATCAGCTCATCGGCCTGCTCAAAGTCGTCCCAGCGATAGTGGCCGACCAGTGGCTCCACAATCAGGTCGGCGTGCTCGCGCCAGAGCGGCTTGGCCGCATCCGACGCGATGCTGAGCGACCGCCCGAGCACGTCCACCAGGCTCTTTGGGTTCACCGGCTCCGCACCGGCATCGAGCGGCACCGCTAGGACAATCTCAGCGCCGAGTTCAGCCACCGGCTTCGTCGGCACCGCCCACACCAGCCCGCCGTCCACCAGCAGGCTGCCGTTGTAGGCCACCGGCAGAAACAGTCCCGGGTAGGCACAACTGGCCCGCAGCGCCAGCCCCAGTTCCCCCGCAGTGAAGACCACCGGTTTGCCCTGCACCAGGTCGGTCGCCACCACCGCCAGCGGAATCTTCAGGTCTTCGAACTGGAGCGCGCGGAAGAATCGCCGGATGAAGTTCTCCATGCGCGCGTTCGAGGCCAGCCCCATGCGGGACACTGTCCAGCGGGCGAAGTCTTTCCAGCGCATGCGCCGGGCCACGCGGGTCAGTTCCGCGATGCTGGCGCCGCCGGCGTAGCCCCCGGCGATGAGGCTGCCCGCACTGGTGCCGGCCAGGTAGTCGGGGCGCAGGCCGTTTTCTTCCAGCACCTTGAGCACGCCGATGTGGGCGATGCCGCGAGCGAAACCTCCGCCCAGTGCCAAGCCCAGTGTGGGTCGTGCTCCTGCGGGCCGCGGCCGGCGCGCGTAGGCGAACTCGCGAATGCGCCGCAGCCCCCGCCGCAGCTCCTGCCCCAGGCCTCGCATGTCCATAGCTCTTCCTCAAGTCCCTCTATACCATTGGACAGCCACGTTCAACAAAAAGTTGCTAGCCGAGGCTCTCAGCCCGGCTCTTGACGAATCCCCACCCTTCCAGTAGGCTCGCGTTTCCTGCCTGCCCCGATGCCATCGGGGCCGTGGGAAACATCGCTGGTCGCGTCATTCACCCGTAGAGGACAGGCCGTAGGTGGTACCACGCATTCAAACCGTTGCCGTTCTCGGCGCCGGTGTCATGGGCGCGCGCATCGCCGCCCATCTCATCAACGCCCGCCTGCAGCCCATCCTGCTCGACATCGTTCCCGCTGAGCTGACTGACGCCGAGAAAAAACGCGGGCTCACGCGCACGAGCGCGGCCGTCCGCAACCGCATTGTGCGGGCAGGCTGGCAATCAGCGGTCAAGGCCAAACCCGCCGCGCTCTTTCGTCCCGACTGGGCCGAGCGCGTGCGCCTGGGCAACTTCGACGACCACCTGGACTGGCTGGCCGAGGCCGACTGGATCATCGAAGCGGTTGCAGAGGACGTGGCCATCAAGCGCAGCCTGCTCGCGCGCATCGAGCGCGTCCGCCGGCCCGGCACCATCGTCAGCTCGAATACCAGCGGCCTGCCGCTCCGCCAGATCGCCGAAGGGCGCTCGGAGGAGTTGCGTCGCCACTGGCTCGGCACGCACTTCTTTAACCCACCACGCTATCTGCGCCTGCTCGAGGTCATCCCCATCGCCGACACCCTGCCTGAAGTCGTCGCGGCCGTCAGCGAGCTCGCCGAGCGCACGCTCGGCAAAGTTGTCGTGCGCGCCAAGGACACGCCCAACTTCATCGCCAACCGCATCGGCACCTTCGCCATGATGAACAGCCTGCGGCTGATGCAGGAGATGGATTTTACCATCGAAGAGATGGACGAACTCACTGGCCCGGTGCTCGGCCTGCCGCGCTCGGCCACCTTCCGCACCGCCGACATCGTCGGCCTCGACGTGCTTGCCGACGTGGTGCGCAACCTCTATGCGAACGCCCCGGAGGATGAGCGCCGCGAAAGCTTTCGCCTGCCCGCCTTTGTGGAAACTTTGCTCGCACGCCGCTGGCTGGGGGAGAAAACCGGCCAGGGTTTCTACCAGCGCATCAAACGCGCCGCCGGCTCTGAAATCCTTACGTTCGACCGGAAGAACCTCGACTACCGCCCGCGCCAGCGCCCACAACTGCCCGCGCTCGAGCTAGCCCGCAACCTCGACCAACTCGGCGAACGCCTCCCGCGCCTGCTCGGCGGACGCGACCGCAGCGCTCAGTTCTACCAGTGCCAACTCGCTGACCTTTTCCATTACGCCGCAAGCCGTATCCCGGAAATTGCCGACAGCCCAGCCGAGATTGACGCGGCCATGCGCTACGGCTTCAACTGGGAGCTGGGGCCGTTCGAGATTTGGGATCTTCTCGGTGTGGAGTTCCCGCTGGCGCGCTGGCAAGAAGAGAAGCGGCCCGCGCCGCCGCTGGTGGAAAAGCTGCTGGCCGCAGGTAAGAAATCCTTCTATGCGCGCGCCGACACGCAGCCTGCTGTGTTCGACCTCGCCGCCGACGCCTACCTGCCGCTCGCTCCCCGCCCCGGCGTCATCTTCCTGCGCGACCTCAAGGAGCAAACCCGCACCATTCGCTCCAACGCCGGCGCCAGCCTCATTGACCTCGGCGACGGCGTTGCCTGCCTGGAATTCCACACCAAGATGAACTCGATCGGCGGCGACATCATCCAGATGATGAACGTTGCCGTCGAGGAAGTGGCCAAGAACTTTGAAGGCTTGGTCATCGCCAACCAGGCGCCGAACTTCTCGGTCGGTGCCAACCTGGTGCTGTTGCTCGTCGCCGCGCAGGAGGGCGAGTGGGATGAGATTGACCAGGTGGTGCGCGCCTTCCAGAACGCCAATCTTGCGCTCAAGTACGCGCCGCGACCCGTTGTCGTCGCCCCGCACGGGATGACGCTGGGTGGCGGCTGCGAGATCGCTCTCCATGCCGCCCGCGTCCATGCCGCGGCCGAACTCTACATTGGCTTGGTCGAGGCAGGTGCGGGGCTGATTCCCGCTGGCGGCGGCACAAAAGAAATGGTGCTGCGCACGCTCGACTCCGCCCACTCTGAGCTGGAGCGCTACCATCACCTGCGCCACACCTTCGAAACCCTGGCCAGGGCGAAGGTGTCCACCAGCGCGGAAGAGGCCCGCCAACTGGGCTTCCTCGGCGAAGGCGACTTGGTGACGATGAACCTTGACCGGCTCGTCGCCGACGCCAAAGAGAGCGTGCTGGCACTGGCGCGCAGCTATCGGCCAGCGGCTCCACGTACCGACATCGTCGTTGGTGGCGAGGAGATGCTGGCCACGTTCCAGTTGGGTATCCACCTCATGCGCCGGGCCGACTACATCAGCGACTACGAAGCTCACATCGGCTCAAAGCTCGCCACGGTGATGGCCGGTGGCGACCTCAACCCGTCGCAACCGGTGAGCGAACACTATCTGCTCGACCTGGAGCGTGAAGCTTTTGTCAGCCTCTGCGGGGAACCCAAGACGCAGGAGCGCATCCAATCTATATTGAAGACCGGCAAGCCCGTTCGCAATTGACCGCAAGC
>JBHIAG010000103.1:0-6196 GCA_046758465.1 Terriglobia bacterium | reverse complement strand
CCGCAAGAGGCTGTCAAGTTCCTCGAACAACATCTTCGGGGATAACCACTGCAATTGACACCACTGGGCGGTGAGTCTAGGATGTTCGCGCCTGCCCGTAGGGGCCGCAGCCTGCATGAACCCCGCAACCCTCGAGCGGTTGGAATTCCCTCAGCTTCGCGAGTTGGTGCGCGCCCGTACCACCTGCGCGCCCGGCCGCGCCGCCGTCGAGGCCCTCGCCCCGTCGCGCGACCCCGCCTGGATTGAACCCGCACTGGCACGCGGCGCCGCGGCGCTCGAGTACGTCCGCCAGGCCCGGCCTGCGCAGGCAGGCCTGCCCGCGCAGGCGGGCAACGAACTCGGCTTTGCCAGCCTGGCGGACCCGGCGCCGCTGCTGGCGCAGCTCGCCGTGCGCGATGCGGTACTGGCGCCCGAAGAGCTCCTCGCACTTGCTACCTTGCTCGCCGCTGCCTCGCAGGCGCGCACCACCCTGGGCGCACCGCGCTTCCGGCAACTGCTGCCGCGCTTGCGCGAGACGGTCGCGCAACTCGGCGACCACACGGCCCTGGAACGCGACCTGCACAGGAAAATCCTTCCCGGCGGCGAGGTGGACACCTACGCCTCGGCGGAGTTGGCCGAGATCCGCCGCCGCATCCAGCAGACCGAGCAGAAGCTCCACCACACGCTCAAGCGCGTACTGGAGCGGGCCGCCGAACAGGCTGCCCTGCAAGACGAGTTCGTCACCCTGCGTGGCGGCCGCTTGGTGCTGCCCATCCGCACCGACGCCCGCACGCGCCCCCAAGGCGTCATTCACGCGGAGAGTCGCACCGGCCACACGTTCTTCCTCGAGCCACTCGAAACCATCGCCCTCAACAACGAACTGGTCGCCCTGCGCGAGCAGGAAGCCGCCGAGATTCGCCGCATCCTGGCCGAGCTGACACGTCGCCTGGCCGCGCGCCACAGCGCCCTGGTGCGCGCGGCAGAAATTATCGGCGAACTGGATTCGATTTTTGCGCGCGCGCGCTTTGCCCTCGAATTCAACTGTGCCATCCCCAAGTTCAACTCCAATGGCACCCTGAGCCTGCGCGGCGTCCGCCATCCGTTGCTGGCGGCGGCCCTGCGGGCCCGTAGCGGCGAGATGGTTCCCCTTTCGGCGGAGTTGACGCCCGAGCAACACGTCCTGGTCATCAGCGGCCCCAACGCCGGCGGCAAGACCGTCGCGGTGAAGACCATCGGGTTGGCGGCGCTGGCCGCGCAGGCAGCCATCCCGGTACCGGCCGAAGAGGCCACGCTGCCGGTCTTCGACCACGTCCTCGCCGACATCGGCGACGAGCAGTCCCTCGTCGAGAACCTCTCCACTTTTTCCGCCCACATCCTGAACCTGCGCCAAATGCTGAGGGAGGTGAACGCTCGCTCGCTGGTGCTGCTCGACGAGCTGGGCGCGGCCACCAGCCCGGAAGAGGGCGCCGCGCTCGGCATCGCCCTGCTCGAACACTTCCGCCGGGCCTCCGCCCTCGTCGTCGCCACTACGCACCACGAGCGCCTGAAGGCCTACGCCGCCACCACACCCGGCGTGCTGAATGCCGCCGTCGAGTTCGACGAGGTCAACCTGCGGCCCACCTATCGCCTGCGCCTGGGCGTGCCGGGGGTTTCTAGCGGCATCGAGATGGCGGCGCGGCTGGGCCTGCCACCCGCGATTATCCAGCAAGCCCGTGACAAGCTCAGCGCCGAGGCGCGCGAGAACCAAGAATTGGTTCGCTCGCTCCACCGCACCCAGCAGCAGCTCGAACAACTGCAAGCCGAGGTGCGCGCGGAACTCGACCGGCTGCGCGCCGAGCGCGAGCGGGCGCGCCAGGACTACCTGAAAGCCCAGCGCGCCAAACTCGCCGAACTCGAACGGGAGTTGCAAACAACGATGGCGCAGTATCGGAACGAGTTGCGCGCGGTGGTGGACGCCGTGCGCGGACCCGCGGCAAGAAGCCGCCGGGAGAAAGCCGGCGCGCGACACTTGACCCGCGTGCAGGCAGAGTTGAAGCAGGCCTTCGCCACCGCCATTGTCACCCACCTCGGCGAGACCGCCAAACCTGCCCCTCCGGAAACGCGCGTTGACCCGGAAGCCATCGTCCCCGGCGCCTGGGTGCGCGTGCGCGGCATCGAGCAGCGTGGCCAGGTGCGACGGAAACTCGATGCGCGCACCGTGGAAGTGCAGCTCGGCAGCCTGCGCATGCGCGCCGCCCTCACCGACATTGTCGCCGTCGCGCCCGCCAAGCCGAAGGCAAAAATTACGGTAAGGGCGCAAAGGGTCAAAGAGTCGAAGAGTCAAAAGGTCGAAGAGTTGGACGTCCGCGGCCTGCGCGTCGAAGACGCCCGCGAGCGCGTGGACAAATTCCTCGACCAAGCCGTGCTGGCCGAACTCACCGAAGTCCGCATCCTCCACGGCACCGGCAAAGGTGCCCTCAAGAAAGCCCTGGCTGAGTTCCTGGCCGAGCACCCGCACGTGGAGGCGACCCGCGAGGCCGAGCGCGAACACGGCGGGCCCGGCGTCACCGTGGTTGCGTTAAAGAGAAATTAGAAAATGGAAAATAGAAAACAGGAGCCGCCTTCAAGCAACCGAAAGAAAGTCCGCGGCTTCACACAACTGCACACCTGGCAGGCTGCTCGCAAGCTCCGCGCGGAACTGGATCGCCTAACTCGTAGTTTTCCCAACGAGGAAAGCTTTGGGCTGGCTGCACAAATTCGGCGGGCAGCCGTTTCGGTAACCGCCAATCTGGCGGAGGGCTACGGGCGTTTCTCCTATCAAGAGAACATGCAATTCTGTCGGCAAAGCCGCGCTTCCGTCTACGAGTTGCGCGACCATTTCACCACAGCTCTTGATGCAGGATACAGCCCGCGCGGAAAGTACCGCGAACTGGAAGGCATGGCTATGGAAGTGATTCGTCTGTTGAACGGCTATATCCGATCGACGAGGAAACTCAAAGAGACCACGGAGTCAAACTAGCATGTCTCCACGTGCGAGCACGTGCTGTATACGCGCTGCGACAACGGAGGCCAGCCCTATTTTCTATTTTCCATTTTCTCTTTTCTAGAGCATGCCAATGGCGGAGCCAGGCAGCCTTGCCGAGCGGGTCAAGCAGCAGGCGGACATTGTCCGCGTGGTGGGCGACTACGTGCGGCTGAAGAAAGCCGGGCAGAACTTTATGGGCCTCTGCCCCTTCCACACCGAAAAGACGCCCTCGTTTGCCGTCCACCCGGTCAAGCAGATTTACCACTGCTTCGGCTGCGGCGGGGGCGGCGATGTGTTCAGCTTCGTGATGGAGATGGAGAAGGTGAGCTTTCCCGAAGCGCTGCGGCTGGTGGCAGAGAAGTGCGGGATTGCGCTGCCCGCCCGCAGGCCACGCACGCCGGCTGAGGAGAAGACGGCGCGGCTGCGCACGGGCCTGGTGGAGCTACACGAGCAGGCCGCGCGCTTCTTTGCCGAGAAACTCGCCACCACGAAAGAGGGCAAGCTGGTGCACAGCTACCTGCACGACCGCGGGCTCACCGACCAGACGATCGAGGAGTTTGGCATTGGCTACGCCCCGGCCGGCGGCGACGCCCTGGTCGAGCGGCTGCGCGGCGCCGGCTGCCAGCGCGAGCTCATCGCGGCCAGTGGCCTGGTAAACACAGACGAGCACGGCACACTCTACGACCGCTTCCGCCGCCGCATCATGTTCCCCATTGCCAACGAGAGTGGCCGGCCGGTGGCCTTTGGCGGGCGGGCGATGGGCGAGGACCTGCCGAAGTATTTGAACTCGCCCGAGACCCCCATCTATTCCAAGAGCCGCGTGCTCTACAACCTCCACCGCGCCAAGGAGGCCATCCGGCGGGCGGAGTTGGCGCTGCTGGTCGAAGGCTACATGGACGCGATTGCCGTGCATACAGCCGGCCTCACCAACGTGGTGGCCACCTGCGGCACGAGCCTGACCGAAACCCAGGTACGCTTGCTCGCCCGCTTCAGCCGCCGCGTAGCCGTCAGCTACGACCCCGACTCGGCCGGGGTGGCGGCCACGGAGCGCTCGCTCAACCTGCTGCTCGAGCAGGGCTTGGAGGCGGGCGTGGTGGCACTACCGGCGGGGTTCGACCCCGACGGGTTCATCCGCGAGAGGGGCGCCGAGGCCTATCAGGCCGAGGTCAAGCAGGCGCTGGCCTACATTGACTTTTTGGTCGCGCGGGCGCGGGCGCAGTTCAACTTGGGGACGCGCGAGGGGCGCGTGGGGGCGCTGAACTACCTGCTGCCCTATCTGGCGCGCGTCCCGGACAGGATTCAACGCGCCGAATGGGCCACCGAGGTGGCCCAGCGGCTCGGCGTCGAGGAAGCGCTGCTGCGCGAAGAGTTGCGCCGGGCGGCCAGCGAGCGCCGCACCCAGATGCGCGTCAAGCCCGAGTTTACCCCGCTGGAAGTCAGGCCAGCCGAGCGCCGCCTGCTGCAACTGTTGCTCGAAAATCCCGCAATTCGCCCCGATGTGCTGAAAGAGTTGCGCGACACCCAGGCGCATCGCGGCACCAGGCTGGAGGCGGTGTTCGAACAGGTCTTGAGCCTGGAGGAGCACGGCGAGCGGCTCGCGGTGGCGGCCCTGGGCGAGCAGATGGGTGCAGCCGAGCGCCGTCTGCTGTTCGAACTGGCCTTCGAGCCGACACGACCCGGCACGCTTGAGGAGGCGCGCTCCTGCCTGGCGGCGCTCGTCGCGCGACGCCGGGAAGCCGAGCTGCGCGAGTTGCAGCGGGAAATCGAACAGGCCGAGCGCAGCGACGACCACGAGCGCCTGAGTCAGCTTCTGGCCCGTAAGCACAAGTTAAGAAAGCAGTTGACGCAATAGGCTTTCCTTGCTATGGTCGATGGGTTTTGGGCAAACCCTTGCCCTGTGAGTGGCGTCTAACAGAGTGAGCTGTCCTGATCCGGAAGGCAGGCTGGCGGCACAGACAGCGGTTCTTGGAGATTGGAATAACCTCAAGCGAATCAAAGAGTTGGCCCTTGCTGCGACCCCCCGTGTCGCGGTGACCCGCTTCGCCCTGCCTTCCGAGGAGTAACACCGTTGGCTATTGAAGAAAAGTACGACCAGGTTCGCCAGTTGGTGAGCATGGGCAAGGAACGAGGCTACCTGCTCTACGACGAGGTCAACAATCTGCTCCCGCCCGAGGTGCAGTCCTCGGAGGAGATTGACGACCTGCTGACCATCTTTGATGACGCCGGGATCGAGATCCTGGAAGAAGCGCCGCGGTCTGCCTCGAGGCGCACCCCCGTAGCCGGCGAGGCCGAAGCCGTCGAAGGCGCGGTGGAAAAAACCCACGAGATTGAACTCGACCTCACGCCCGGCGCGCTCGACAAAACCAACGACCCCGTCCGCATGTACCTGCGCGAGATGGGCACGGTGCCGCTGCTGACGCGCGAGGGCGAGGTAGCGATTGCGCAGCGGATCGAGCGCGGCCAAGTGCGGGTGCTGAAGGCGTTGTCACGCTCGCCGTTGGTGATCAACGAGTTGCGGAAGCTGGCCGACGAGCTGCGTGCGGGCGAGCGCTCGATCAAAGAGATTGTCCAGTTCGACGACGACGAACTGACCGAGGAGCGCGTCGCGGAAAAGATCCGGCAGGTCCTGCGGATGCTCGACAAAGTGGCCCGGGTGCACGAGCAGGCTCGCCAGGCCTACCGCCGGTTCAGCAAAATCCGCGCCCGCAAAAGCCGCCGGGCGCTGCGGGCCCGGGGCCGGCTGGCGCGCTTGCGCATCCGGTGTTCACAGTTGGTGCGCTCGATTGAGTTTAACCACGCCGAGATCAAGCGCTTGATCGACAAGCTCCGGCAGACGGTCGAGGAGGTCGCGGCGCTCGAGCGCGAAGTAGCGCGGCTGGGTCGCCGCGTCGAGTCGGCCTCAGGCGAGGGTGCCCGCGAGGTGCTGCGGGAGTTGCGCGACGTCCGCACCCACCTGCGCACCCTCGAAGCCGCCGAGGTCTCTGCCACCGAACTCAAGCGCACCTCCCAGGTCATTCAGCGCGGCGAGGCCGAGTCCGACCGGGCTAAGCGCGAATTGATTGAGGCCAACCTCCGCCTGGTCGTCTCCATCGCCAAGAAGTACACCAACCGCGGGCTGCAGTTCCTCGACCTCATCCAGGAAGGCAACATCGGCTTGATGACGGCGGTCGACAAGTTTGAGTGGCGCCGCGGCTACAAGTTCTCGACCTACGC